>JAQGOU010000031.1 GCA_028293445.1 Verrucomicrobiales bacterium | reverse complement strand
CTGCCGGGCGATTGTTCGCCGGGAAAAATCGCAAACGGAATATTCCCATCCTTGCGTTGCGACGCTTGCACGAAATCAAAGTAATCAAGCGCCACGCGTTGCCGGCCCACCAGGAGATATGCCCCCGCCATTTGCCAGGAATCGAGACCGGGCCATGTGTTTTCCGCGCCATACCCGCCGCCATCGGCCACCACGGTAAAATGTCCCGGGTAAACTTTCTCCTGCAACGCTGGGTAAAGCGATTTCTCCAGTGCGGCCTTCGTGCCGGCCAAAATCAATTCCTGTTCCACGGAAAGAGATTCAGTGTGAGGCGCAGTCGAATGACAACCCGCACCGGTAATCGCGAAGAGAGTTGCCGCACTGGAACTCTTGATGAAATTTCGGCGGTTCATGACTAGAGCGCACCGCAACAACGCACCGGTGTCAATACAGTAGGTTCAGTGCAAGGTAACTTGATTGCGCCACTTCAAGAGACATAAGAGGGACGTTATTTGAGAACCCAATATAGAACACCCGACACTAAAGACAGTCCCGCGAGTCCGATAGCCCAGTAGGTGATGACGCGTAGTCTCGCCTGCGCGCTCGCAACTTCCTCGGCTGCCTCGCTCAAATGGATCAACACCTCGTTATGCTTTTCGAGCATGTCCTTGTCTGCCTTCACCTGCTCCACCAACCTATCAATCACCTGTCGATGGAGTCGCACCTGTTCCTGCAGCGACCCGACGTCATCCGCCATACGTTTCTTGAGGATATCTTCCGCCTCCGCGAGAGTCTTGTTCGGATAAAACCAATCCTTCGCCTTCAACAGGATATCCAAGCCCGTTTTTGTCGCCATGATGGCAGGTATAATGGGAATCATTTTTAATGTTCTCCGTTCATTCAACAATACTCCGGGTCAGCGACCCAGTGCCATTGTTATCGCGACAACAACATCCGTGTCCATCCCCTACTCGCTTACCTACGATGGTCTCGCGAGTTGTCAGAGAACGCTCCATCACTGACCAGCGGTCGGACCGGCTTCCACCGCCATGGCCGCTTTGGCCGCGATTTCTTTTTCCCGCCCCGGCGGCATGGCGACGATATATTGTGCCGCCTCAGCCGGGCTAACCAATTGCCAGCCGCCAAAGATAGATTGGATCGTTTCATCCTTGCCCGGCCCGTCCGCAATATGCGGCAAGAATTTTACCGCACGCGAAGGATCGCTCTCGGCGATCATCAGACAAACACCCACCATCACTGGTCGCAGAAAAGGTTCATTTCGCATCGAGTAAACCCAGTCCACCGCAGCGTCCAGGTTTATGACCGTTAGTTGTTGCAAAGCCCGGAAGGTAGCCCTTTGCTTTGGTTCATCACCCGGCAAGCTTTTGATCCAATCAATCGTTCGAGCCGCGTCCGCACTGGCCAACGCGGGCGCCAATTGATTCAGCAAAATACTCTTCCGCTCCGGATCTTCGACTTGCTGCAGGTAAGCTGAAGCTCCGGCGAAATCCTTCGCGGCGAAAACTGCCACCGCCCCGGCAGCCGCATCCAATTTGGACGGAGGACCCGTCTCTGATTTGAACGTAAAATCGAGCACGGCTTTCGGATCGGTCTCGGACCATTTTTTGAGATAAAGACTCAACGCACTGGACAAAACGCTGCCCGGCGGAGCCTGGTCAAATACTTCCAGGTGTTTTGGAAAATCGTCCGCCTTCATGGCCCCTATGAGTTCCGTCAATTGTTTCAGGACCTCGTCGGTTGGTTCCATCGACAGCAGTTGCTGCAATCGTTCGATTGCGGTGATGGAAACAATCGGTGCATCGTGAGCAGGAAACACGGCGCCGTGATTCGCAATTTTGAACGGATGAGTTGCTGTGGAAGTTTTTCCAAGACTGGACCCTGCCTCGGCGGTAGTGGCATTGCGTCTGTTGATGACCACGAACAGCACCGCGAGAAGCGTAAGACCGCACAATGCAGAGTAAGTTTTAACTTTCATCGAACTCAAGAAGCACCAGCGTTGTCTCTTCAGGCAAGGTTGTGTGAAACCAAAAGCCGCCCCCGCACGAAGCTATGCTCAGGGCGACTTATGTAGAGCATCTAAGATCGATTAATAGTCGTGAGGCAGATTGCACCAAACGCCATTTTCATTCTTTGGATAGGCACCCCCGGAATACGGAACCCCTTTCAGCGTTGCCTTATCGATGGCGCTCATGCTGATGAAGCACCATTCTCCAGAAGAAGTGCTATCCGGCGCATGACTGATCAAAACGTATCCATTGCCGGATCCTTTGCAGATATAGCGCCAGGTGACGTACCTCGCATCAGTAATGGTCCCCAACGCGTGCCTGATGCCTCCGTTGAAATAGTTGCCGTAAGTTTGCCATGAACCGGGATTGAGACTAACCCGTTTACCAAAACTCTTCACATTGCCGGGAGCGTAATCATCGACTTCCGAAGCGTATGAGCTCAGGAGATATTGACGATGAGGTATGCCCGTTCCCGGGTTGGGCGGAGTCGAGCATGAACCGAAAGTGGAATTATCCAGCTTGTTGGGAATGTGAATATTTTCAATCCAACCGCAGATGCCCGCGCCGGACATATATCCCCACGACCAATCGGCGCCTGGTTGTTTAATAAAGGCATGCCCCCAGGCCGCATCCATTCGTCCGATGACAAAACCACCTTCCGTGTCGCGAACCGTGCCGGGAGTATGGATGTAATATTGGCCTATCGTCACCGCCCGAGCCACATTGGCTCCTCCGATCAGGGACAGGGCTAATACCAGCGGGAGAGCGATCCGCTTGAGAAACGAGCTCGAGCGTTCTGATTTATTTTGGCTTTTCATGAGTTTTTTTCTGTTGGTCTATGGTTTCAATGCAGCGGCAGCCGCCCCAAAGTTTTCAACCAACCCAACGCAGGTGCGCTAGTTGCGCGGTACAGAATCCGCCTGAGAAAAAGCGTGTGCGAACGGAACAGGGTGATGGCAAATGTTTTAACGCGCCCCCGCCGTCGGGTCAATCGGGGAAACCATGCCGAAGCCGTGCTCCTTCGCCTTCATCACGCTGTCCAAGCCCGTTTTCGTCGCCATGGTGGCTGGGTATGATGGGAATCATTTTGCATCTCTGTTTTTTCAAAGATACTCCGGATTACCAAACGCGACCACAATGACCAGGTAATCACGGCGACATGATCGCGGCTCTCGCTGCGTCGCCTGTGATTAAGCCTCGGGGAACAACGGCGCATCTGCGAAAGTGGAATCAACGGATCCAAGCGCGGTTCATGTGATGCCCCGAAAAAGTTCGCCTTATTTAACATCCTTCCCGGGCTGGGACTTGGCCGCCTCCTGGGCTTTTTGATAGCTCTCCGCGACCGCGCGATAGTTCGGCACGAGGTCATGGTATAAAGCACCGTACGCGGCTGCATCGGGCCTGGCCCAGGTGCGTTGGAGTTCGCACACGACCACGTTGACTGTGACGGGAATAATCCCGGCCTGCGTCATGCGCGCTAGAGTGGTTTGCGAGGCCATTTCGCTCATGTCCCCGGAGGCATCCATCACGGCGTAAACTTTGTAGCCCTCGGCCTTGGCCTGTAGCGCCGGGAAGGCGACGCAAACACTAGTCCAGACACCCGCCATGACAAGCGTCTTACGACCGCTTTCCTTGACGATCCTTTTGAAATCCTCGTTATCCCACGCGCTGATTTCGCCTTTGCGGGGAACGTAGGTGGCACTCGGAGCAGCCTGGGCGAGTTCTGGCATGAGAGGACCGTTGGGCCCATTGGGTTCCGAGGCGGTCGTGATCACAGGAACCTTTGCCAGTTCCGCTGCTTTGGCGAGCACGACCGTGTTGGCGCGGAGGTCTCTCACCGGCACATCTTTAACGGTCTGGAACAATCCAGTTTGATGATCGAGTAAAAGAACAATCGTATCCGCAGGATCGAGCAAGGCTCCGGCTTTGGCGGCCCCGGAGGGCTCCTTTATAATGGATGGGTCCGGGACAACTGTGAGCCGCCGTGTTGGAGTTGTCTGGGCAAAAGTGGAAAAGGTCACCGCGCAGATCGCGAACAAAGAATAGACCAGTAATCTGGTGCGCATACGTCTCGTGCTTTGTGAGTTAAATCGGGAACAACGCTTCATTGAGTTCCAAGGGTGCCATTGAGAATTCATCTTACGGTTCTCCCCACCGATAACCTTTGTCGTGAGGTCGATGAATTCAACTCGGGTTTCCAGTAAATCCATTTGGCAGGATACCTGCCGATGACGCCATGGAAGTGTCCGGAACATTGTTTCTGCCGGAAAGTCCTCCGCGTGAGAGATAATGAAGGTGCCAGCTTAGTCGGAGCTAGATGCTTCCAACGATTCTCAGGCAGAAAAAATCTCTCGCACTCGTTTTGATCGCGCCAGATACAGATACCAGACAGCACCGGTTAGAATGACAGCGACGCTGCTGACCATATTGGCTCGCACAGAGGCGCGACCGGTGCCGAGTCCACCAGCAAATTGATAAAAAATCCACACACTAGCCAAGCGTAGCGTTGTGAATATGACTAAGCCTCGTTGAGCAACGAACAGAGTTCCGGGAAGACGCTGATACAGCACCCAAACCGTGTAGAATCCAATGCAAGCCGCACCGAAGAGGACACACTGATAAATTAAGACGGCATTCTTTAAAGAAGGATACTGCGAAAAGTATGGCTCGTATATCTTCCTGACATTTGTAATTTGCGCTCCAATTCCATTCGTTGAACTAAGGAACAGGAGAATCATGAAAACGATCAGCCACGCGGTTAGCTTTTTTCTATCTTGAAGGCTCATGTATTATCGACCGGCTTGAAACACAACGGATGACAAACCGCCGACAGCGTAGATACTGGGATCCCCATCCGCAATCGAGATGATGTTTCAACTATTTCCGCCTTCCGTTCCTTCCACGGCTTTGTCATAAAAATCCGCGGCAACCTCGAACGGGCCCTTCCATCACGGGAATCATTCAAGGGGACAAACAAAATAATCACAATCATTCCACGCACGCAGTCGTCATGAAATCCAAAGCAAAGCAGAATACCAAACAACCATCACGCACTACCAAAGCGACCAAGAAAAAAGCCCCTACCATTCCGGTACAGCACCAACATCGCCCGCCCGGACGCGCGCAGATGCGTCGGATGGGAATTATTTACAGCGAGATCGCCTCCGGGAAGTTTCCGAACCGACGCACATTGTCCGAGCTAATCCGAGCATCGGAAAGCACGATCAAGCGGGATATGCAGATCATGGAAATGGATTACCACATCAAGTACGACAAAAAGAAACATGGCTACCACTTCGATGGCCCGGTCTCGGACGCGAAAGGATTACCAGTCACCCGCCGCGAAATGATCGCCGCCCTCTTTCTCATGCAAGGCATGGAACAGTTCCAGGGCACCTGCTGGGAAGCCGCGATCGAAAGTATCTGCGAGAAAATTGCCGGAGACTTTCCTGACATGGTTACGTTCCAGCCCTCCGATTGGAGTAAAATCATGTCCGCCCGCTCCAACGGCAAAACAGTCGTCACACCGGAGAATCTGGAAAAGATCGTCAGCGGCATTCAGGACCGCGAAACGCTGCACGTCACGAACTACAATCAGAAAGGAGAAGTTTCCGAACGCGATCTCGATCCACTGCACATCCAGGTCTTCGAAGATAATCTTTATCTCATTGCCCACGACCATAAGAACAACAAGGTCTTAACGTTCGGCGCCTGGCGCATCGACCCGATTGCGCGCACCGGCAGAAAATTCGTGATCCCCGCCGGGTTTAATTCAGACAGTCACTTCGAGGGCAGTCTCGGTATTTACTCGGAGAAAGATGCCATCCCGCGCGACATCGTCATCGGCTTCAGTAAAAAGGTGGCCGTGATGATTCAAGAACGCCGCTGGAACGGCCAGCAGAAGATCGAAAAAATGCCCGACGGCACCGTGAACCTGCATCTTCGATTGAAAGGTCTACTCGAAGTCAGCCGACTCATCCTGCGCTGGGGCCCCGACGTGGTGGATATCCAACCGGATGAACTGCTGGAGATGTACGGATGTTATCTGCAGCAGATGAATGCGAACTACACCGCGATCCTCCTCAAGCAAGCCGAACGGAGAAAAGCGAAAGCGGAGGCACCGGCAGACGCGGTGAGTGCGGAAAGTGACACAGCGAACGGGCCAGCAAACAACAACGCCATTAATTCAAATCAAACAGCAAACGCGCAACCAGACCACGCGAATAATCCAACGGCCCCACAGCCTTGAACGCCAAC
>JAQGOU010000006.1 GCA_028293445.1 Verrucomicrobiales bacterium | reverse complement strand
TGTCGGCAGTAGAAGGTCAGTTTTATCGAAAATATAAGACGAACCGCCAACCGCAAACGAACATGGAGAAGGCGGAGCTCAACATGATGACGCGTACTTCGGCTGCTGACTACCACGCGGATGGCATTCACATGAACAGTGTGGATACAGGTTGGGTCACGGACGAAGATCCGGTGCAGATTGCGGAGCGCAAAACGAAAGAACATCGCTTTCATCCGCCGCTGGATATTGTGGATGGGGCCGCGCGAATCGTGGATCCCATCATTGCCGGCTTTAACACCGGTGAACATGTCTGGGGGAAGTTTTTAAAAGATTACCAACCGACCGATTGGTAATTCTATTTGCTGACCGAAAGAGACAAATCATCGAACCAGATCGGAGTCCCGGAATAGGGGCTGCCCCACACTGAAGGCCGACCGTTTGATGGCGTGGCATTTGCCTCGAAGGTAAGCTGCGGTTCTTTTGGTTCGGTTTCGGATTTGGCCGAAGCTGTGCCTTGTAACACAAACTTTCCCTCCCCCGCTTTTTTCATTTCCAAACGCAGCTGTGTCCATTCGCCCGATTTCCATTCGTAAGCAACGCCCTTGAGGAGGTCGTCCCCTTTGTAAAGTTCCAGCATCTTTTTCGCAGGTGAAACTTGCAGGCGATATCCACCCACCCCATTCAAGCCGACCGCGAATGTGGGGAAGCGACGGCCCTTGGCCGTGCCAAGGATCTTTGCGGAAGCCGCGACGTTAAAGTTGGTGGTGGGACCGTACAATAAACGAAAGGTGTCGAGTGGTGCGCCGGGCAGTTCGATAAACTTATTCCCGCCATCCTCTTTCACGGCGAAGGCGCCATCGATCACAAGAAACTCTTCGGGCAGGGGGCCGACCGTGACCATATCAAACGTATTTGCGTAAAGCGCTTTCGGTTCGGCGGCCTGACCAAATGTTACCATCGAGAGAGCCGCGACCAGTAAAAGGAATTGTTTTGAATCCGTGTTCATCTGTGTCTATCCGTGATTAAAAAGTCATTCGTTCCGCAATGCTTTCAATAACTCCCCGCGCAACGCCGCCCGCGTGGCCACCCACGTCCAAAGCAATCCGCTCAGCAGGATCGCACCGAGAGTGATGGCCAATGATTCATAAGGTATGTCGCCGCGTGGCGAAATCAATGCCGGCAAAACGGCGAGCAGTGCGGCGGCGATGCCGATGCAAAGACCGAGCACCAGCAGAACGCCGTGTTCACTAAGGACAAGCATGCGGAGTGATCGCTTTCGAAATCCAACAGCGAGGAGCAAAGCCAGTTCGTTGCGACGCTCGAGAACATTGCGGAGAACCACAACCCCGAGACCAGCGCTGCCCAAAAGCAGGCCCAACCCACCGAGGATTTGGAAGGTATTGAGATAAGTATTCTGCACTGCGTTGAAAGCGGCGAGACGTTTGTTGGCGGGTGTAAGTTCAAGTCCGACATCTTTTAAACCGCGCGAAAGCTCGCGAGAAAGTTGCGGTAACTGTGCACGCGGGGCATCGATCAGGAACATGCGGTAGCCAGTATCTCCTGGAAATTTCTTTGTGAACGCTTGTTCATCTATAATGAGACTTCCTTGCAGAATAGAATTAGCGACCGCACCGACGATGCGAATTCTAAATACATTCCCGCGTTCGTCTGTGTAATCGAGTGTATCCCCAATTTTCTTGTGCAATGCCCAGGCGATTGATGCCTCATCGCCAATCGCCGGGATCTCTTCGATGTTTGTGGTGGAAAGCGACAGCCAGCCCTGATCCGCAGGAATTGATTTCGCAAGACCTGCAAACGTGAACGATTTGCGACTGTACAATTCTTCAGGCCGGACGCCGAGAAGGCGCGGTTTCTGTGCCCGATTAAGATTTAAACAACTGGCATCGTCGCCGTCATGCACTCGGAGCGGGACAAACGATGCACCCGCGAGATCCCTTTCGTTCAAGCCGAAGAAGTCGCGACCGGGGGCCTCATTCAAATGTTGCACGATGGGCAAGGTTGTCTCCCCGATGAAGGCGAAACCGCCCGTGCCGGACGAACGCTTTTCTGCGTTTTGATTGGAATCGAGTTTAAATGCGCCGATTGCTGCAATCAGAAAAGCGCCGCTGGCGAGGAGGGCAATAGTGGTGAGACTACGCTTGCGGCGGCGCGTGGAATTGCGGAGGGCGACCGCCATCATGGAAACGTGATTGCCGGCATGCGATTGTGCGAGCTTGCGCAGAAGCACGGAACAACCGGCAAGTGCGCCGACGAGCAACAACATTCCGGAAAAGAAAAATGTTTCCGCGGAGTGACTTTCCTTTTGCGAAATGGCCCAGCCCAGCAATCCGATCGCGCTCGAGCAGCATCCTAACGCAATCCACTGAGCAAACTGGCGCTTCGGTTTTATGGAAGCCGTATTCTGAATCTCACTGTTGGAACCTTCATTCAGAAGCTGCCGTGCGGGTTGGCGAGCCTGTTTGCGCAGCATCGCCCAGATTGTAAGTGTGCTGATCAGGAAGCTCGCCGTAAAACCAATCGCCAGACTCGTGCCGGTGGCGTGATACTGCAGAGACGAAGTCCCCACCGCCGAGCGCCAAATCGTCGTCAGCCCCTGCAACATCGCCTTGGCAAAGAAAATCCCGCCGACCGCGCCAATAAACCCGCCGCCAAGTGAAATGATTGCGCCTTCAACCAGTAGCAACCTGCGAACGCGTTTAGGTGTGAATCCCAAAGCGAGGAGAGTGCCAATTTCGGGAGCACGCTGTTCCAACCCAAACTGGAAGAGCAGCGCCATGAGGAGCACAGCCGCAATAATTAAAAAGAAACTGAAGCCAAGAAAGAGCCCTCCGAAATCTTCTGATTGCGACGCCGCAGCAAGGCCCCGCTCGCGCACTGGTTCGAAGCGCAAACCAAGTTGTGCTGGATGGACCTCCGAAAGGATTTTTACCTCGAGAGCCTGTTTGGTTCGTGCTACACGATCTGTTTCCTGCGCAACGGTTAGAAGTGGAAAACGAATCGCCGTGAGATTGCCAAATCGATTTCCCCAGAGCTTCTGCCCCGCCGTCAGTGAAATGAAAGCCTTTGGTGTGCCCCGATGCTCTTTCCAGTATTGCTCATCCTTGGGACGAATTTTGTGAACCAGTGGAAAGCCCGCGTCCCAGTCCTGTGTCTTCTCCGCTTGGGTAATGCCAGGAAATTCCGGCATCAAGGTGCGATCGGCGTAAGGACCGCTAAGCGGGACTACACTGCGCACGCGAAAGCGATTGGTCCGTTCTACGAGATGGCCGGCTGATTCAGGAAGAAAATAGGTGACTTCAATTTCGGTTCCAGGCCTCGCCTGCAAATCCTCGGCGAGCCACTCATTGATTACAATTTCGTCTTCTTTTAGATCGGCCGGAACGCGCGGCGCTGTTGTGGCCGTCACCATGGAGTAAGGCGTTGCATATTCGCCGGATCGAAGTTGATTCGCGAAGTAAGTGAGTATCGGTTGTACGTTCGTCAGTTCGGCGGCGAGCTTTTGATCAGCATCGATTGCATTGGAATTTGTCCAAGGTCGCCCACGGACACGGTCGCTGTTTTTCAACGCGGCTTCTGTGAGAGCGGGATCGATAAAGATTCGTTCAGAACGCAGTTCGATCTGCTGTGCGGCCGGGAGCAGCTTCAATTCGGCTTGAACATCTTCCAATCTCCAAACCTTTTTGAAGTAATCCGGGTTTAATGTGGAGCCTTCGAGAGCGCCGACGAGCAGGTTCGCTCGACCTTCTGCATGAGCGCTCTTTTGCAATTCAGCAAGAGAGACGAAGGCATTGAAGGGTGTAAGCTGAGTGGCTGCTAAATTGAAGTTCCCGAGATTTTCCGCGGCGATGACGCAGTGAACCTTTAGCCGCAACACAATGGATGATTCAGATTGCGGGGAGATGGGCGCTTCGCGTGAAAGAGCGGAGGCTTTTTCCGCACGGAAGATCACCGTGTCCCCCGGTTGCACGCGCAGATGCGACGCCAGAGCCTCGTTCAGCGCGACCGTCCCCGGGGGCAAATTTGCCAGTCTTAGATCCCCTCCCAATCGGACGATGTTGGTTTCCACTCCGAGCAGCTGCACGCGATTTGCCCGTGCGCTCCCGTCAGAGCGGGTCGCCATCGCTGGAATGGTTAATATGGGTGTAACAGTACCGTCCGTCGTTGAGTTCCCGATGGAGAGGAGGTCGTGAGCGAGCGCCGAACGAAACAACCGATCGCCGCCCACAAGCGCGCACTCGATCTTCCCGAGCCGCTGCAATGCCATGTCACGGAGACTGCCTCGAACCGAGTCCCCCACAATCAATGCGCCAATGAGGACCGCACTGCCGATAGCCGCCCCGAGCAACGCACCCAGATGCGACCGGGCGTGAAAGCGCAGACTGCGGAATATCAGTGTCCAAATGGTCATGAGTCCGTGGCCAAAATGCACCAATCAACGAAAAGAACAAATCGCAAAGTGGGGGATTGAAGAGCGCCGGGCAAAAAGCCTCATTTCTGCATCCGGTCGAGACCTGATTTGAAATTTGTATTTTCAAATTTGAAATCTAGATTGTTAATTCGTGCATCCAATTGCATTTCATTTAGGGCCACTCACGATTTATTGGTACGGCATTCTTGTCGCGCTCGGTTTCATCGCGGGCATCTGGACTGCTGGCCGCCGAGGCGTGCGGGATGGATTGACCCCAGACCAGATCAGTGATGCAGCACCGTGGCTGTTAATCGGTGCCATGGTTGGGGCACGGTTGCTTCACGTCATCTCGTATTGGCGCGAGGAATTCGCGAACAAACCTTTCACTGAGGTTTTCATGATTCAAAAGGGCGGGTTGGTTTTTTACGGCGGCTTTATTGGCGCGCTGTTGGCCATGGTTCTATATACCCGCTTGAAAAAGATTCCCCTTTGGAAGTTCGCAGATGCCGTGGCACCCAGTATCGCCCTGGGTCATACATTTGGACGAATTGGCTGTCTGATGACAGGATGTTGTTTCGGCAAACAGTGCAGCTTGCCCTGGGCGATTACTTTTCCAGAGGGACACGAAACCCATGTCATGGGGGGACTGGCTACCCCGGTGCATCCCACCCAAATCTATGAGGCGGTGTTGAACTTCAGTCTTTATTTGTTCCTTGCGTGGTTTTATCAGCGCAAAAAATTCAGCGGACAAGTTTTTGCGATGTATCTGATCTGCTATGCCGTTCTGCGTTCCATCGTAGAGTTGTTCCGCGCCGATTATAAACCGGCCGAGTACTATCTTAATGGGCTGATCAGTCCCGGGCAATTTGTGAGCATCGGAATCATTACAGCCGGTCTCGCGCTGTTTTTCCTTCTGCCACGACGAACTGTTCGTACAAAGTAGCGCCGCCGTTCCCAATGACTCTGTATCCTTTACCTGAACAGCAGCCGATTTTTATCGCCGGTCCCACCGCCGTCGGAAAATCAGCCGTTGCCCTGGCTCTGGCCGAAAAGATTGCTGGCGAAATCATTTCGGTTGATTCGATGCAGGTCTATCGAGGTCTGGATATCGGCACGGCCAAACCAAGTGCTGCTGAGCGAGTAAAGATTCCTCATCACTTCATCGATGTAGCCGAACTCACTGGCGCAGTCGACGCTGCAAAGTTTTGTGAGTTGGCCCAGAGAGCAGTCGTGGATATTTGCGCCCGAAAGCGCATCCCGATTTTTTGTGGTGGAACCGGTCTTTATTTCAAAGCCTTCCTCGAAGGATTGGGAGAAGCGCCTCCTTCGGATGTAAATTTACGCGCCGAACTGGAAGCGTCTCCGCTCGAGACGTTATTAAGTGAGTTACAGGAGAAAGATCTCGTCACCTTCGATAGGATCGATCAGAAGAATCCGCGCCGGGTCATTCGCGCTATTGAAGTGATTCGTTTGACGGGCAAACCATTCTCCGAACAGCGTTCCGCTTGGCAGAAGCCAACGGCCGAGACTCCAGACAAACGATTTCTGTTCGGATTATCCCGCGAGCCCGGAGATTTGCGGCGGAGAATTGATTTCCGAGTGGATGAAATGTTTGCGCAAGGCCTGGTCAACGAAACCCAATCGTTGCTGGCGAGTGGCCTCGATGGAAATCAAACAGCATTGCAGGCGATCGGCTATCGACAGGTCGTTGAGCATCTGCGAGGCGAACGGTCGCTGGCTGAGACGGTGGAGTTGGTGAAGATTCGCACCCGACAGTACGCCAAACGGCAGATGACCTGGTTCCGGCGCAAGATGTATCTGGATTGGACTCATCTGACGCCCACGAGTGAGCCGGGCGCGATCGTGGAAACCATTTTATCCAAATATCATGCGTGCTCTCGTTGAAGATTTCCTCTCGTATCTTCGCCACGAACGTGGTCACTCCGAATGCACCGCGAGCACTTATGCGAGCCTGCTGTTCAGATTTACGGACTGGGCGCAAAAAAATAATCTGAGCGATTGGAAGTCGGTCGAGTTGTCGCACCTCATGTCGTTTATTGAGTATGAGCGCTCGCGCAGTCTTGAAACGGAGCCGAAGGAATCGACCCGTACGTTAAGTTCGGAAAGCGTCTATCTCGAGATTGCTGCTTTGCGTGCCCTTTATAAATTTGCAGAACAGGAGAAATTCCTGCCGGCAAACATTGCCGAAAATCTCTCGTTACCACGTCGTTGGAAACGGCTGCCGAAATCTCTCAGCGACCCGGACATCGATCAATTGCTTAGCCCGGAGCCGATTCAAACGCCGCACACGCTCTGCGATCAGGCGATTCTGGAATTAGCTTACGCTTCAGGACTGCGCCGCTCGGAGTTAAAGGACATTCGGCTCGAGCAACTGCAACTGGAGGCTGGATTCATCAACGTTATCGGCAAAGGAAACAAGGAACGTGTCGTGCCGGTGGGCAAGAAAGCAATCGAAGCGATTCAACGCTATCTGGATTCAGGACGTCCTGCGCTTGTGAACAAAAAGTCGACGGCGAATGTTTTTTTGACGAAGCGCGGCACAGCGTTTGCATCCGGGACAATCTGGAAGCGGATCAAAGATCGAGCGCGGCGCGCGGGCATCACGAAGAATATTACGCCTCACATGCTTCGACACAGTTTCGCCACACATCTGCTCGAGCATGGTGCGGATTTACGTGTGATCCAGGAGTTGCTCGGTCACGCGACGATCAATACCACCGAAGTGTACACGCATGTGGCCGGACAACGATTACGCGAGGTTCACCGGAAATTCCATCCGCGCGCGGTGATCGATAAGGATTCCGCTAAGGAGTAACTACTTCTTCAGGCGCGGAATCGCCAGCGGCTCGGTCCTGGAGGGGTAAGGCGATTCACCCTTTTGCACCTTGTTGGTCTTGAAGGCGGAGCGTAGAAGCCAATGACGTTTCAAGCCCTGTATCAGGTCATCCGAATGCACAATAGTTTCAGAAAGTGCGCTGATGATATTCGTGTTCACTTGAACCTGGGCGTTCAAATTGCTCGTGAGATTCGCGAGGTTCTCGAGTGAGTTATTGAGGTTCGAAACAAGCAGCGTAATATTGGTATCCGTATTGTGTAGCGTGGTCCGCGCGGTCTTAAGGGTGGCGTCCGCTGTCCGCATGGTCGAATCGGCGCTGGCCAGGGTGCTCTCGAGTTGCGAGTTAATGTTTTTCGGCAGAATCCATTCACCAAGGGAACCTTTCGGCTCGCGCAAGTTTGAAGTAATGAAGGAAAGATTCGTCACGACAGGACGCACGTCTTTGAGAATCGCATTTACTTCAGCGACCGTGGTATTCGCGCCGCCCAAAAGACTCGTCAACTTATTCGTCAGACCCAGGACATTGGGAAGCGCTGCTTCTACCATGTTGACAACCGTCTCCAGACGATCCGTTAGCGCCGGCGATTCAAGCGGATCCAGCCAATAAGCCTCGTTCGTATTGGAAAGAGCAACATAGTACAATTCGGAGCGTGTTTTTGCCTGCCCGTTGAGGAAGCTTTGGACCGCATTGGTCGCCTCAGCACGTGCAGAGTGTTCGTTGAAATCCGGGTTCTCCTCTTGGATTTTCTTGAGAAGCACGGAAAACTCTTCCTTAAACTTTCTCTCCACACCCTTGCGATCGAGCAGACCAACAGCCTTTTTGTTGATTGTGAGCACCGTCGGAATTCCTTCCCTCCCTTTCAAAATTTCCAGGTAGCGGTTGCCGAGAAAATCTGCCGCCGCAACGCGCACTTTTGAGTCGGTCCAAATGTAACCAAAGTTTGGATCTTGGATTCGGAACTTCAGCGTGACGCCGTAGTAGTCATACGGTTCGTTGGGAATAATTTCCGTTACTTCGCCGACGTTAAAGCCCATGAGCTTTACTGGATTGCCAATCGCAAGACCCGCCGCGTTGTTGACTCCTGTCTGGTAAACGATTTTGGTGAGAAACCAGCCTTTGCTCTTCGCCCTATGGTAAATGTAATACACAAACCCCGCCAGGAGCACGAGTGTCGCGAACGTGACAAAGAGCCCGACGGCGCGTTCAACGCGGCTGAGCCGGGTGCGAAGCTGTGGAGTTAAGTCTTGTTGCGCCATCGCTAAAAGATCAGTTCATCTGCCCACAATTCGCGCAGTTGTTTCTCATCGCGCTGTAACTCTGCGCGGTTTCCCAAAAACTGCCAACCGTTCTTTTTCAACACGGCGAAATGAGTGCCGATATTGATCCACGGTTCAACATCGTCCGTCACCAGGGCGACCGTCATCGCCGGCTGATCTTCCAAGGCTGAACCTGAAAACAATTTCGGCAAAAACTCCAACCACCAGCGGCGGTGGCGTGCCTCGACAGAACTCAGCGGCTTGTCGAGCAACAGAACTTCCGGCTTCAGCGTCAGCGCACGGGCTAAAGCCGTTCGTTGTTGCCATCCAAGGCTCACCGTCTTCGACATACTTTTCGCCATCGGGATCAATTCCATCGGTTCCAAAATCCGACGCAGTTCGTGTTCCACTTCAGCCTCCGATAAATTGCCGTGATACCGGAGCGGTAACGCCACGTTTTCAGCAATAGTCAGCCGGGAAAGATTACGGCCGCCGCTCTGAAACACTAGACCGATGCGTCGGCGTTCTTCTTCCAACTCTTTCTCGCGCGTGCCGGAAGCGTCGCGTCCAAACAGCGTCACCTTACCGCGAAGAGGATTTTGCAATCCCGCGGCCGTTGAGAGCAGATTGCTTTTACCGGAACCGTGACTTCCACCAATGATCCAGAATTCACCCCGCTGCACGCGCCAGTTCACGTTCTCGACCTGCGCCACATCCGCTTCCTGCGGCGAGACGATCGAGACGTTTTGCATTTCAATGACTGGGGCTTCGGTCTTCACGGGCTAGGCGGGCTCCTGTTGGCTGATGCAATGGAACGAGCCGAGTCCCCAAATTAATTCGGTTGAATCCACACCGATGACCCGGTGGTTCGGCATCTCGCGTTGCAGGATATCAATCGCCACCTGATCGTTCTTGTCGCGATAGGTCGGCATCACGACAATTTTATTGGCGATATAAAAATTGGCGTAACTCGCCGGTAACCGTTGCCCCTCAAATTCAATCAGCCGCGGCATCGGCAGTTCCACAATGCGGAGTGGTTGGCCGTCCTGATCGCGTAAGGTGTGAAGTCGTTTCAGGTTGTCCGCGAGGATTTCACAATTGGGATCGGCTGGATCCTTCTCGATGATTGTGACTACGGTTGTCGGATTGATGAACCGCGTGAGATCGTCGATGTGTCCGTCCGTGTCGTCGCCGATGATACCGTCACCAAGCCAAAGCACATTGGTGCACCCCAGATAGTCGCAGAGATATTTCTCAATCTCCGCTTTGGACAGATGCGGGTTCCGATTCGGATTCAGCAAACAGGCTTCGGTCGTCAAGACCGTGCCGCGCCCATTCACCTCAATCGAACCGCCTTCCATGACAATGCCCGGTGAGAAGAGGGGCAACCCGCGCAACTTTGCCACATGCTGCGGAACAGCATCGTCCAGATCGAATGGTGGATACTTGCCACCCCACGCGTTGTAACCCCAATCCACAATCGCTCGCTCATGTTTTCCTGGCTGATCCCGTAACAGAAAAATTGGTCCATGATCACGGCACCATGGTTCGTAGGCTGGAAAATGATGGAACTGCACGCGCGCGAGCGGAACCTTTTCTTTGGTCAGCAGGCCACGCACCCATTCTTCCATCTCTCGGTGCCACACATTGATGTTCACCTCTTCGACTTGCACGATCTGTTTGATGAGCTCGGCATAAACCGGCGGGACGGTGTCGTATTTATCCGGGAAGCTGATTCCTTCAGGTCGCGGCCACGAAAACCAGGTGCCGACATGAGGTTCCCATTCGGCCGGCATGCGGTAGCCCAACTGTCGCGGGCTCGGACTATTCGATTGTGAGTTTTGAGTGCTCAAGCAGTAGGCCAAACTAAAAGTGTCGCGGACAATTTACAACATTCGTGTATGCAGAAGAAACGCATCTCGCATTACGAACACGCACGCTGACGGTAGCCGACCGACAGCGGGCAAGATGTAGGCCGCGTGCCCCCACGCGGCGAGGCCGCAACATGCTGGCAGTGTAAAATGCAGCAGACACGTGTCACCTGGGCGAATTGCCTACTGTTTATTCGTCTTTATACATCTCGATTCGTGGTTACATTTTGCCCGTTGAATAAAATCAATTTCAAAGCAATTTGCTGGTGGCGCTACTTATTGGCGGCGGTGGGCGGCTTATTGCTCACGCTCGCCTTTCCGAACGCAGGTGTTGCTGGATTTGCGTGGATCGCTCCGGGATTAATTTTGGCCGCTGCATTTGGCACGCAGGGATGGCAAGCGTTTCGCATCGGATACGTCGCGGGAGTCGTGCACTTCCTTACCTCGATTTACTGGCTGCTCTTCATTCCGTTTCCAGCCGGCGCCGTGGGTGGGTGGCTGGCGCTGAATCTTTATCTCGGACTGTTTATCGCGACCTGGGTTTGGCTTTGTCAACGACTGGCGAAGCGCCGGTTCACTGGAGCTGAATTACCGCTTCGCGAACAATTTCTCCAGTCGGCCTGGATCGACCGCACCCTCTGGGCGCTGTCGTGCGCCGTATTCTGGGTAGCCCTGGAAATGTTGCGCGCCCGTTTTCTCAGCGGTTTCCCATGGAATTTTCTTGGCGTCTCGCAGCACAAGCTTGTGCCACTGATTCAAATCGCGTCGACGACCGGCGTCTATGGGGTCACCTTTCTGTTAGTCTGGTTTTCCTCGTCGCTGCTATCGCTCGCTTTGGTTTTCATCCACAAACCCACGGAGCGCCGCATGTGGCTTTCGGAAATTCTCTTCCCTGTCGCTGTGACGGCGGCCGTGTTTGCCTGGGGAACAGACCGTATCAGCAAAGCACCGGCACCCGGGCGGGAATTAAAAGTGGCACTCATCCAACCGAGCATCCCGCAGGAATTAATTTTCGATCCGGCCGAAACACCCAATCGCTTTCGCACCTTGATGAGTCTCTCGGCCAACGCGCTCGCAGAAAAGCCGCAACTCCTCCTCTGGCCGGAGGCAGCCCTGCCGGGCTTGGACAAGGAAAACTACGCCGCCATCACGAACCTCATTGCCTCACAGCGAGCCTGGATGATTCTCGGCGCAGACGACGCGGAATATCTCCCGACCGAAACCAATTATTATAACTCCAGTTTCCTTTTCGGACCTGACGGCAATTACGTTGAAACTTATCGCAAACAGAGGCTCGTTGCCTTCGGTGAATACATTCCGCTCGAGAAATGGCTTCCATTCATAAAGTATCTCACGCCGATTCCAGGCAGCTTCGCCGCCGGCAAAGGTCCAGTCCCCTTTGAACTGCTTGATCCCCCCCGCCACCATTGCTCCGCTTATTTGTTTCGAAGATGTCTTTCCGCATTACGCACGAGAACACGTCAATCGCGACACGGATATTCTTTTAAACCTCACGAACGACGGTTGGTTCGGCAAGAGCGCCGCGCAATGGCAACAGGCCATGAACGCTGTGTTTCGCGCCGTAGAAAACGGCATCCCGCTCATCCGCTGCACAAACAATGGGCTAACCTGTTGGGTCGATGAGAACGGACGCGTTCGTGAAATCTTCCGTGACGCCAAGGGCACAGTCTACGGCGAAGGATATCTAGTGACAAAGATCCCGCTTCGCACCGCCGCTCGAAAAGCATCTCCAACATTCTACAATCTGCATGGCGATTGGTTCGGCTGGGGTTGTAGCGGCTTGGCGCTCTTGCTGGTTCTGCGACGCTCCCCGAAAAAGCCCTAAGCTAAGACGGAATCTCCGGCAACCGGATCACTTCTTTTGACCGCCTACTGAGCGACTGCGTAGTCTTGGGTCAGAATTATATCGATGTCGCTTGCCAGGAAGCGTGTGGGCTGGTCTTGTCTGACACCGTCACGCGCTCCCAGCAAATAAAAAGCGAGGCTGGTGTGCACCAGCCTCGCCGTGTTCTTCAGTTCCTCCGAAATCTATTCGGCTTAGTACATTCCGCCCATGCCGCCACCGCCACCGCCGTGGTCATGACCGCCGCCGGCCGGAGCTGGCTTGTCCTTTTCAGGAGCATCGGTGATCAAGCACTCAGTGGTGAGCAAGAGACCTGCAATGGATGACGCGTTTTGCAGCGCGGAACGGGTGACCTTCTTCGGATCAACCACACCGGCTTTGACGAGGTCAACATATTCGCCCGTGGCGACATTGTAGCCTTCGTTGCCTTTGCGTCTCTTGACTTCTTGAACGATGAGGGAACCTTCCACGCCAGCGTTGAACGCGAGCGCACGGAGAGGAGCTTCGATCGCTTTCTTCACGATCTCGACGCCAATTTGTTCGTCTTCGTCCGTTAACTTGACGGCTTCGATCGCACCCAAGCAGCGGAGCAATGCCACGCCACCGCCAGGAACGATGCCTTCTTCGACAGCCGCGCGAGTCGCATGCAATGCGTCTTCGACACGAGCTTTCTTTTCTTTCAGTTCCGTTTCCGTGGCAGCGCCGACGTTGATGACCGCAACGCCACCGGCGAGCTTGGCCAAACGTTCCTGCAATTTTTCACGGTCGTAGTCGGAAGTGGTTTCTTCGATCTGGCGGCGAATCTGGTTCACACGGCCCTGGATGTCAGAAGATTTTCCGTAGCCTTCGACGATCGTGGTGTTTTCCTTGTCAACGACAATGGATTTCGCGCGGCCGCAATCATCGAGGCCGAGGGATTCCAGCTTGATGCCGAGATCTTCGCTGATGAACTTGCCACCAGTGAGGATCGCGATGTCTTCGCACATGGCTTTGCGGCGATCGCCGAAACCAGGAGCTTTGACAGCGCAGATGCTCAACGTGCCACGGAGCTTGTTCACGACGAGGGTCGCGAGAGCTTCGCCTTCGATGTCTTCCGCAATGATCAACAAAGGCTTGCCGACCTTGGCTACTTTTTCGAGCAGCGGGAGCATATCCTTCAGGTTGCTGATCTTCTTTTCGTAAATCAGGACGTAAGCGTCTTCGAGCTTCGCGAGCATCTTCTCCGCATCAGTGACGAAGTACGGGGAGAGATAACCCTTGTCGAATTGCATACCTTCGACAACGTCGAGGGTCGTTTCAATCGACTTGGCTTCTTCAACCGTGATCGTTCCGTCTTTTCCGACCTTGTCCATGGCGTCAGCAATAATTTCGCCGATCGTCGTGTCCCAGTTGGCAGAAACCGTGGCGACCTGCTTGATTTCTTCTTTGTCTTTGACCTTCTTCGCAATCTTCGCGAGGTGTTCGGTCGCGGCTTCAACAGCCTTGGCGATACCGCGTTGGATGCTGATCGGGCTTGCGCCAGCGGTGACGTACTTCAAACCTTCGCGATAAATCGCTTCGGCGAGAACGGTCGCTGTCGTGGTGCCGTCACCAGCGGTGTCGCTGGTCTTGCTGGCCACTTCGCGAACCATCTGGGCGCCCATGTTTTCATAAGCGTCTTCGAGTTCGATTTCCTTGGCGACAGTGACACCGTCTTTGGTGACCGTCGGGGAACCGAATTTTTTGTCGAGAACAACGTTACGACCTTTAGGTCCGAGCGTTGCGCTGACGGCTTTCGCCAATTTCTGCACGCCCTTCAAGAGCGATTGACGAGCTGCTTCGTCAAATAATAATTGCTTTGCTGCCATAGTATTAATTTCCTTTGTTTAAAATTGTTTGTTGGATTAAGCGATCACCGCGAGGATGTCGTCCGAGCTCAGAATTTTGTATTCCTTGCCGTCGAGCTTGATCGGCTGGCCGCCGTATTGGCTGGTCAGAACGCGATCGCCCACTTTGACTTCAAAAGCGATCTTGTTGCCTTTGTCGTCTGTTTTGCCGGTGCCGAGTGCACGCACGATGCTTTCGGTCGGTTTTTCTTTAGCGGTATCGGGAATGATAATGCCGCCCTTTTTGACTTCTTTTTCTTCAACAGCTTCCACGATTACGCGGTCGCCGAGAGGTTTTACATTTAATGCCATAGTGTTTCTTTTCCTTTTTCTATTTCTGATTTGTTAACGAATCAAAAGACCCCGTCGCACTCGCGATCGGGAAATTTGTTTTAGGGAACGAACTCACGCGAAGAACGCGAAAGAGTTAAGACTCTCCCGCGCCTTCGCGTGCGAATTATTTTTTCTCGTCCACGACTTCAGCGTCGATGATCGGACCTTCGTCCTTCTTCTCGCCGCCTTCTTTGGGACCAGCGTCAGCGCCTGGTTGCGGACCAGCCTGGCCGGCTTTCGCCTTTTCAGAAGCGGCCTTATAAAGTTCAGCAGATGCTTCCTGCCAAACGGTGTTCAGTTTCTCACTTGCGGTCTTAATCGCGGCCGCGTCATTGCCCTTGAGCGCTTCTTTCACTTCGTTGAGAGCGCCTTCGATCTTGCCTTTGTTATCCGCGGTGAGTTTGTCGCCGCTTTCCTTGAGCAACTTCTCCGTGCGATACACGGCACCATCGGCTTCGTTGCGTGTTTCGATTTCTTCGCGTTTGATTTTATCTTCTTCCGCGTGCAGTTCCGCGTCCTTGCGCATCTTCTCGATTTCGTCCTTCGACAGACCACTGCTCGCGGTGATCGTGATCTTCTGCTCTTTGCCAGTGCCAAGATCTTTTGCGTTGACGTGCAGGATGCCGTTCGCATCGATGTCAAAGGTAACTTCGATTTGCGGCACGCCGCGCGGGGCGGGCGGAATGTCTGACAGATTAAATTTGCCGATCGTTTTGTTGTCGCGGGTGAACTGGCGTTCGCCTTGCAACACGTGAATCTCTACGCCCGGTTGACTATCTGAGGCCGTCGAAAAAATTTCCGATTTGCGTGTCGGGATCGTGGTGTTGCGTTCGATCAACTTCGTGAACACACCACCGAGCGTTTCAATACCGAGCGAGAGCGGGGTCACGTCCAGGAGCAACACGTCTTTTACGTCGCCCTTGAGCACGCCGCCTTGAATGCCAGCGCCGATCGCCACGACTTCGTCCGGATTCACACCTTGATGAGGCGGCTTGTTGACGAGCGTTTTCGCAACTTCAACCACACGGGGCATGCGGGTCATGCCGCCGACGAGCACGAGCTCATTGATTTTGTCCACGCCAACACCGGCGTCTTTCAAGCATGCTTTAACGGGCCCGATCGTGCGTTCGAACAAGTCGTCGCACATCTGTTCCATTTTCGCCCGCGACAGCTTCATCGAAATATGTTTCGGCCCAGTGGCATCTGCCGTCACGAACGGAAGATTAATTTCGTACTGCTGAGCGCTCGAAAGCGCGATCTTCGCTTTTTCGGCTTCCTCCTTGATGCGCTGCAATGCATCCGGCTGCTTGCGCAGGTCCATGCCGTTCTCACGCTTAAATTCATCCAGGATCCAATCCATGATGCGATTGTCCCAGTCGTCACCACCGAGGTGAGTATCACCGTTGGTCGCCTTCACTTCGAAAACACCATCGCCGATTTCGAGAACAGAAATATCGAATGTACCGCCGCCCAAATCGTAGACCGCGATTTCTTCGTCTTTCTTTTTATCGAGACCGTAGGCGAGGGAAGCTGCCGTCGGTTCGTTGATGATACGAAGCACTTCGAGGCCAGCGATGCGTCCCGCATCTTTAGTAGCCTGACGTTGTGAGTCGTTGAAGTAAGCAGGAACGGTAATCACCGCCTGGGTTACTTTTTCGCCGAGGCGTGTTTCCGCATCGGCTTTTAATTTCGCGAGGATCATCGCGGAAATCTCGGGCGGCGTGAATTGCTTCGGCTTGCCGTCCACTTCAACTTCAACAGCGGCGTCGCCGTTAGCAGCTTTCACCACTTTGTATGGGACGCGCTTTAATTCTTCCTGGACCTCTTCAAATTTACGACCCATGAAGCGCTTCACGGAATAAACCGTATTGCGTGGGTTGGTCACGGCCTGCCGTTTGGCAGCTTCGCCGACGAGGCGTTCGCCGTTTTTTGCAAATGCGACTACGGACGGCGTTGTGCGTTTACCCTCAGAGTTTTCCAAAACGAGAGGTTCGCCGCCTTCCATCACCGCCATGCAAGAATTGGTTGTTCCTAAATCAATACCTAAAACTTTAGCCATAAAATCTGGTTTCCTTTCAAAAGAGCGTAAAAGCTCAAGAGTTCTTTAGCAGTAGAGGTGCCACCGAGGTGAATCCTAATTTAAGCCACTTGTATATAAGCACTTACGAATCAAATGTCGATAAATGGAAATGCTTGGAAGTGAGACATTTTGGCACACTTACCTTGTTCATGTCACACATTGTGTGCCAAATGTGACATTCACGCAGCCCGCATGAAAAGCACGCTACTCGAAGTGAACAAAAACGCTTAAAAAACTCAATTCGTTTTGATTCCGAGCTGTGCGCGGGTTTTTGCCACTGACTCGGCCTCAAGATTCCGATAAGTCTCATTCGAGTCCACAATCTTTCTTCCCATGATTTCCTCGAGCTGTTCTTTCCGATAGACCGGCTTTTCGGCTGCCGTCGATTTCGTCCCGTATTGACCGAGGTTTGAAGCGAAGATGCCGGCCGCGCTGACCGGTAGGAAATCTTCGTAACGCAACCCTTCCACCTGGACATAGCCGCGCTGCATCAAGTCGGAAAGGTCACTGCCGACCATCTGCTTCTTCTTCGCCGCTTCCAATCCTTTTTCCGTGGGGCTGAAGCGCCCGTAAACCAACTTTTGCGTGAGTAACCCGGAAAGCGTCTTGGGAAATGCGGCGAAACAGTTCGCGTAAGCTTTTCGATACTCGTCGTAATCCTTCTTCATGAGGCCGGGATTCTTCTCTTTCATGACATCCGCCTCAGCCAGACATTTGTCATAAAGCTCCCGACCCACCAGCGTCGTTGCGTAAAAGCGTTGTTCCACTTCACCGAAGCGCGCGGTATGAACCGTTTCCACCTTCGAGCCATCTGCTTCGTGAAATGTGACCGGTTCGGTCAAAGCTTTGTAAGCATCCTGTCGCAACAAGATCGGCGTATCTTCAGAGGGGCCTTCCGTGAAATCCTTAAAGCCCGCATGCTTTAACTTTGTCAGATCCAAATCCGGTTCCCGAAAGCGGCGCCCGACTTTTACCACCGCACCCATGATATCGTAGGCCGGAACATCACCGCGACCAAACGAATGAATTTGGGCCAGGGTCAGGTGCTTGAAATGCAACTTCATGTAGTCGCAATCCGCGAATTCCATCAAGCGATCCAAGGCCATGCTCGCTCGGACGTGATATGTTTCTGAATCCAATTCCCCCATGCAGAACTTCATGGATGCTGTATAGAAATCCATGCAGAAAGTATTTGGAGTCAGGTGGTTAAGATGATGCGATTCAAAGCAGGCGATGTCTGCGGCAATCTTGAATCCAGCTGCGGAAAGATCCTGGTAGAGATGATGATCACGCGCTTTGCCAGTCCATTTGAAGATTCGAGTTGTCCCTTCGCGGATTAGTTCCTTCGCATCTGATTCGCTCAAGCCGCCTTGCTTCGCGTTCTTCTCAATGAGGCCTTTTGCCTTATCGGAAAAGACTTCCCGCGTCGCCAACAACCCTTCGATTCGCTTCCTGGTTTCCGGATCAAAATAGTCCGTCATTAGGAGAGAACAAAAAATGCGATGCTCAGGATTCAGGCGGGAACGGAAGGCAGTCGCAACGATCGGCTGACTTTTACTGCCGACATTGGTCATGTCGTAGTAATTATGCGGCTCCATGCCGAAGGCGCCGAAGAAACCAGTGACCCAGCGATATTCGTCGGCTTTGCCGATGCGGATGGCGCCATGTCGTTCGCCACTGGTCTTATCCAGTTGGCTGTCGGAAAGAGTAAACCCGGGGTAATGTTTAGCGAGCAGATCGCAAACGGTTTTGTTGCACTCCTTATTCACCAACAGAGCTTTGTCGTAAAGCGGGACCTCGTGGCCGAACATGTTGGATAATTCCGAGAACAACATGTGTTGCATCTGAATCTTATCGGCGAATGCTTCGTTCATATGCGGAAAGGGTTCCTGACGTCCGGCGATTTTAGCGCTGCGGTTAAAATACTATTTTTTGACCTTTTGAAAATGCTTTTCGCGAAGAGAAGTTCAGCCCAACCCTCGGCTCCGCAAATTACAAATCGCCACAACAAGGCGGCGTTTCGTCCAGATGTTCCGCCGCTGCGCAGACATCCGTGGGCTCCTCAACCGGCTTGGCCGGGGAGCCGCGTTTCAGCCAAATCATCAGGATGCTAATATCCGACGGCGAGACACCCGAAATACGGGAAGCCTGGCCGATCGTCCCTGGACGAATCTTCGTCAGCTTTTGCCGCGCCTCATTTCGGAGGCTGTGGACCGTTGCATAATCAAAGTTAGGCGGAATCTGTTTATCTTCGAGCGTCTTGAACTTCGCGACTTCCGCGTCCTGACGATCAATGTAGCCGGCGTACTTAATCGCGATCTCCACCTGCAGGACCACTTCGTCGCTGAGATCTTCCCGTCGATTTGGCAGATCCTTGTAAGCCACTTCCGGCCGCTTCAGCAATCGCGCCAACAAATCAGGTCCGACTCTGGTCTTTCCCAGACGATCCAGTTCGCACTCGATCGCGAGCTTTTTTTCCTGGAACTTGCGATAGTTGCGCGAGGGCAAGAGACCAATATCATGCCCGATCTCGCTCAAGCGCATATCGGCGTTGTCCTGCCGCAGAATCAGCCGATACTCGGCCCGGGACGTAAACATCCGATACGGCTCGGAGGTCCCCTTCGTCACCAGATCATCGATGAGCACGCCGATATAGGCCTGATCACGACGCAAGATAACCGGTTCGCGCTGTTGCACCCGACGAGCGGCATTAATTCCAGCCATTAATCCTTGAGCACCCGCCTCCTCATATCCGGAGGTGCCATTAATCTGTCCCGCGAGGAAAAGATTCCGACAACCCTTGGTTTCCAGGGACGCATGGAGCTGAGTCGGGAATGAAAAATCATATTCGACCGCATACGCCGGACGAAGAATCTCCGCCTCTTCGCAACCGATAATGGTCCGCACCAATTCATACTGAACATCGAACGGCAGCGAGGTGGAGAAGCCATTGACGTAAATCTCGTCGGTCGCGATCCCTTCCGGTTCCAAAAAGATCTGATGCCGCTCCTTATCCGCAAACCGGACGATCTTATCTTCAATGGAGGGACAGTACCTCGGCCCCACCCCTTCGATCACGCCCGAATACATCGGTGATTTATGAAGGTTCGCCCGAATGACTTCGGCCGTCTTCCCGGTCGTGTAGGTAATGTAGCAAGGAAGCTGTCCACCGATCTGCTCCAGAATGGATCCGCGCGGATACTGGTCGTTTTGTTCCACGTGGAACTTTTTGCCTTCTTTGACGGCAAAGTACTGGTCGTACGGTCGGGGCTCCATTCCCGGGTCTCCTTGTTCCACGTGGAACAAATCATCTTTCCAATAGGTAAAGTATGGTGCCGGTTCGTCCCCGGGCTGGATCTCGGTCTTGGAAAAATCAATGGAGCTCTTCAGGAGCCGAGGTGGGGTTCCGGTTTTTAAGCGGCCCAACTCCAAACCGACTTCCTTCAGTGAACTCGACAACCCCATCGACGCCGCGTCTCCCAAACGACCGCCCTGTTGCTGGTTGCTGCCGACGTGCATCAATCCGCGAAGGAACGTTCCCGTGGTAATAATCACCGTCTTGCTGAGGTATTGGATCTCCAGGGTTGTTTCGACCCCGCAAACTTCCGCATCCTTGTGCAGGAGCTTCGAGGTCTGTCCCTGCTTGACGTCGAGATTCTTTTCCCGCTCGCAAATCCACTTCATCCGGAACTGGTAGGCTTTCTTGTCGCACTGGGCGCGAGGAGCCCAAACGGACGGCCCCTTCTTCATATTCAGCATCCGGAACTGCAGGCCGGTCATGTCTGTGCACTTTCCCATCTCACCACCCAAGGCGTCGATCTCCCGGGTCAGGTGTCCTTTGGCAAGACCGCCAATGGCCGGATTACAGGACATTTGCCCGATACTATCCGCATTAATGGTCAGCAAAAGCGTCTGGCATCCCATTCGCGCGGCCGCCAAAGCCGCTTCCACGCCCGCGTGGCCGGCTCCGACGACGATCACGTCGTATTTTTTGGGGTAGACAAACATTGAGGCGCGGAACTTACGCTAGCTGGTAGGTAGATTCAAATGGGGTTTTGCCGGCGGCTTTTTTCACGCCGCTATCGGGATTGGCCGACAGATGCTCGCTGATTTTGAACACCGTTTCAAAAGCGTCATGCGCGCCGATGCCGCTGGCGATCTGTGCGGAGGTTAAGGCGTGACCCTTCTTCTCCTGAAGATAATCGAGCACTTTCAGCTGAAGCTGGATCACCGCGCTGGCCGCTTTCTTTCCGGCCTCCACTCCAGGTTGATGGTATGCGTTTACATTGATCAACGAGGCGTAAAGTCCGACCGTTCGCTCAAATAACGCGATCAGCACCCCAACAGAATAGGGCGAAACCTTCGGAATCGTGATCGTGATCGATTCGCGTCCGTTATCGAAGAGCGCCTCGCGCGTTCCGAGAAAGAAGCCGCTCAAGTAATCGCCCGCCGTAACGCGTGGCTCAACGGGCAACGATTTCGCGCCTCGATCCTGCAATACCTCGATAAACGTGACGAAGAAATTGTGCACCCCTTCGCGCAACTGCTGGACGTAAGCATGCTGGTCGGTTGCCCCTTTATTCCCGTAAACTGCGAGCCCTTGATTCACCACTTTACCATCCAGGTCTCGTTCTTTTCCGAGCGACTCCATGATCAGTTGCTGAAGATACTTCGAGAAAAGCTCAAGCCGATCCTTGTAAGGGAGGACAACCATGTCTTTTTCACCTTTAGCGTTACATCCCTGCATCCATGCCAAAGAAATCAGGGAAGAAGGGTTTTCGGTAACGTTATTCCTGCGTGTCGCCTCATCGCACTCTTTCGCCCCTTTTAGCATTAAATCGATGTCAATGCCTTGCAAGGCGGCTGGAAGAAGGCCAACGGCCGACAATTCGCTGGTTCGTCCGCCAACCCAGTCCCACATGGGAAACCGGCGGATCCAATTGTTCTTCACCGCCACTTTGTCGAGCTCGCTATCCTTACCGGTGATAGCAACCGTGTGTTTGCCGAAGTTCAAGCCGGCCTTCGTGAAGGCGGCTTCGGCTTCGAGCATGCCGTTGCGGGTTTCTTTGGTTCCGCCCGATTTGGAAATCACTACGCAAAGCGTCTGCCCGAGTTCATTGATAATCTTCGAGATGACTTTGTCCATCCCGTCGGGATCGGTGTTATCGAAGAAAAAGACATCCATTTTATCGGTCAGCGGATGGCCGAGGGCGTTGCTGACGAATTGCGGCCCGAGCGCCGAGCCGCCGATGCCGATCACGAGCACATTTTTGAAAGCACCGCGTTCGCCCTGGATTTTTCCGTCATGAACTTCGCGGGTAAAAGATTTCACCGCCGCGAGCGTATCTTCAATTTCCTTAGTGATAGCAGGGGTCGGAGCGAGTTGCGGGTTGCGGAGCCAGTAATGTCCGACCATCCGTTTTTCATCCGGATTCGCGATGGCGCCGCGTTCAATTTCCGCCATCGCCTGAAACGCCTTCGCCATTGGCGCGTTCATCCTGTCGAAATAATCTTCCGAAAAATTCATCCGGCTCACATCGATCGCCAGACCGATCGTTGGAAACTCGAAGTAATATTTTTTGAACCGTTCCCAGAGCTGTTCTTTTGTGAACTTCATAACGCGGGCGAGGTTTTACTTTATGCGCGCGGAAATGGAAAATCTAATCTGCTCCTTTCCAAAAAGGTGGCCCTTGTCTTCGTTCGGCTTTGGAAAGCACTTTCGATCGACTTTCGGCTCCGTCTCGACTCAAAGTCCTCTCCGGGAAAACAGGGTGTCTCAGCGGCATTTAATGGTCGCTGGGAAGAAAAAGTGCCTCCCAAAAAGGGTTTTAAAATGCGTTTTCCCCGGGAAAGGCCTTTTCAAAAGACTTTTAAGGAGCCCTTTTCTCGGTTTACCCCTCTCCAAAAGACTTTTGAAAAGGGGTTTTCCCAGTTTAGGGCTCTTTGAAAGACTTTTAAAATGCCCTTTTCTGAGTAAACCGATTTTTTAAAGCCTTTTAGAAAGGCCTTAACTGGCTGATGAGCAATGGGAAGCATGTGTGGCAGCCTTTCGTGATCCTTTCAGCTACTGAACTTCAGCCTACCTGAGGAGCAATAGTCAAAAGCCAATAACCGATTGCCAAGCTCGGCTTGGCCTGGCCACTCACCACTGACGATTGGATTTTGGCTTTTGGAAATTCTCTGGAGCTTGGAGGTTGGACGCTTGAGATCGATTATCCGCCTCTATTGAAACGAAAAAGGCTGCGATCATCAGGATCGCAGCCTCAAGATTATAAATCAGCTCCAGCCGAAGCTTCCTAGCTCAAACGCATCGGCATGACGACGTAGAGGAACGGCGCGTTGGTCTTCAGGACGCCGGGGCTCAGTTCATCGATCAGTTCGAGATAAACTTCGTCGCAGCTCAACGCATTGAGGGGATCAATCATGTAAGCCGGGTTGAACGCGATCGCGAATTCCTTGCCTTTGTAATTCACGGCAATGCTTTCGCGGGCTTCACCGACTTCGGGGGAATTGGCCGTGATCGCGAGGTTGTTCTTCGTGAAATGCAGTTTCACCGAGTTCGCCTTGTCGCTGGTCATGATTTCGGCGCGCTTCAAGGCGGCCAGAAATTCTTCGCGCACCAAAGGAATGCGTTCCTTGGTTTCAGCCGGGATCACCTGGCGATAATTGGGGTAATTTCCTTCCACCAATTTCGAAATGATCAAAATCGAAGCGCCCTTTTCGTTCTTCAACGCGAAGGCGACCTGGTTTTCCGTAAATTTGATTTCAACTTCACCCTTGTCACTGAGCAGGCGGCTCAATTCGTTCACAGCCTTCGTTGGGACGATGAATTCTCCCGTGGTGTCGCCGAGTTCCACTTCTTCATCTACGAGGGCAAGGCGGCGGCCATCTGTCGCAACCATGGTCATCTTGTGATCCTTCAGGCTGATGAAAATTCCGTTCAAGACGTAACGCGATTCGTCCGTGGAGATCGCGAAGGACGTTTTCTTGAGCATGCTCTTCAGCTTTTCCTGAGGGAGCGTGATCTTTTTGTTCTCTTTAAATTTTTGGATCGGCGGGAATTCTTCGGCGGCGAGACCGTTGATCTTATAAAACGACGAGCCTGCGCGGATGCTGCAGGCGTTTTTGTCGTCCACTTCGAATTCGATTTCGGGATTCGTCAACGCGCTGATGAGTGAATAAACTTTCTTCACAGGAACCGTCGTTGAGCCCACCTTTTTTACGGCCGCTTCCACTGAGCAGGAGACGGTTACGTCCAGATCTGTCGCGGTCAGTTCCAGCATGTTCTCTTCGGCGCGCAAAAGCACATTCGAAAGAATCGGCAGCGTGGTTCGTGTGCTGACGACGTTTTGGACCGCTTGCAACCCGTGAATGATTTGATCTTTTGCTATTGCGAGATTCATGGCGCGCTAATGAAAACTTTTTTGAAACTAAAAGTCTATTCTTACTTTAAGAGTTCTGAATAAGTGAAAGAACCCCAGGTGTCAAGGAGTGAGGAGTTTTCCGGCGTGATTCCGATTTTTCTGCGGTATGGAAACGAAAAGACCTCCCGCTTTCGTCGGGAGGTCCAAAATAAACACTCGGGGTGACCGCCACCCTGCAGAATTCGGCAAGGCTTACGGTGCCGTTTCCATCTTGCTCAGCAACACGTCGCCGTTGAAGCGATAGCCAGCCGGTTGCGACACAAAAACATTCCAATTGCCCCCGGCGGGGATGCGCACGTGACCGGTCGGAACGCGATGCAACTCGGCGTTAAAGGGCTGGCGAAACATCAGGTTCACCCTGTTCACAAACCGAAACGTGGTGAAGTGATCGTGCTCGCTGTCGTTCGTTCCATAGACGATCCCGTACAACCGATGGGTGTTCACATCGACGACTCTGAAATTTTCGGCGCAATCATTCCACACTGTGACGTATTCGATGCGGACTGGACGCAGGTTGACTCGCAGCAACTTGGCCGGGTCATTCCAAAAGCGTGCTTTCGTGATGGTGATGTTGTAATCGGTAATCCAGTTGACCCAGGCAACCGTCGTGGGCTCAAAGCCAACGGCTGGATCGAATGGCTGAGAAAATGTGATGGGCAGAGTCGGAAGAACGACGGAAACTTCGTTCGTAGTCCCGGGATCCACAGTCATCAGGCCTCCGTATTGACACGTTAGCGTCACAGGGGCATCTGTTTTGTTGACCACACAGAGGACCATTCCGTGGCTGGCGAACGCCGCAACTAGTAGGAGGACAGACAAAACTAATTTTTTCATACGCTTCTTCTTAAAACAACGGTCCTGACGGCAAGGTCTGGACACCGGGTTGGAATCGGGTCGATTTACTTAAATCGATGGTGTGCGCGATCCACAACGCTCTATTAAAGACTTCTTTGAATCTAAAAGTCTATTCTTATTAAGGGGTGTGAATAAGTCAAACAACTCCAATCCGTCAGGACGGACGGGCTCAAAACGGGCGTCAGCACCCCCTGATAACTCTGTCGGTAAGTTCCCGTATGTCGCTTTAGTCGATGTTATTAAAGTTGCACCCATACTATTCACGGAGGATTCCAACGTAACCGGTGAACAGTTCACAATTATTTTTCCTTCCCAGGAGGGTTCGAATGATTCAGCTCCTTGAACACAGTTAACCAACTCAAGAGGATGTGATCGCCGATTTGTTTGGATTCGCGGAGTTCTGCGGGCGGTTTGCCCCAATAAAACCCGATCCAGCCGTTAGCTATCCGAATTGAGGCCTCGAGAAACGTTTTCAAGTCAGCAGCACTGGCCGGCATTGGATAAGTTTCTTCAATGACGAGCGGTTTGCCGATCGCAAACTGGCGTAAGAGAGCCAAGTCCTCCGTTAAATGTCCGGGTTTAGGATAAAGATGCACCGAAACGAAATCTAAATCGCGAGCCACCTCGCGCGGAGGGAAACCGGAGCCACCGGAAGCTTCGGCACTGTTGGGAAGAAAGCCGAGGGTGATGAGGTGCCTTTGGTCTTCGCGGCGGATCGCTTTCGTCAGTTTTGAAATCCAGGCTGCGGCCACAGCGCTGCGCGTTCGATCCCCTCGATCAAGCGAAATGGCCTGCACATAGTAAAATCCGGCCAGTTGTCCTACGAGCCAATCGGTCGAGCGGGTTTCTGGAACCACGGGTTCATTGATCAGGTCGTAGCAGAAAACAGCGGGGGCTTTTCGAACAAGATTTTGAGATGGCTCGCCAAAAGTTGGCCTGGAGAGTCCAACGGTCCTGTTCGTTGAGGTGTTCGAACCAGGCCGGGACGTCTGCTTTGCGATAACAACCAAGGCCGGTGATGTCGAGATAGAGGCCGGTCGTTTCTGCCAGGTTCAGCAGCTGTTTCAAACGAGAGAGAGAGCGGCGGTTTGGTTTATCAGGACCTTCCATGAATTTCGCCACTTGTAGATGAATGCGAACAACATTGGCGCCGAGCTGTTTCATCTCCCGAAAATCTTCGACGACGGTTTCCCATTCCGTATCCCAGTAGTCTTCCAGCAAACGCATTTTGTAATCACGGTCATAATTAAAACCTCGCGGAGAGAACTTGGCTTTCGATTTGCTGAACGCGAAATGCTCGTGATCTGCTGAAACCTCAATTGATTCCATGGAGACAGCGCAACGCGGAAAAGCGAAGCCAAGCAGAAAGCATAAAACGAAAAATTGCTTTGTGAGCACAGGACGGCGGATCTAAATACAAAAGAAACGAACAGGCGAGACCAATCCCGGCGGTTGCGATTGCGGACGGAAGAATAACACCGCGAAAAACGTTTTCAAAACCCGACACCTGCCTGATACACTCATCGCATCCCTCTTTGAACATGAGCGCAAGCCAGCAGTGTCGCCTTCTCATCCTCGCCTTGTGCGTGGCGCTCTCGGTCGTGCCCCAACTTCAGGCGGCCGTGGTCAGAGAGACCGAATCTTATATCTCCCAGCGGTGGCAGTCAGAACATGGACTTCCAACGCACGCTGTCCGGAGCGCGGCTCAGTCAGCGGACAATTATTTGTGGATCGGCACGGAAGCAGGCCTGGCCCGCTTCGACGGGGCGAGGTTCGTCACCATTACCACCACGGGGCTCAGCAATCAGATGATCACAGCGATCCACCAAACCCAATCCGGTGCGATCTTTATTGGAACCGATTCGGGAACTGTCACGCATATTTTGCGAGGCGCCATCAGGCCATTCCCAATTCCGAAAGTGATCGGTGAGGATGCAATCACCACGCTCTTTGAGAGCAGGGACGGATCGTTGTGGATCGGGACGGGATCGAAAGGCCTGTTCAAACACCAGAACGGCGCTTTCACCAATTTCACCACAAACGATGGCCTTGTTCATAACTCCATTCGTGCGATATGCGAAGATACCAAGGGCAACTTGTGGATCGCCACGGCGTCGGGCCTGTCCCGCTATGCGGAAGGCAAATTCACGACCTACACCTCGAAGCAGGGATTGCTACACAATTCAACGCGGGCGCTTTGCCTGGATCGTTCTGGAAATCTCTGGGTCGGATCGCATTACGGGTTGAGCCGCTTCAAAGATGGGAAGTTTAGGAATTTCACGCAGAAAGACGGGCTGTCGGATAACATCGTCAGCTCCGTTTTTGAAGATCACGAGGGACAGCTCTGGATCGGTACTCTCAATGGGCTGACCCGGCGCAGTGAAGAAAAGTTCATCATCGAAACGGCGACGGATGGCGGATCTTTCGACCGCGTCTATGGCATCAGCGAAGATCGCGAGCAAAATCTCTGGGTCTGCACGCGGGATGGCTTGATTCGGATGAAGCGCCGGGTGCTGACGACGCTCACGATGCAGAATGGACTTTCGCACAACTCCGTCAGCTCAATTGCGGAAGACAAAGCCGGTGCGGTTTGGATTGGCTTGTGGGGTGGTGGTGTCAACAAGGTCAGCGGGAATGAGATCCAAAAATTTTCACGGACCGAACGCCTCTCGAGTGATTTGGTTTTAACGCTTCTCCCCAGTCGCGCAGGTGAGATGTGGTTCGGCATGGATTATGACGGCGGACTAAATCGAATGTCGAACGAGAGGATCGATCACCTTCGCAGCAAGGAAGGCTTTGTTGATCACTCCATTCGCGCATTGTTTGAAGACAGCAAAGGAGTTTTGTGGGTCGGCACAAGGAGCGGGCTGGCGGCATACCAGAATTCAGAATTCACGCGCTACACCGTCGCGAACGGGCTGCCATCCAATTCGATTGAGTGCTTTTATGAAGATCGGCAGGGCAGGTTGTGGTGTGGAACGGATGGGGGAATGGCCATTGGAGAAAAGGGAACGTTTAAAAGCTATGGAGTGCAGAACGGTCTTTCGCACCGCTTCGTGTCAGTAATCTTTGAAGACAAAGAAGGCAGTGTCTGGGTCGGAACGATGGGCGGCCTGAATCGTTTTCACAACGGAACCTTTTCTACCTTCACGACCACGAATGGATTGTTCCATGACCAGATCCACGGGATTCAGGAAGACGAATTCGGCCGGCTGTGGCTCACATCGTCCCGCGGGATATTCTGTATCCACAAGAAGAACCTGGCCGATTTTGAAGCGGGGCTGGAGAAGACAATCTCCTGCACGGTGTTCGGCAAAGCAGACGGAATGTTAAGCACCGAATGCAAAGGAACAGGAAGCACCGCGCTCTGTAAAACGCAGGATGGAAAGCTCTGGGTCCCCACGAGTAGAGGGGTTGTTGTTGTTGATCCGCGCCGGGAAACATTCAATCAGGAACCGCCCCAACTGCACCTGGAAGAGGTCCTCGTTGATGGCCATGAAGTAGACTCAACACAGCCCGTGCGCCTGGTGGCTAATAAAAACGAAATGGTATTTCGGTTTACCTCCCCGAGTTTTGATGCGCCGGAAAAGATGGCCTTTAAATACAAACTCGACGGATGGGATAGCGATTGGATCGACGCTACGAAGCGGGAGGCTCATTACGGGCGCCTGCCTGCAGGTGAGTATCAATTCCGCGTGATAGCCTGCAACAGTGACGGCCTGTGGAATCAAAAGGGGATCACATTTAATGTGTCGCTGACGCCGGCATTTTATAAAAGCTGGTGGTTCATGAGCGCGCTGGCGCTGCTCGCCTCCGGCCTAGTAGTGGGAACGGTACGTTATGTGTCCGTGCATAAGATTAAATCGCAGCTGCGTCGCACTGAAGAGGAGCATGCTGTCGAACGCGAGCGCACCCGCATCGCCCAAGATATGCACGACGAACTCGGCGCGCGGTTAACCGAAATTCTTCTCTTGAGTGAATTGGCCTCAAAAAAGAATGCCACTGACACGCCAGCGCACCTCACGAAAATGAACTCGGCCGTGCACGATGTGGTGCGCAACCTCGACGCCATCGTCTGGGCAGTGAACCCGGAAAACGATTCGCTCGAAAAACTTGTCGGATACATTCATGAGTATGCGCAGGCCTATCTCGAAACTGCTTCCATTCGAAGCCGGTTCGAGTTTCCCGACAAAGTAGTAGACATCCAATTACCCTCCGATGTGCGGCATAATTTCTTTTCCGTGGTGAAAGAATGTTTAAACAACGTCGTTAAACATTCGGGCGCCACAGCAGCCACCATGCAGCTACGCAGTGGTGACGGCATTTTATTTTTTTCACTGGAGGACGATGGCAAAGGATTTAGCCCGACTGAAGCAGCCCACGCCGGGAACGGTTTGAAAAATATGCAGAAACGGATGCAAGCAGTCGGTGGCCAGTTTGAATTGCAGAGCGCTGCCGGAAAAGGCGCTAAGATTTCGATTCAATTTCCGATCAAAACCCCCAAGCCTGAGCAGACATGAGCACAACCAACCCGATCAAAGTTTCCATCGTGGAGGATGACGCCGGTGTGCGCGAAACCATGAGCATCCTTATCAACGGCACGCCCGGCTATCGCTGCATCAGCACGTTTCCGAATGCCGAAGTGGCGTTGAAACGGCTGCCGCTCGATTGGCCAGATGTTGTTCTGATGGATATCAACCTTCCAGAAATCTCTGGGATAGAATGCGTCGGGAAGTTGAAAGCGGTGCGCCCGAAGTTGCAGGTGATCATGCTCACCGTTTACATGGACAACGCGAAGATTTTCGATTCGTTGATGGCGGGCGCAAGCGGCTACCTGATTAAACAAACGGCGCCGGTGCAAATTATCGAAGCGATAGCGGAGGTCCAAAAAGGGGGCTCACCGATGTCCAGTCAGATCGCACGGAAGGTTGTGCAATATGTGCAGGACATGGGAAAAACCTCCGAGCAGACGGCGGAACTATCCGGGCGCGAGCACGAAATCCTCACGCACCTGGCCAAGGGTTATCAATACAAGGAAATCGCTGACATGCTCGGCATCAGCGTTTTTACAGTGCGCAATCATCTGCGAAATATTTACGAAAAACTTCAGGTGCGGTCGCGCACGGAAGCGGTGGTGAAATTTCTCGGTAAAAACCGGCCTGGTTAAACCGCGCCTCGCGGTTAGTTTTTAGAGGCCAGCTTTACCTTCGCATTCACGAGTGGTTGCGTCCACGCCGACTCAAATGTTTCCATGGAATTCTTCTGTGCCGTCGCGGCGGCTTCCGGATATTTCATCTTCGAAGAAACAATTTTGGCACGAACGTAGATCTCATCGCCCTTCAGCGTATAAGTGGCGGCGGTGCCCTTAACTTCCTGGAACACTTCACCAATGCTCGGACTATACCGACGCGACACACGGAGAGCGGTGCCATTCTTGTCCAACACGGCCTCGCTCTTCGGATCGAAACCGGCGCGGGTGCCGATGAATTGAATGGTGTAATCGACACCGCTGGTGGGTTCAACTTCCACGGTGTAGGTTTTTTTATCGCGGCGCACGTCGCGCAACGTGACTCCGCTCGACGCGTAGAAGTCTCCTTGTTCCATTGCCTCAATCAGACTCTTGGCACTCAACGTCTTCGCCCGCACCATGACCCAGCCTTCACCTGGATTGTTTTTCCGCGCGCCCCAGACTTGATAGTGATGACAGTCATCGGTTGCGATCCCGTAAACGACGGGTAATTTCAAATCAGTGAGGCGATGCGTGAGCATGATATCCCAAATCCGTTCTGTGCCAGAGTGGGTGGCATCACCGTCGTTGTGGACGTGGGGATGACCGTTGAAGACTTCGAAAAAATGTTCGTTTTTTACCGCCATCAATTCTTCAGCCGTGATGGCCCATTGAAAATTCGGATGATTCACATGCCCGAGTACCGGCTGACGCGTTTTTTTGCGTTGCTCAAAGATGGCCGCGAGATTCTGATCGATCACCTCGGTAATGTTGGCGACGTTGCTGCCGTAGTGGGGTTCAATCAAGGTGGTCACGTTGACGGCGCCAATATGAAGAGGGGTGCCAGGGACGGACGCAGAAATTTCTTCGCCGCGCAGCAGCAGGAACTTCCCCTTTTCCTGGAAAAGAGGTTCGAACTCCTGGAACTTTTTCAAACGGACATAATTCGTGCCGTTGCGTTTTTCTTGTTCCACACCGATCACACCAAAGCGCGTGATATATTTCTTGAGAATCGCGGGACGATTAGGGTCATTGATGGGCAGCCACTTTTCTCCGTCCTGTACCGAGTTATGATCTGAGAAGGCGAGGAAATCGTATTGATGGGTTTTATACCAGTCGGCGATCATTTCCGGGAATTCATCACCATCACTCCAGAACGAATGAGTATGTGTATTCCCTTTGAACCAGCGCGCCTTCTCGGCCGCAACGGAGGAAAGGGAAAAAAAACAGAACCCAGCCAGGATCGAAAAGCCCGAGCGAAAAATAAGTGAACGCATATTCGTGAGAACGTAAATTGTTACCGGCGACCGGCGGTTAGTCCAAGTCGTTTTTATGAATCTGAGGCCCCCGGCCTGAACACAAGCTGGAATTGAAAAGCAAGAACCAGAGTTTTTTCGTCGGAAGAATTGCTATATTCAGCTCAGAAGAAGAATGAATTAATGAAAGCGGTATCTAAAAACAGAGCATATACGAGTGACGTGGCGCGATGGGAGGCAGTGGTCCAGCGCGACAGCGAAGCGGATGGTGCGTTTTACTATTCGGTAAAAACAACAGGAGTGTATTGCCGTCCGTCCTGCTCGGCTCGTTTGCCGCTCCGCAACAATATTCAGTTCCACGTCACGTGCGAGCAAGCGGAAGCCGCAGGATTTCGCGCGTGCAAGCGGTGTCAACCGAATGGGCAAGCGCTCGAGGAATTGCACGCCGCGACGGTGGCCAAGGCTTGCAGGCTAATAACGACGGCTACGCAATCGCCCAACCTTGGCGTTCTGGCGAAAGCAGTGGGCATGAGCCCGTTTCATTTCCATCGAGTCTTCACGAAGCGGGTCGGTCTCACTCCGAAAGCCTACGCGAAGGCGCAGCGTAATGAACGAGCCCGCAGTGAACTCGCAAAACGCAACACTGTGACCACTGCGATCTACAGCGCGGGATTCAATTCTAATAGCCGCTTCTACGCGGACTCTTCCCAGATGCTCGGGATGGCACCGAAGCGTTATCGCGCAGGGGGAGAAGGAACGACGATTCGCTTCGCGGTAGGCGAATGTTCATTGGGATCAATCCTGGTGGCGTCGTCCGAGAAGGGAGTTTGTGCGATTCTACTCGGAGATGATCCGCAAGATCTTTGTAAAGATGTTCAGAACCGATTTCCCCGGGCGCGGTTGATTGGGGGCGACAAAAAGTTTGAACGTGTGGTCGCTCGTGTCGTTGGTTTCATTGAAACGCCACGACTCGGTTTGAACCTGCCTCTCGACGTGCGCGGCACCGCCTTCCAGCAGCGAGTTTGGAAAGCACTCAGCGAGATTTCGGTCGGAACCACGGCGAACTATACAGAAATTGCCAAGCGCATCGGCCTGCCCAAAGCCGTGCGTGCGGTGGCGGGTGCGTGCGCTGCGAATGCGATCGCAGTCGCGATTCCGTGTCATCGGGTGGTGCGGACCGACGGCAATCTTTCCGGTTATCGTTGGGGCGTGGAACGCAAGCGCGCTTTGTTGGAAAGAGAACGAAACCAGATGAAGGGCCGAGCATCCGGAGTATGAACCTGTTTGCGAGCGAGCCGAGCGTCAATCTGTTGCCGTGTGACGGCACCGTGAATTATTACGGGCCAATCTTCAGCGAGCAGCAAGCGGAGAACTATTTTCAGGCGTTGTTGGACACCATTGCGTGGAAGAACGACGAGGCAAATATTTTCGGCAAACATATTGTCACCGCGCGGAAGGTAGCCTGGTATGGCGACGCCGAATATTTTTATACCTATTCGGGCAGTACCAAACAGGCGCGGCTTTGGACTAAAGAATTGGTGACCCTCAAATCAAGCGTGGAGAAACTCACCGCGACAACCTTCAATTCATGTCTGTTGAATCTTTATCACGACGGGAACGAAGGCATGGCGTGGCACAGCGACGACGAAAAGGCGCTCGGCAAAAACACCAGCATCGCATCACTCAGTTTCGGTGCAGAACGGAAATTTTGTTTCAAACACAAACAAACCCAGCAGGTGGTGTCCGTGGTCCTTGAGAAAGGCAGCCTGCTCATGATGAAAGACGCCACGCAAACCCACTGGCAGCACCGCCTGCCGAAGGCGACGAAAATCAAAACGCCGAGGATCAATCTAACTTTTCGGACCATCGTGCTGCAGTAGATCGCGCACAAATCAAATTGAACAACTTCCGCGTGGCGTTCTAAGTTCCTCGCATGCCTTGGCTTTCACCGCGCGTCCTCATTACGCCCTGCATGGTCGTGGCGTTTCTTTTCAGCGTGGTGATCGCGTCGCCCGCCGCAAGCAGACCGCCGAATGTCGTTCTCATTCTGGCTGATGACCTGGGCTGGTCTGATCTGGGTTGTTATGGCGGGGATTTGGTGGAGACGCCGAATATTGATCGTCTCGCGAGCGAAGGCGTTCGCTTCACTGATTGTTACAGCGCGTCGCCGGTCTGTTCGCCAACGCGAGCCAGCATTCTAACGGGCAAACATCCCGCGCGCCTGCATATGACGACTTGGTTTGAAGCGACATTGCAGTCCGCCGGAAATCAAAAGCTTGTTCCTCCTGTTGCCATCGGCAATCTGCCTCTAGAAGAGAAGACAATTGCCGCGGTGCTTCATGACGCGGGCTATGTCACCGCGCTCGTCGGCAAATGGCATCTGGGGGACGCATCGCACTATCCCGAAGGGTTTGGCTTTGATGCGAATATCGGTGGTACGCATTGGGGCGCGCCTGAAACCTATTTCTTTCCGTATCGCGGTTCGAATACCTGGGGCGACGGCTTCCGTTATGTCCCGCATCTGGAATTCGGTAACACCAACGAATATTTGAGCGACCGCCTGACGGATGAGGCAATGCGGGTCATCGACGATGCAAAGGCGAAACCATTTTTCCTTTATCTGGCGCATCACGCGCCGCACACACCGGTGGAGGCGAAGCCGGAATACGTTGAACGATACGCGGAGAAACTCAAAGCGAATCCCAGCCTGCATCATCGTAACGCCAAATATGCAGCCATGATTCAGAGCCTGGACGATAGTGTCGGCCGCGTGCTGGCGAAATTGAAGGCGTGTGGCGCGGAAGAAAACACCCTGGTCATCTTCACCTCTGACAATGGCGGTTACATCGGTAGATGGGATAAGCAGCAGGTCACCGATAATTACCCGCTTCGATCCGGGAAAGGTTCGCTCTATGAAGGCGGCATTCGGGTTCCGTTGATTGTTCGGTGCCCCGGCGTGACGCACGCCGGAAAAGTCTGTTCCGCACCCGTGATTTCGACAGATTTATATTCGACGATCGCGGCTGCCGCAAATCTTAAGAACACATCCGCAGATGGGACGAGCCTGTTGCCGTTTTTAAAAAATGAAAAAGGGTCGCAAGCGCGCGAGGAACTCTTCTTCAACTTCCCGCATTATTATCAAACCACAGGTCCAGTGAGCGCTGTGCGTGCCGGGGATTGGAAGCTGTTGGAATACTACGAAGACAAGCACGCGGAACTGTACAATTTGAACCTGGATCCTTCCGAGAAAAAGGACCTTTCGACGACAATGCCCGAAAAAACGGAGGAATTGAAATTGCTTCTGCACGACTGGTTGAAAAACGTAGGAGCCCAAAGCCCGGCGTCCAATCCGGATTATAAACGGAAGAAGATGAATTAGTTTATTACGCCGTGTGCCGCCGCAAATGCCGGTGAAATTTTCCACGGGTGAACCGCGACACGACGAACTCCCGATAACGTTACCGGAAGAAATCCTGCCATTTTCGATTTTTCACAGCGCAAAACTGGTCAAAATCTCTAAGTCCTTGTCGCTGGTTGGTTTGCACCTCCCTAAAAAAATTCCGCTAATTAGCGGAATTTTTTCCACTGAGTTGAAAAGAAAAAACTTTTTCGCCGGAACTTTTGCACACAGTAGAAAACTTTTATTTTTTTCGCGGAACATTTTGCACAGTGTGCAAAACTTTTATTCTTTTAGCGGGAGTTTTTGCACACAGTGCAAATTTTATATTTTTTTGGCGGAATGTTTTTAAGTGTGTGCAAAAAAGTTATCCGCGTGCCGAAGGTTTTCCGGTGTGTGCAAAACTTTTATTTTTTTAGCGGAAGTTTTTGCACACAGTGCAAATCTCATATTTTTTTAGCGGAAAGTTTTTGAGTGTGTGCAAAAGGTCCGGATTTTTAGCGGAATTTTTTCCGGGAGGCTAAATCGAGTCGATTTTTTGGCAACTTTCGTCCGTGGAAAGGATCCGAGGCAAAACAGAAACGGAGCCAGTTTCGGGAGAGCTTAAAAGCTCCCGCTTTTTCGCCCGGAGAAAAAAGAGGGGAAAGCTTTCGTGGGCAAATTAGCGCCGGAATTATTCCTGGCTTGGTCGCCAATTATTTCTAACGCATTCACTCAAGGACGCGCACTTCGGTAACGGTTTTTGCCAAATGATGATCCGCAAAGGTCCAAACGACTTTTTTCTCCCGCGTGACTTCAAAGGCGTGCGCGCCCTTCCCTTCCTGGCCTCGCAAAAAGTTTCCGATCACGAAATTACCATTCTTGAGCTGCTGCAAACTGGTGATCCACGTCAGATTCAACTCCGGTGCGTCCTCGGCGCCGAATTGCCAGACGATTTTCTTTTCGGGACTTACTTCGATGACGCGTTTTTGCGTGCCACAGGCGATCAATGTGTTCCCGTTCTTCAGTCGCAGGGCTTCGAAGACGGAAGGAACGCCAAGGTATTCCCAAACCATTTTTCCATCTGAGGTGTATTCGCGCACCGCACCCTCCATTTCGTGGCAGGCCAGAATATGCCCATCTGCCAGTTGATGCAGGTGTCGCAGCTGACGATGGAACTCCTTTTCGCTGGTGATCAAATCCACCGTGTGCGCTACCTGGCCGCTCGCGGTCACTTCGACGGCTCTGCAAGGTCCTTGTTCGCCGAGTAACACATTGCCGTTCGGTAACGCAGAAAGAGCCATCACCTGTGGACAGGAGCTGACGTAATTCCATAAAACCTTGTGATCCCGGTTGACGCGTTGCGCACCACTGGGAGAACCTCCGCAGGCGTAGAGAATATCTCCATTGGTGAACACCTCGCACATCACCATGACGCTCGGCGTCTGATGCTCCCACGTCAGTTTCCCTTCGGCAGAAACTTCGATGATGCGTTGTGGATATTCGCAAAGAATGAGCCGGTGTTTGATCGCTTCAGCAGCAACGGAGAGTTGAATGCCAATGAATAGTAAGATCAATGAACCGAGCAAAACTTTGCGGCAACCAGACATGCGATTCGAAAGTGAAGAACACGCAGCAGTCGATTTCGATAAGGAACGGAAAGCTGCGTTGCTCGAATTATTAAGACCTATTTTGCGCGAACAAACTTATGCAGGTGGCCGAACAAACTCCACTCCGACACAATGATATTGTTTTTCTTGTCCAGGGCCGCGCCGTGTGGCGAGTTGCAGATACCGTCCTTCCATTGGTCTTTAGGCAAACCGTAGTTGGCACGCTGGGTGGCAATCGGATTGTCGCCAACTTGTGCGACAATCTTTCCTTCTTTGTCCAACACTGTGACGCGACCTTGTAACTCAGGAAACACCGCGTAGTCGCCGCGGATCTGCACTGCCGCGGGCATGCGCAAATCCTTTTGGATCACACGCACAAAATTACCTTCGAGATCCCAATATTCGACGCGATTATTATTGCGATTGCAAACGAGCAGGAGCGGTTTAGTTCCGCGCGTATCCAGAGCGATACCGTGACAGGTGTTGAACTTGCCTTCCTCAGGGCCGGCTCCGCCAAACTTCTTCACGAACTTGCGGTCTTTATCGAATTTCAGCACGTAGTTGGAGCCGTAACCATCAGCCACAAAAATCGAACCGTCGGGCCCAACGGTGACCGCGCAAGGTTTATAGCCATCGGCGTTTTGATAGTGGCCCGCTTCTTTCGGAAACGGGATGGACCATTCCTGCGTGCCGTCCAGCTTGAGCTTGATCACTTCGTGATCCGACGGACGCGCGGCATAGATAACCTCTCCGCCCTTTTCGGCGCGAAGTTCCAAACCGTGAATGCGCGGTGGACCGAACGCGCGCAGGAATTTGCCTTTGGACGAAAAGACGACGATTCCGCGATCTGTATCGGTGCTGACATATATATTGCCGGCCTTATCGATGACTGTGCCGCCATGACAAGCGCCAAGCGTCTGGCCACCGGGAGTCTGTTCAAAGAAATTCGGAGCGATGGAATATTTTAGCTCCTCGGCAAACGCCGCCGTGGAGACGAGAGAGATGAGAGCCAATGTTTGTACGATACGGTTCATAGCTTTTATGTTTCGTGAGTTCGGGGCGCGCTGACTTTGTAAGGTGCGCCGTGGTAATTTGCAATCGCGGAAACGGAGCCGGATACGGTGAATGGATGAATTGAGCTGTCTAGTGCACAAGACCATTTTGCATGGCGTAGCGAACAAGGTCGGCGTTGTTCGTGATCTTAAGTTTTTGCAAAATCCGGCTGCGATAAGTGCTCACCGCCTGAACGCTCAACTTAAGTTCGGAAGCAATTTGACTCGGCGTCTTGCCCGAGGAAAGCAAACGCATCACTTGAAATTCACGAACGGACAGCAACTCGTGTGGCGCCTTGTCCCGCGCGTCCGTCAGGGAAGAGGCGAGCTTCTCCGCGATACTCGGGCTGACGTATTTTCCACCGGAAGCAACTTTCTTGAAGGCGTTGACCAATTCGGCCGACGCGCTGTCTTTGGTGAGGTAACCGGAAGCGCCAGCCTTCAAAACAGGAATGGCATACTGATCTTCGGGTTGAACACTTAAAATGAGAATCGGCAGCTTCGGTCGAGCGGCGCGAATTTCTTTCATCGCTTCGAAACCGCTTTTGCCCGGCATATTGATATCGAGAATGACAACGTCCCAGGTTTGCTTTGAGGCAAGGGCGATGGCTTCTTCGGCGTTGCGGGCTTCGCCAAACTTGATGGCGTGAAACTCTTCTTCCAGAATTTGTTTGAGGCCGCGCCGCACCACATCGTGGTCATCGGCGATCAGGACTTTCATGATTCAAAACTGAGCCATTAGTTTTCGAATGCAACGGAATTCTTACGGAAACGGCTGTTCCTTTATTGCGGGCACTAGTGATTTTAATTTCACCGCCAAAGGCAAAAGCCCGTTCACGCATCCCCAAAAGGCCGAGCGATTTGGTGCTGCCGACTTCTGCTTCAGAAATGCCACGACCGTCGTCCTGAACCGAAAGCGTCACGTTGCTTTCAGCCTCCCGCAGTGCAATTGACACCTGATGCGCGGAGGCATGTCGCGCCACGTTGGTCAGAACTTCCTGAAGAATGCGGAAGACGACAGTTGCCCGCTCCGCGTCGAGAGAAAGCGGTTTCTTCGGCACACGGATTTTGCAGGCGAGGCCCGTTCTGCGTTCAAACTCGCGTGCCTGCCATTCGATCGCGGCGACCAAACCTAAGTCATCAAGAATGCGGGGTCGAAGCTCCGTACAAATTTTCCGCACGCTTTTGATTGCGGTGTCCGTGACCTCAACCATGGAGTGAATTCGATTCACCAGGGGCTCGATCCCCTTCTCGGACGCTGCAATTTTCTTTTCCAGCCAGAGCAAATCGATTTTCAAACTTGTCATCGCCTGGCCCATCTCGTCGTGAATTTCCCGGGCCATCCGCAGGCTTTCCTGCTCACGCACCGTTTGTAACCTCGTTGCCAGGGCGCGAAGCTTTTGTTCATTTTCGCGAAGCGCCTCTTGCGCCGCGATGCGTTCCAGCGCGCCACCGCAATGATCGGCGAGCGATTGCAGTGTCTCCAGGTCCTCCGCGTCGTAGGCATTGTGCGCGTAACTATCGATGGAGAGAAAACCGGTGATTCGGGTTTTCCGTCGAATCGGCACGATCATAATGGAAGCCGAGAGCCGGCTTGTATCACCGAAGGGAATCATGCCGTGCGAGGATAAATCTTTTTTAGTTCGCAGGATGAGTTGAGCACCGCCCGAGAGAACGCGTTGGACGAGTGCGGTCGGTTTATAGGGAGTATAGGTTGAAGGAAACTCCACCTTGCGACCGTTTTTGATGTCAACCAGGAGAACGGGATAAATGCGTCTTTCGGGAGGCGAATAAACGTAGAGGTACGCGCATTCCCATCCGAGAAGTTTATCTGCGGCTTTCAGTATGATGCGAGCGGCGTCCTTTGCCGTATTCGCTGAACTTAACTTTTGTCCCAGGTTCAAGAATGCTTCCTTTGAGATTTGGCTCGGCGCCCGGTTCTTTTTCTTGATCGCAACACGCGACGCCGTTGTTTGTATGCGCTTCATGGGAAAGGTGCTCGTAGTGTACGATGCGATAGAAGATCTTGTCCATCACCGCCCCCCGTCAAAGCGCATAGGCTGTTTACTACACACGAAGGCCGAAAGGCAATATTTTTCCATATATTCTATAAGCCCTATTGACAAAAGAGCTTTCGACGTAGTATAAGACCTACACTTATCCCGCAACAGTTGTTAAAAAACCTATTGTTTCTGAACACCCAATTCAGGAACTAAAACGAAAATGAAAACCACCACATCCGCGGTCGCGCGTTTTTACGGCGCGAATAAAGTCCTAAAACTCCTGTTGCTGATAAGTATTTTGTGCGGCGTTCTTCGAGTGAACGCGAGCACGGATTACGCCCCGGCGGTATGGCGATCGGCCTATTCCGGCCACTGGTATACAACGGGCTATGGCCATCGCTTCATGGTCGAGCACGATATGGAGGGATATTACGCTTCGACCATCTCTTATTTTCAGAGATCCAGCACGATGGTAAGCATGACCTATTGCGTTAATGGCAAAAAGGACACGAGCTCGGATTATGCAGCGGGTGAAATCACACAGATGGTGCGCGAAGCCTATTATTCCTGGGGCGCGCGCTGTTGGAATCAATATTGCCACGGCACGGAGCATGAAGGCTTTGTGAGCAATCCGGCATGGTTTACGGACGCCATGTATAACACGTCCTCCCTCGCTACGCGGCACGTCTGCGACAAGTACTCTCTTGCAAAAGACCGCAACCACATCATCGGTCACGATCAAAAACGTATTTCGGCATGGCGCACCTGGATGTCGGGGCAAGGGTATAGCGACGCCTTCATCAACTGCAACGACCATACCGATCCCGGCGCCTACTGGGATTGGACCCGATACGTAGACCTTGTTAAAGGAACGGTTTCGACCCCTTCGGCACCGAGCTCCTTGACGGCAACAGCAGCTTCCACAACGCAGATCAATTTGAAATGGGCAGATAACTCCGGCATCGAAACCGGTTTTAAAATCGAACGCGCGCCCGCCGCTGCGGGGACATTCGTGCAAATCGCTACGGTAGGTGCGAATGTGCTCACCTATCCGAATACCGGATTATCCGCAGCGACCACATATTACTATCGCGTTCGCGCCTATAACGCGACCGGCAACTCTGGCTATTCCAACACGGCGAACGCCACAACCGCCGACGTGCCGCCAGCGGCGCCGACGGCTTTGACGGCGACGGCTGCTTCCAGTTCCCAGGTTAATCTTGCCTGGACGCAAAACTCGGCGAACGAAACGGGATTCAAAGTTGAGCGGTCCGGCGATAACGTCACCTTCGCTCAAATAGCGACGACCGCGGTAAACGTGGTTACATATTCGAATACCGGACTCGCGGGGAATACGACCTATTATTATCGCGTTCGTGCTTACAATTTAGCCGGCAACTCCGCCTATTCGAATACGGCCAGTGATATCACGGCACCGCAGGCGCCGACCGCATTAACCGCCAGCGCAGTCAGTTCGTCCGAGATCGATATAGCCTGGACGGACAATTCCAGCAGCGAAGTTGGATTTAAAATTGAGCGGTCTCCGGACAACGTAACCTTTACGCAGATCGCGACGAATGCCGCGGCCGCTACGACATTTGCAAGCACGGGACTCGCGGCGAATACGCTCTATTACTTTCGCGTGCGATCGTACAACGCCAACGGCAACTCGACCTATTCCAATGTCGCAAGTGCGACTACACCGGCTGCGCCTCCTGTCTTGTCAGCCATCGGGACCAAGCAGGTAACCGCGGGCCAACCGCTCGCGTTCACCGCTGCTTCGACCGATCCGAATCATTCGGTCACAACAACGACGTGGCAGACATTTGAAAGCTTCGCGCACAACTCGGCGAACGAGTCGGTGATGTTTAACAAGCCAGCGAACTCGGCAACAACAAGTGCCTTTATCGACACAGCCTTGACCAACTACACCATGGTAGTAACGACCGGTCCGACTGGGAACGGCAGTGCCAAAGTGATGAAAGTAGGCTGGACGTTTAGAACCGGAACTACGAATGAATGGGTTCGTCTAAACACGTTCAACGTGCCGAATATCCCGAACCCGACAATCGATGGAGCCCAAGCGCTCTCCTTCAAGCTCTACTCCACAAAGGCATTGAAAGTGGGCGTTGGTGTGCGCGAGACAGGCACAGCCGTCGCTTACGGTGCGAACGGCGGCTCGACCGGAACTATCGATTGGGCTGGAGTGACAAACGTTGTGAGCGGCGCGCCTCTTCCGAACCATGCGATTACGGCGTCGAATTGGACGACGTTGACCTTCAACATTCCCTTTGAAAGCCAGAAGGGCTTTACGGGTGATGGTGCAGTTGCTGCCGTAAAGGGGGTTCTTGAGCATGTCGCGTTATCCGCAGCGGGCGGCAGCGGCGCTTATACGGTGTATCTCGACGACTTTGCGGTTATCGCACAGAACACGTTAACTTACAGCCTTGATGCAGGAGCTCCCGCCGGAGCAGCGATTCATCCGAAAACCGGAGCGTTCACCTGGACTCCGACTGCAGGCCAAGTGGGCACCTGGAACATTACGGTTCGCGTCACCGATCAGCTCGGCGGACAAGATTTTGAAATTGTCAAAGTCAGTGTTATTTCCACCGGAAACTCCGCCCCCGTGTTGGCCGCGATTGGAAACAAAACCGTGAGCGAAGGAGCCTTGTTGACTTTCACCGCGCCTGCCACGGATCCGGATGTCGGGCAAACCCGGACTTATTCCCTCGACGCTGGTGCGCCGTCAGGTGCCGCCATCGACGGCGCGAGCGGCGCCTTCACCTGGACCCCCACAGAAGCTCAAGGTCCGGGCTCATTCCCGCTAACAGTTAGAGTTACAGACAATGGATCTCCGAACTCAAATGACTTCGAGACCATTACTGTGACGGTGCTGGAAGTTAACGTCGCTCCTGTGCTCGCAACGATTTCGACGCAGACGATCAATGAGCTAAGCACCTTAAGTGTCACAGCTTCGGCCACCGATTCGGATCTGCCAGCAAATGGAAAAACATATAGTCTCGAAGCCGGCGCCCCTGCAGGAATGACCATCAATGCAGCGAGCGGTGCGATTTCCTGGACGACCACTGAAGCAGATGGTCCCGATACTTATCCCGTCACCGTGCGCGTCACGGATAACGGCTCACCGGCATTATTTGCACGGCAAAGCTTCAACGTCGTCGTCAATGAAGTAAACATTGCGCCAGTTCTCAACGTAAATACGACGGTGACGACGATAACGAATATAGCCACCTTCGAAACGTTGTCTGATGGAACGTACAATGGAACGGTGTTATTCCATCAGCCCTCGTATTCCAGTACAACCAGCGGCTTCCTGGATACGACAACTGCGAACACGACTTCGGTCGAGGGAACATTCCCGGCAGGGAACATCAGCTCGCGCGTTTTGTGGGCGAACTTTAGTTTCAAAACGAACGTGACGAACCCATGGCTGCGCCTGAGCACCTTTAATGCGAGCACCTTGCCGAATCCGACGATTAACCTGAATCAACGAGTCCGGTTTGATGTTTACACCGACAAGGCTCTCAAGATCGCACTGGGCGTTCGTGAGACTGCTACTGGCGCAAACTACGGCGAAAACGGTGGAACAACTGGTTCGCTGGAATTCGTTGGATCGAGTGGCGCACTTGGCACCGGACCCAATCCCACCCACACCGTGGCTGCGGGAGTCTGGACCACCCTGGAGTTCAACCTGCCAAGCGAAGCGACCAGTGCTTTCACGGGTAATGGAGTTCTTGCGACTGGAAAAGGCGTTCTCGAACATCTCGCGCTAGTTCCAGCGGGAGGTATGGGAGTTTATAATGCTTACTTCGATAACTTTCAGGTCGTCAGTGTCACAACTAATCTGGTGGTTGATACTGGAACATCGCTCTCGTTTACTGCCTCTGCTACGGACGCAGATCTGCCGGGTCAAAACCTAACTTTCAGCCTTGGTACAAACGCCCCGGCTGGATCTGAAATCGATCCTGCCACCGGCGTCTTTTCCTGGACCCCCGATTCAATTCAGGGACCAAGCACAAACGTGATTACCGTGACGGTAACCGACGACGGTCCGGGTAATCTTAGCGACTCGAAGAATGTAACGATTGTTGTTAACAAAGTGAACACCCCGCCGAGACTCGGTGGATTCCCGGATCAGGCCGTCGAAATTGCTTCAGGAGAAGTGGTGTTGCTGCAAGGGGAAGCCGAAGACGATGATCTCCCCGCCAACACGCTGACGTTCAGTTTGCAAGGCACACCGCCGGTTGGCGCGACAATCGATCCGTCAACAGGGTTGTTCACATGGCCATCCTCGGGCGGTTATAGCACCAACATTATCACCATTCGCGTGACGGATAATGGAGTGCCACCACTCTATGACGAGAAGGACATTACCATCATCATCTCAGCGACGAATGCGCCACCGGTGCTGACCCTTGGCTCTGCCACGGTGACTGAAACCGTTGTCGATTACCAAACGTTCTCATCCGGCACATCCAGCGGTATCGTTATGTTCCGTCAACCGACGTTCGCTCCGGGGATGTCGGGTTTCTTGAACACCACGCCTAATCTGACGAGCGTGACGAATACCTATCCGGCAGGCCACACGAGCACCCGGGTAATGTTTGCGACGTTCAACTTCAAGACCGGGACGACGAATCCATGGGTACGTCTTACCACTAGCGATGCGCAATTCGTTCCGAACCCGACGATTGATCTGGGCCAGACGGTTCGATTCGACATCTGGTCCGATAAAGCATTGAAAGTTGGCTTGGGCCTTCGTGAGACCGGCGGAACCGCTGAGATCGGAGCCAATGGTGGTGTATCCGGAAACATTGAATTCGTGGGCGTCACCAATGTGGTCGGCGGTGCTCCTTTCCCCAATCGTCAACTCGTGGCGAGCAATTGGACTACTCTAACGTTCAACCTGCCTGCTGAAGCCTGTCGTTCCATGACGGGTAATGGCGTCCTCGCTTCCGGTAAAGGTGTGCTGGAACATTTGGCCCTCGTGCCCGCAGGCGGCACAGGAACGTACAAAGTCTATATGGATAACTTCCAGGTAGTCACGACGGCATCGCTCAGCAGTCCAGTGACTGTTAAAGCCGGCAGCACAATCAACTTCACGGCGACCGGCGTAAATCCGGATGCTTACGTTGGAGAATTGCTCGGCTTCACGATTGATGCCGATGCGCCAACGAACGCGGTGATGGATGAAGCCACAGGCGCCTTCAGTTGGACACCCGACGCGACGTTTGCTGGAACGACCAATCTCATCACGGTCACCGTACAAGATGCTCCGACGAATGGATCATCCCCGAAAGCGGATTCTAAGGACATTACCGTGGTGGTAATTGCTGACAGTGTTGGTGCACTGTCCGTGGACGGCGGAGATATTGTTTCTTCGGATGAAACAGCGACCCTCACGTGGAATGCGATCGTCGGGAAAACCTATCAGGTGCAATACAAAGAAAGCAGCGAAGGCACCGCTTGGGTGAGTCTCAACGCGCCGATCACTGCGACGCAAGCCACGGAATCTGTGGCCGTCAGCAATGCGACGAAAGAACGAGTTTATCGCATTATCGAAGTCGATACGGCTTCTTCAAACGAATAGTCATTTGGATGGGTAACACAAGCGCGGGCGTTGCGGAACGCTCGCGCTTTTTCTTGTACTGGCTCGACGTGAAGCGGCGGATCTTGTGAAACCATGTAGTGCCGTCGACGGCCAAGGGATTACACAGAGAGGCCGTCCAGTTTATCCGCAGCCCCTTCACGCGATGCGAGAATGCCGGCAGGCAAACGTGTGCGATCCGAAAGAATGCCGGCGGTAATTCTGAATTCAGCTCTTTTTGCGGCCGATCATTTCGCCGCGGAAGTTCTCACCTGTAGCCATTTCAAATCTTCCTCACTGTCTCGTGCCGGCTTGCGATGCGTCCAGCCCTTGTAGTCTGGCTTCGGTTGAATGGCTTGCCCGGTCCAACGGCGGGTTTCCGAGTGGCCATCGGCAAAAGCCATTCCTGTCCCGCCCTCATGGAAAACACCCGGAAAATCGATGATCACGGCGTCATCCCCGGTCGCGAACTTGCATTGTACCGCAAAGCCGGCGTCATTGATGCTGTCCGGTTGCTCGTCGATCAACACCCAGAGCATTGCCGGGGACGGGTTCGTCATGCTCGACAACTTCGGATAGGTGACCCAGGACGTTTGTCGGTCATCCCAGCCCCCGGGCAGCCAGGCGCCCGAAACCGGCTCACGGTTCGCTCGCGTCCCAACTGCCTGATTCATGGCAACACTACGAACGCGAGCGCCGAGCCCTGAGACAACGCTCGGGTCGCCAGGACACTTATACAACGAGGCCGAAGTGGCATACGGGGCCAACTTTGAATACCGGGGATCGGTCAGCAAAGCGCTGTTCGTATTGTCGGTGTTATCGGAGGCAAAATCCAAGTAGCCACCCACCCAACACGGCGCCGTTTGTCCGTGAGCAATCGGCTCATTGGGTGGCAGATAATCCTGATTGTCCCCAGCATAAAGCTGGTTCGCCGTCATTAGTTGTTTGAGATTGCTCAGGCAATATTTGCTCTGGCCCATCCATTTTGACCGGGTGATCACCAGGAACAGCAAACTGACCAGGACGACCGCAACAGCGATCACCACTAACAATTCAGTTAATGTGAAACCGAGCCGCTGATTTATCGGCCGCGAAACCCTTTGCCGCGGAAGTTGTATCCTGACCACCTGCGTATCCTCTAAATAGATAAGAGGATGTCAACATAGAATGGCTCCAAAGAACCTGGGTTCGTCACGCGCACGCGAGTTCTTTTTTGTGAGGCGCATTTTTCGTGTTTACGCGCCATAAAAAAGATGCGCGGGTTCATTTTGTAAAATGAGAAATTCGAAAATCACAACGGCGGAAAAGAGCGCCGGGAAAAGCATTCGTCGCGAATTTTAATTCTCAAATGGCGAAAAAAAACTTCATCGCGAGGTCGTGAGCGCAAGAATGTCGCGTGCATGCCGGAGCTTTGGTGACGGCGTCGTGAAATAAAAATGCACCCGTTCACGCAATGATCTGAGCCCGCTCGAGAAAAGAGCAGGAGAGGTTTTGCGTCAATGTTTACAGGGTATAAATGAGTATTGGCATTTATTGTCTACGCAATGAATTTCTCCCGCGGACGAAATTGGGCCGCAGTGATGTCGTGATCGGATCGGTCCACGCGATCCGATTATCCTAAAATGAATTTACGTCCGTTGTTTACAAAACCCGTTAAAACAGGGCATGGTTTCCATGATCTCCGGCGAAACGTTGTCTCCGGAATCAAGTAAACTAAAAAAAGAAAACATAATACTATGGCAGCTAAATCCAAAGCAGCAGCTAAGAAACCCGCAGCAAAAGTAGCCGCTAAAAAGCCGGTTGCAAAAAAAGCCGCTAAGAAGAAGTAGTCTTCCGGTCGGATCTGATGGCCGGCGGTTTGTCCGGACTTTGCTTCGGCAAGGTGGACAGCCCCGGCCTCGATCCAGCCAGTCCTTCTCGCGCGTGGGGACCCCGGCTCACTCCAAAATCGCAACGCGCTTCACCTCCCTTCCGGTAATTTTTTCTCCACTTTCGGTCTGGCAAGTTATATTGCCGTGTTATGGCAACGATCGGTCAACGCAACACTCTCTCCATTGTCCGCGCTTCCGCGCCCGGCCTCTATCTCGATGCCGGTGAGCTCGGCGAAGTATTGCTGCCCGGTCGGTATGTGCCTCACGACGTTGCCCCGAAACAACTCCTCGACGTCTTCATTTATCTCGATTCGGAGGATCGCCTGGTCGCCACGACCGAGATGCCGCGCGCCATGGTGGGCGAATTCGCCGAGTTTAGAGTCATCAGCGTGAATCCCCGCATCGGCGCCTTTCTCGATTGGGGGCTCTCGAAAGATCTGCTGCTTCCCTTTCGCGAACAGGATGCTCCGGTGCGTGTCGGTCAAAAGATCGTCGCTTATGTCATGCTCGATGAAAAAACCAATCGCATCGTGGCAACAACACGACTCCACCGCCATTTGAGTCGCCAGCCTGCAAACTATCGCAATGGACAACCGGTAAATCTCATCGTCATTGATAGAACCCCGCTCGGCTACAACGCCATTGTCGAAAATTCGCATCGCGGTCTCCTTTATCACGATCAACTCCCGGCACCGCTGGATATCGGCCAGAAACTACAAGGATTTGTCCGCGCCATTCGACCCGACGGCAAAATGGATCTCAGTCTGAATGCTTCTGGTTACAAGCGCGTAGTCCCGCTCAAGCAGCTGATTCTCGACGCTCTGGAAAAGAATGGAGGCAAACTCCCTTTGGACGACGATAGTTCGCCGGAAACCATCCGTGCGAAATTCGGTGTGAGCAAAAAAGCTTTCAAACAAGCCCTCGGCGCCCTCTACAAAGAACGCCGCATTGCCTTTCGAAATCCCGGCATCGAAGCACTCGCTCCCGCCGATTGGTCTCCTGGCGAATGATTCGATTGGTTGCGGAACAACGGTCGTACCCGCGCCACACCATCGAGGATCACCGGGACGATTGTCTCTCCTAAGGGACAGATTCACGGCCGACGGTCCTAAATGCGTTCCAAAAACCTCGATTTTTGACCAAAACTACGGATTTTCCACTCCGGGAAAAACTTTCCGAGCTCGGAAAGTGTTTTACCGCTCTGGAAAAAGGCCCGCTGAGCTCGGAAAGAGTTTTTCTGCTCCGGAAAAAGGTCCGCCGAGCTCGGAAAGTGTTTTTCTGCTCTGGGAAAAGCGCCGTCGAGCCGGAAAGAGTTTTTCTACTCTGGAAAAAGGCTCGCTGAGCTCGGAAAGTGTTTTACCGGTCTGGGAAAAGGTCCGCCGACCTCGGAAAGAGTTTTTCTACTCCGGAAAAATGGCCGCTGAGCTCGGAAAGTATTTTCCTGCTCTGGGAAAAGCGTCGCCGGATGACAGGTCGAAGCGACGGCTCAACCAAAGACACTCGCCAATCAATCATCAACGCGCCGGCGCCGTGAATCCTTCTTCGTCGCACGATGCGATTTGTCCGCAAGGATCCGTTGCTTTGCCGCACGACTTCGCCCGCGCTTTTGTCGGCGCACCTTCTCCACCCGCGCGCGTTCCGCATCGGCCGCACTCTTTTTGCGTGCTTCCAGTTTCTCAATGAGAAGTTCGCGCGCCAGAATACGATTCTGCCCCTGGTGCCGCGTCGTCTGACATTTCACCTGGATGCCGGTCGGCCGATGCACCAGCGCCACGCAGGTGGATACCTTGTTCACATTTTGTCCGCCATGCCCGCCCGAGCGCACGAACGTCTCCTCGATATCCGCTTCGCGCACGCCGAGCGCCGCCATGCGCTGGGCCAGTTGATCTTCGTTTTCCGTTAAAGCTGAAAGAGCACTCATGTAAACCCGTCGGCTGCCGATCAATCGATCTTCAGCAATTCGACTTCAAAGACCAACGTGGAGTTCGGTGGGATTGCACCAGGATAACCGTCGCGACCATAAGCCAGCTCCGGCGGAATTGTGAGTTTCACTTTATCGCCGACCTTCATCGCCGCGACGCCGACGTCCCAACCGGCGATGACTTGTCCCGCGCCGAGCACGAAGCTGAACGGTTGTTTGCGATCGACCGAGCTGTCGAATTTCCCGCCGTGGGTGAACCAACCGGTATAATGCACGGTGACGGTCTGACCTTTTTTCGGTGCCGCGCCGGTGCCGGTGACGATCTTTTCAATTTTCAAATCAGGTGTTGCCATGGCCAAGTTTCAACATGTTTCGGGCGCGAGGTCAATCCGGCGACTCTCGGAGCGTAAGTTTTCAAACCGATGCTCCGAGAACTCTCTATTGCCCTGCGCATAAAATACTCCGCCACCGAAAAGCATTCACAGCCGCGATTCTTCGGTTTAAATTAGCAACGTATGGACGGCCCTGATGACCAGCAAAAGTTCGGCAACAACCCTTTCGCCAGTTTAAACATCGAAGGCTTGCCGCCCGGCCCGGAACATATTCCGGAACCGATCGAGCGTAAGAAAAGCCGTGGCCGCGTCGACATTCTCCGCAACAAAGCCGGACGCGGTGGCAAAACGGTCACCGTCATCACGAACTTCGTGGGAATCGGTTTACCTGAAAAGGAAAAGCTGGCCAAGCAGATGCAGAAAGCCTGCGGCACCGGCGGAACCGTCAAGGACGGGCACATCGAAATCCAAGGCGACAAACGCGCTGAAGTGGCCCGCATCCTGGAAGAAGCCGGCTTCCGTCCTGTTTTTGCCGGAGGTTAAACCGATTCAGTTTTC
>JAQGOU010000611.1 GCA_028293445.1 Verrucomicrobiales bacterium | reverse complement strand
ACGTGCTGGTTTGCCGGTTCGCGCTGCTTCTCTTTGCGAGGCACCGATCGATTCCCAGTCGAATCCCCAATGGCGAAAGAATTTTACATCTTCGGCGACCCACACGGTTCTCAAAAAGCCTGGTGATACATCTTCCAGGTTGCACCAGGTGATTTCCGGCGCCGGGTTGCCGAGCGAATAAGCTTTTGATTTGATCTTATTCAATGTGATCGGCCCGGTGGTTGATGGATTAATAAAACCGGTATAAGCCACTTCCAAAGCGGGCGTCAGAATGACAATGGCCACGAGAACGACAAAACCGATGGCGACTCTGCGCCAGGTTCGAGGGATCGACGAAATTTTCTGCCTTATGGTTTGCAATGGACCCGTCTACAACAAAGATATTTTGGTTCTTTGCTCTCTTCAGAGCATTGAGACAACACTCACGGGCAAACGTTACGCGAAATGTCTCTGTTTGGTCCGTGTCTCAAACCGCCAGGTTGAAAATCCATACCTATAAGTGTCCACAAGCGGACGAAAGGGGACAAAAAATCGCAGAAATCTTTGATCGCTCGCCAAAGGAGAGAGGAAGGTGCCGAGCCCGCGCCGGGGTTGTTGTTGTTTGGTTGCTGTTTGGAGGGATAAGCACCCTTCCAGGTTAGTGGAAGGGTGTGGAAACCTTTATTGCCATTTCACGGCATCCGCAACGACGACGAAACCAGTGGTCGTCCAGCAGGAGAGCTTCACGTTGTTCGCGCCTGCGTTCATGTTGAACGTGCCCAGGAGATTCCATTTTCCGCCGTTGATTTGCTGATTAACGGGGACAGTTGTTGTGCCCGCTGAAGTAGATATGATGTAGGCAGCCGTGGTGGAACGATTCGATCCCTGGGGCCACCAGGCGTAGACGCCATAGCTCTTCGTGCTCGGAAGGCTGGTGCTCCAGACGGCGGGTTCGCTGATCGGAGCCGTGGAACGGTAACGATAGTCAGTGCCGTATTTATCAGTCGATCCTGTGCCAGAGGCCCATGTTCCGGTGACACTGAATCCAGCGCTCGTATTGTCAACGATGATGCTCGTCCCCGATTCCGCACCCCAATTGGCGCGACGATAGTAACGACTGCACGCGTCGGTGAGGCTCTGTTTGCTGCGCGTCACTTCGACGATCCCGTAAGCGGTGCCACGAGCTTCGCGGGTAAAAATGTTGCTCGCATCCCACGCTTTGATCAGAGCCATGTGATTGCCCGGGCCGCAGCCGGTGGAGTCGGCATCGTAAACGAAGCAGTCCCATTGCTGAATGGTTGACAGGCTCACCTGAACGGTGTGTGGCACCAGACCCGGATAATAATCATAGGTGCTGTAAGGATGGTTACTCGCCACATGTTCGCCGAGGTAACTATCGCTCGGGCCATCAGTCGCCCAGCAGCGAGGGACGTACGAAGAACAGTCTAGCCCTTCGGTCGAAGAAGAGTCCCACACATTGTTATCAATCCAGCCGGCGTCGCCGCCAAAGACATATCGTTCTCCGAGACCGTGAAGGGAATACGTATCGCACTGGCTTCTTTTCCAGGTGGTGTCGTATGCGTGAGCTATTCCTGTGGCCAGGACCAGGAGCGCTGCGCCCACGAACATCCCGACGGTTTTCTGCATTCGATGTGTTTTCATTTTATGTTTGTGTGTTGGTATCTGGTGCCCGGGTGGATGTTGTTGGCGGAAATTTTTTTTCTAAAAAGCGACGACGCCGTCATAATTAAAAGAGATCAACCGTCCTTCATTGTTATCTCCTCCGAAAAGAACGATGCCTGTTCCGGTCGCGGCCATGTGGCGCGTGGCATCAAAGGCGAAATAAACATCTACCTCGGCTGAGCCCACAGTTCCCTTCGCACGATCTACCCGCGCTATCCGGCGCATCTGGTAATCGCCTTCCAGGGTGTAAAGCACCCAGACAATTCCATTCGCATCCGTCACAATCTCTTCCACGCATGTCACGGGCCGATCAAAAGGAATGCCGAGTTTCCCGCCGTCCTTGAAGTTCAGAACCAGATTCTTCCCATCAATATCGCAGAGGCCATCCTGATGCACTTCCTGGGTCGACAACGTTTCTGATGCAGAGTCGTAAGAGAACTTTGTGCCGAGCGGAAAATTTTCCTTGAGCGGAACGGACGACAGCAGAACCAGTTCGTTGCCGTCGATTTTATAAATGCGGTCATGCATGTGATCGATCAACACGAGCGAAGATCCAGAAGCGTCGACCGATAAATCCGTTGCGACCGTATTGGGCAATTCGACTGAAGAAAGTAATTTGCCCGCCTGATCGTAGCAGAGGATCTGTTTGTTCGGATTATCCAGGACATAAAGGTTACCCTTGAAAAACGTCACGGCGGCAGGGCCCACGGTTGCTCCCTCTTTTCCGGCGGGCGGTTTATCCAGCCCAAACGAATCGGCCCCAGCGTTCCATTTTTTGCTCACGAGAACTTTTCTGATCAGTCGCATGGCAACATTCGTGAGGGTTGGATACGTCGGAGCGCTGGGTTCCGCTACGGCTGCCAGACCGCTGACCGTCGGCGTCAGCTTTGGACGCATCAGTTCTGGGTGCGCTCCTGACTTAGTGGACAATTGTCTGGTGGTGCTGATTTCGGTTTGCGAACCCTTGAACGGGCGCAGAACGAAAACCAGGATGGCAACAATTGCCACGAGGCCGACCAGTGCCGTTTTGGCTAATTTTGAACGAGATTGCTTACGCGGTTTGTTTTCCGATTTGGACATAGCATTTCCGATCAGGGCAAAATGATGCCAGGGGAGTTATGGATGGAGACAGGGAACGAGTGCAGAGACTAGCGGTTCTGTAGAAACCCACAAGCCGGATTTCGACTAGGGGAAAACGGCAGGGGGAAGGGAAGTTCAAAGTTTGAAGTTCGAAGTTTAAAGTTACCGAAACTTCAAACTTCAAACCTTAAACTTCAAACCGCTTTGCTTAAAACGGGGGACGTTTTACTTCGTTTGCGAGAATAGCATTAGCACGCGCGGGCCTTTTTCCGTCGTGAGTTGAAATTCCTGTTCCTCAAAACCCTGCGGGGTGGCGAGGCCATCGCAGTTGCCATCCAGAGCCGGCTGTCCGTCGAGGAGCAACATATAATGATGCGTGCGATTGCCCGGAATCTGGTGAACGATCGTTGCCCAGGCGTTAAGAACGTTGTCACGCTTCATCTCAACTTTCTGCCAACGATTGAACGAGCCGACGATTTCAACGGTGCGCGGTTCTGAGGCTCCCTCCGGTAAACGCCAGCGGAACGCTTTGCTGAAAATCGCCTTTTCCGGATGGTTGCGACGCTGCATTCCGGTTGATGTCGAGACGGTCTGAGTTGGAGTGGTTTTGGTGACGCTTTTCTTGGTGAAAAAAGTAGTGATGGAGGAAATCATATTGGGCTGTCGGGGGCAAAACTTAGGGGAAACATTTTTTGCCAGCAACGCGCAAATCACTGATGATCAATCATTCTTTTGGTGATATCGATTCATTCTGTTCATGAGCGGTTTTACGTGGAAGATTCCTGCGGAAGAGGTGAAGTTCTGATTGAACAATTCCGATTCGATGCTCCGTTACTGAGTCATTAAAATGTCATCACCCCAAACCAATTCTGCGTCATTGTTTGAGCGCCTCGGCGGCAGACCCAATCTCCTCCGGCTTCTGCATCATTTTTATGCAGATGTTCGTCAACATCGTGTGATTGGGCCGACTTTTAATGCCCAAATTGAGGATTGGCCGAAGCACATCGAAAAGATCGCCGATTTTTGGTCCAACGCCACCGGTGGCCCGGTGCGTTATTCCGGCCCGATGCCGCTGAAACACATTCCGCTTGGCCTCAAGGAAGAACATTTTCAGGCGTGGCTTGGATTGTGGGAACACAATTGTCGTGTGTGGTTATCTACCGAGTGCGCAGTTGAGATGGTAGAGGTTGCGCAGAACATCGGCTTACGGTTGCGAATGTTTTGCGACGTGCCTCTGCCGCCCGCGTCGTGAGTTCGACGTAGAACCTCCAAAGATTAAAGTTTGAAGTAAAAGAACCCAATCCGTCGACGAACCGATTTGCATAAGCTTTGTTGGTCCTACGTGGCGGTGATTTGGCGGCGGGAACGGTTCGCAGGTTCAACATGGGCGTGACGTGGAGCCATTGGGATGGAACCCTTCGGATTTCGACTCATCCTTGCGCCAATTGTTCCGTGACCGGAAAAGGACCCACGCCGCGAGTAAGACCAAATTCCTGCCTCGGAAATTCCAGTAACCGTGAGTTGGAGCAATTTTCCGTCGTCGGAAGTTGGGGAATTATGGCGATACCGTCACTTCGGACGGTTTGAAAGTGGGGCGTGCGCTCACGGACCAATTCCGGACTGTCCGGGAAGTCAGTATCAGTAATATGTGCTCCTCTGGAACTCCCGGAAGAGACGTACTACGCGTTGTACCCCAATTTTGGAGAGTCAAAAATTCCGGTGTGCGGAAAAAGCAGACGCCGGGAGAGTCTGAAGGAGGCGTACAACGCTTGTACCGGACGTCCGAAGTCTCCGGGAGACCCGTACAACGCGTTGTACGCTCCTTTTTGGCGTTTTTTGCTCATCTTTACGCGTGTACCCCATTTCCGGAGAGTTCAGGAGAGGCGTACAAGGCGTTGTACCCTCCTTCGGGAGGTTCAAAACTATGGTTTGGGCGTTGTACCCCTTCCCCGGACTCTCCAAAATTATGGTGCGGGCCTTGTACGGCATTTTTGAAGAGTCCCTGGGCGGAGGTATTTCCCATTGTACCTTTTTGCAGGAGTC
>JAQGOU010000560.1 GCA_028293445.1 Verrucomicrobiales bacterium | reverse complement strand
AGTAGCGCAGCTCCATCCTGCGGCAGAGTGATTTTCCTGTTACGGCGTTCGCCCTGCCACGTACCGCCAGACGATGATCGCAAGAATGATCAGCGCCACGATCCACCAGACCGCGCTTTTGCTGCCCGGTTTCTGATCCGGGTTTACTGAATTACTAGCCATAGCGTCTCCTCCATTTATACGAGGTTTGCCTCGAGGGTTATTTTCTCCAGGCCCGGTTTCAACAAGGTTGAAACAGGGCAGGTTTCTTTGGCCTGCTCGGCCGCTTTTCGAAACTCTTCCTGGCTCATGCCGGTCACTTTCGCTTCCGTCCTGAGATGGACTTCTGAAATCTTTGCCGAACCGTTTTCCTGCCGTAGCACGACCGTGGCGTTCGTGTTGATCTCATCGATTGATTTCTTCTGATCGCCGACGATTTTCGCCAGCATCATGCTGAAGCAGGAGGCTTGTGCGGCGGCGATTAATTCTTCCGGGTTCGTGCCGGTGCCGTTTTCAAATCGCGAAGGAGCTGAATACATGACACCGTCCAACGCCTTGCTGTCGGTGGTGGTCTGTCCTCTTCCGTCGCGAAGACCGCCAGCCCAATGGACGTATGCGCCTCGTTTGATTTCTTTCATATCGGTTAAAATTGAATTCAGCGTGCGGTCGCCATTTGAGTGCTGGCATACCTTCCCACTAGTTCGGCTTCATCGAGAATGTTCCCCTGCATCGCCGCTTCGACTTCGCCGCGCTTCACACCACGTGAGAGGGAGAGGACCGTGTCCAACGCAAAGAGGCGGAAGAAATAACGATGCTCGCCTGAAGGAGGCTGCGGTCCGCCGTAGCCGATATTGCCGTAATCATTTTTGCCCTGCGTGGCCATGACGGGCGGTCCATCTTCGTGAATTTCTTTTGTCGCCGGTGAGACATTGAACAGAATCCAATGAGTGAACGTTCCACCCGGCGCGTCGGGATCATCCATAATGAGCACGAGGCTCTTCGTTTTGTCTGGAACATCTTCAATCTGTAGCGGTGGACTCTTGTCCCCTCCGTCACGACTGTATTGTTTGGGAATCATTTCACCTTCGTTAAATGCTGGACTGCTAATGTTCATGCGTATCCTCCGTTAATTATTAAACCGCCCTCTCCCTGTGTGTGGAATCCTATGGAGAAGAAAATTAATCAGAACCTAATTCGATTCCGTTGTAGTGCTATGAGTCTGAAAGACTCTCTTGCTTTCAGAGAATCGCTGAACGCATGGGCGTTTGCGCGCTCACCCCTGATTGCCTTTGCGTTTCCAGTTGCAACCCGCGCAGACTGCTCATGTGAAATGTTTTTGCTGTGCGCTTGCGGTTTTTCTGTTTCTGGGCGCGCAAGTCGGGCGTGCGGTGACCAATGACGCGCCTCATTCCATGGCGGAATTGGACGCATGGTATAAAGAGCCTCCCACCAATCAAAATGCCGCGAGCTTTTACATGAAAGCGTTTGCGGCCATCAATCTGACCAATGCCGATTACAAGTCTCCTCTGCTGCCCTGGCTCGGAAAGGCGGAAGTTGTGCCGGGAAAACCTTTTGCTCCTGAATTCTCCAGTGCTCTCGAAGATGTCCTGCGTCGGAACGCCGCGGTCATTAAATTCTGTGAGCAAGGAGCGCGTTTTGAATGGTCCCGGTATCCAATCCAACTTACAAATGCCACCACTCCGTTACCACATTTACGGGATCTGAAGAATGCCTCTAAAGTGCTGGCGCTTCGCGGGCTCTCGCTTGCCAATTCAGGAGACGGAAAAGCAGCCTGCGAAAATCTGATTGAGACCCTTCTTCTGATTCGATCACTGGAGCGGGAGCCCCTTGGGATTTCGCAAATCGTCAGATCGGGATGTTTTGACTACGCCTTAAAGGAGCTTGAGGAAATTGTGAACCGCGTGTCGATACCGGAGCAAAGTCGGCAAGATCTTGAGGATGTCCTTGATCGAATGGAGAAAGAGGATGCAGACGGTGTGCATTATATGCGAGCACTGACCGGTGATCGGATCATGTGGAACGAATTCTTTAAAATGTCGTTGGCGGATCAGACGGTGATCTTTTGGGATGGCGGGCCCGATCGAACTCGCGGCGAGATGGAGGCGCTTCTGGAAAAAAACCCGCGATCCGACGACTTGCAATTAATCAATCGCGGCTTGGACGAAATTCAGGCGCGTTGGCTTCAGCCGTATCCAGCTCGTTTAACTGTGAGCGAGATCTGTTCTGCGCGTGCGCGGGAGGCGACGAATTTGAATTATCTCTTGAGTGCCTATGTTTTCGATGGGGCCAATATGGTGGATACGTCGGTAAATGCGGAAGCACGAGGTGTTGCCTCGCTCAGGCTGGCTCAAACCGCCCTGGCTCTGGAACGGTATCGGATCGCGCATCACGATAGCTACCCTCAGCTCTTAAGTGACCTGGTTCCCGAATATTTGCCGAAGCCCGTGCTGGATCCGTTCACTGGAAAACCTCTGCAATATCGGAGGGTCGGAAAAGGCTACGTGCTGCAAGACGCGGTGCCTCGCAGCGATAAGCTCGATCGTTGGGAAAGTAAGAAAAGAAATTCTTTGGAGTTTGCGGTAATAAAACCCCCGACCGCTGCGGCTCGATAAAAAAACGATAAGGGCGCCCAAGGTTGCGAATGGGGTGGATGTGACCACATTCAACTTCCTCGGACGCCCTTTGCTACCTACGTGGGGAATTCGTTAAGCGGCGATACGCGCGGGTGCGACGAATACCGTCGGCACTCCGAAGTTCGGGTGACCATTCGGATGCCAGTTAAATTTCTGCGCCAACACACGGCGGTCGAGCCAGCCGTGCTTTTGATCGGTCTTGGCGTGATAAAAAATCCAATCTTCGGTCTGGCAGGGTGATTGCACGAAGGAGCAATGTCCCACGCCCCAGATCGTTTCGCTCTTCTGAAACACCGGACCGACTTTCGTCCAGGCGAATGGATTCAGGACATCAAGACCAGTCAGTTCCAGCATCCCGAGGCAGTAATGCGTCGTCCAGCTGGCACTTGCGGAATACACGATGAACGTCTTGCCATCGCGCTTGAGCACCTGCGGTCCTTCGTTGATCGCCATCTCGTGGCGTTCCCAGGATTCGGTGGGTTCGGAAATTAAAAGACGTTTTCCAGAAATCGTGTAGGGGTTGCTCATTGGAGCAATGTAAAGATTCTGTTGACCGTCCACGTTGCCGGGCCAACCGGACCACGTAAAATACATCTCGCCTTCGTCATCCGTGAAGATCGTGCCGTCGATGGCCCAGCCGCCGGTTTCGAGGCAGCCGCGGCAGATATATTCGCCGAGCGGATCGCTGGTCTTGGATTCCAAAACCCACATGCGATGGTTCTCGTTCTTCCCGTTGTCGGCGGCGTAATAGATGAACCATTTGCCGTTGATGAAATGGAGTTCGGGGGCCCAGACGTTTTTGCTGTTCGGTCCCTTGCGCGGCGGAGCCCAGACTTTGGTGCCGGTATCCTGTCCGATATCGAGGAGATGTTTCGATTTGCGGATGTAAATGGTGGTCATGTCACGGCTCTCGCAGAAATAGTAGAAGCCGTTGTGAAAAATCATCCAGGGATCGGCTGCAGGGGCAGGAATAATCGAATCGAACATACGCTTGGCAATGCTGTCCTGAACGCAGACAGCGTGTCTTTCTCTATTTTGTTTAACTCTCCTTTTCGTCACGAACCGGCGAAGGCCGTGTGACTGTTGCGTTTTCCGCTCTGTAGCGAAGCGCACGTGAATGAAGGTTTAGCTAGAGGTGTGCCAGTAGGGGTGAAGAAACCACGAATGGACACTAATGAACACGAATAGGGGTGTATGACGAGGCTGTGCGGATTCGTCTGCAACCCTCCCTATTCGTGTTTATTAGTGTCCATTCGTGGTTCAAAATCAATCGTTCCACATCGGAACAAGGCCCGCCTTAGCGCGCAACAAAGCGGACGGTGCGAATCATTTCCAGGCCTGCCTCACGCGTTTCCGCAGAGGGATTGTTAGCCATAATCCTGAACGATGTCGCAAAACGTGCCATCTTGGCGTTGCCCTGAATCAGATATTTGTATTCACCCGGCGGCGGGATCTGGTCCACAAGGTTTTTGTCTGTAATTGAGAAGTAATGTCCAGAAATCTCCGGCCCGTTCAGGTCTTGAATCTCAATCTTTTTTTCCAGGGCGGCCCCCAGGTTTTGCTTCAGCGCCTTTTCACAAGCGGATCGGGTATTGAGAGTCGCGAGGTCTTTTCCCCCTAACAAGGCACTGAATTCAACGACGAAGTCCAGTCCTTTGGCTGGCCCGAAAAGGATCGTCATCGCCGGGACGCGATTGCTCGGCGTTTCCTGCATCGTGGCTTGCCAACCGATCGGCATGCGGAATCGCAGGGAGCCAATGCTGCGGAGCGGGAAATTTGTCTCGATCGTGGTCGACGCAACGTTGGTGGGAACGTTGGTGGAGACCAGGCTCCAAGGCTGATTCTCTGTTTCCTTTTTGCTGTCGTCCGAGCGTCCACAGGACATCGTCAATGCCATGACGCTCACCAGAACGGCGGTGAACCCCCAACCGGCTTTCGTTTTCCAATCCATTTGCAGCCAGAGTACAAATCGCGATGAACCGATGCGAGAAAATTGGATGGAAGGCTAGAGTCGCCGTCCGCACGAAGGTTTCTTGCGCGAAACTATTTCGCCATTAGATTGCGCGGAAATAAACCTATGGCACTCAACGCACCTGACTTAACAAAACAACCACCTCGCAGCGCCCGGGTCCGTCTCGGCGGCTACGTCATTCTTCCACGC
>JAQGOU010000258.1 GCA_028293445.1 Verrucomicrobiales bacterium | reverse complement strand
TTTTTGGTATCATCCGCTTCGCCAACGACTTCAAAATCCTTCTCTTGCCGGATTAACTGGGCGATGCCCTGGCGAAGAACGGGGTGATCATCGATGACAACGATTCGAAACTGGCTTTTTTTGAGGCTCATATTTTGTAAGGTCAGCGTCCCAAAAATCGCCTGTATAGTGCAACCTGACCGAATATTGCTGGAAAACTCTACAAATTTTTAACCTCCTAGGGGAAATACCACCCCTCCATATAGCAGAGCGTCCTTCCAGGCATCGTTCTCCAAATCGTAGACCTTCGCCTCGTCTTTCGTTGCCCAGCGACGCCCGTTCCAAAACATCGCTGGTTTCATCGTGTGCTTCACGTAATAAAAACACTGAGTGTCGAGTTTCGTCGCCATGGGTGGAACCTCGCATGGGGTGAAACAGAAACCAATGGGGGAACCTTCGGCCTAATCCTTACGAGTAAAAACTCGTTTTACCGCTGCGGTTTACCCATCGAGGACTCCGTTTCACACCGCTTTCGAAAGCAGCCAAGTTTCAAAGTCAGTCGCACGCTCTTTCGCTCAGGCGAAGAATTTGGAGAAGGGCTCTGACCAACGTCCAAAAAGGGCTTTTGGGAAGGGTTTCCTGGAATTTATCGCCATTGTAACCCTTGCAGCGAAGATATTGGATCATTTTTCGCCGTTGTAACCCTTACAGCGGAGATATCGGATCGTTTATCGCCGTTGTAACGCTTACAGCGGGGATATCGGATCGTTTATCGCCGTTGTAACGCTTACAGCGGGGATATCGGATCATTTATCACCGTCGTAACGCTTACAGCGGAGATATTGGATCATTTATCGCCGTTGTAACCCTTGCAGCCAGTGAAAAACTCCCTCACGAGCTACTTTTTGGCTTCTTCGATCTTCTTCAGGGAAGAGAGGTATTCGATCAGATCCACAAAATCCTGCGGTGACATCGTTTGCTGCAGTCCTGTGGGCATAATGGAAGTCTTCATCTGATCGCGTTTGGCGATATCAGATTTTTTGTAGCGGGTGACGAGTCCATTCAAATCTTTCACGGCAAGTTCGTCGGCCGTTTCGCTCGCGATCAAACCATACGCATCATCCCCATTCTTTAAGGTGATATTAAAAGCTTCGAACCCAAACGAAATGCCCGCGCTTGGATCCAGCACGGATTCGATCAGAGCTTCACGTCCGAGTTTGCTCCCGATCTCGGAAAGCGCCGGCCCGATCTGCCCACCTTTGCTTCGCACCTCGTGACAACGCGAACACATCACCGTCTCACGACCGAAAACTTTTTCACCGTTGGCGGCGTTGCCTTTCATTTTCGCGAGAGTGGCCACGGAAGGAAACGGCTGCGTATTGTTCCCCTGGAGCGGAGGGAGAATCTGTTCCGCTTCCGCTTTAATTTTTAACCAGCGCACGGAATTCAATTCCGAACTGGCCGTGAACTTCAGAGATTCGGCGAGCGTTCCTTCTTTGGCGAGTTTCAGCAAAAAGGCCGCGCCATCCTGTGTCTGAGCCAATGAATGAACGACGACTTTCCTGAGAGCATTCTCACGCGAGTTATCCGTCAGCACCGGCGACAAGAGCGGGACGACGCGATTTTCCTTCACGTTACCGAGGACTTCTGCGGCTTTGAAAGAATCATGGTTGGTGCGGGAAAGCGCTTCGCGAAACATTTCGCTACCTCCCTGATCCAGGATCAATTGCGCCGCTTGCACCCCGATATCTTTCCCGGAATGCGCCAATGCCATTTCCAGGAGGATCGCGTGCTGATCTTTCAACTCAAACTTCTTCACGAGGCGAACGAAGGTCTGTGTCCCTCGAACCTTGGGCAGCACATTGTAGACAGCCGCTTTCAACTCCACGTTGGTCCGGATATCTCCCTGGATTCGATTCAGTGCTTCAACAGCGATGTAATTCTGCTCGGTTTCGGTCAGCTGTTTGTTCTGTTGCGCAAGAACGGGCGTCACCAGCAACACGAAAGAAAACAACGGCGCAAAAACTGTTCTCAAGGGGATCGGCATAAAGAGAGTGTGTTTCAAAACGGGAAATGAAAACAAGTTCTTATCGGAAGACTTGGCAAGAAAATCATCGCCACAGAAATCGGGCACCGGCATCAAAACTCGATGCCTTCAATGCGCAATAGCGTTTTCTTCCAGTCCAAGCCACCAGAGAATCCACCGAGTTTCTTGTTTGCGGCCAGCACGCGATGACACGGTACTAGGACCGGAATGGGATTGGCGCCACAGGCGGAACCGACAGCGCGCGTGGCTTTTGGTTTTCCGAGCCTGGCGGCAACGTCGCCGTAGCTCAATGTTTTGCCCGGTTCAATCGCGAGCATGATGGCCCAGACAGATTTTTGAAATTCCGTTCCGAGCATCTCAAGTGGCGGGAGGTCCTTCACAGCCTTGCCATTGAGCACGCGATCCAGGGCGTCACTCGTGAGTTTGTGCCACTCGCGAATGGTTGCTGTTACCGCCGAAGAAATGTGCGGGGCTTTCTCGTTGGTGGGGAAATTTAAACCGGTAAGCCCATTTTCAGAATAGCGCGCCAGAAACGTTCCGTGGCTGGTATTAATCGGCAGGACAAAAATGCTCATTTGAGTTTCCCTCTAACGATTGTGTAGAACCCAGGCGAGAATTCCCCAAACCAACAGGAGCAGACCGCTCGTGAACAGGATGAAACGATTTCGCGCCACCCGCTTTTCGTAGCGGAGCGGACGCAATCCCTGCACGCTTCCGGCCGCCAGATAACTCACTAGCTTTGGATTGGACGAAGGTTTACCCCGGAAGAAACTCTGGACGCGCTGCACCAGTGCCGGCAAATCGAATTTGCGCAGGCCCATGTCGTTATAATGCTCCGGCGTGACCACTGGTTCCGAGCGCAATGGCTTTTGATCTACTTTTTCAAAAACGATTTCCGAGGCAACTTTCTCGCTCACGGCTGGCGGAGAGAACGTAGCCGTCGTAGTCGTCGGCTGCTGCACGAATGAGGAATCGGGTGACGGAGAACCAGCGTCTCCGGTTTGTTCGAGCTTTTTGATCTGAGACTCCAGCGCGGCGATTTCCGCGTTGAGGGCACGTGCGCGTTCCGAAATGGGATCGGGTTTTTTCTTGAACAATCCCATGGCCGTCATCAGTGCTTGAGTAAAAGAAGCGCGAGAATTCCGAGGCCGACTAGAGCAACGGGCCACGTCAGGGCAAAACCAATCTTACAGAGCTGACCGAAGCTTTGGGTCGCAATGAATGATTGTAGCTCTGGTTTTGCATCAGCGGGCGCTTCAGTTGCAGGCGAACCGGATAGAACAGAAAATTTCAATCGCGCCGAATTCCATTCCATCCGCGAATTCTCAATCAGTGCGAGTGCGCGCGTCAGTTCGGTGCTATAACCATCCTTGGTCCACGCCTGCTCATTCAAAGCCTGAACCTTTTCGAAAGCCTCCTTGAGCGCGGCAACCGACTTCGCCATTTGATCGGCGTCGCGGCGTGTCGAAAATTCGGCTTCTTGCAACAGCGTTAGTCCGCGGGTGAGACTCTGCATTATTTCACCGCGACCGTTTTGAAATTCCATCTGGCGCCGACGGGTCTCTTCGAGAGATGAGCGTTCGCGTTCCAGTTCTTCCTGGGCGCGTTTCAGCTCGGCGAGCTTGAGTTGGGCGTCGCTCACTCGCGCCTCAACTTCCTCGCGCGTTGGGGCACGATTTGGATCACCATTGGCGGGAACGTTGGCGGTTGGCGAAGCGAAAGGAGATTGCCGCGATGCTTGAAAATCGCTGTCTACAAAGTCCGATGGATCGAATTGCGAAGCCATCGCGCAGCTTAGGCAGGCAGCAAGGAATTCGAAAGCAAAAAATCCAGATCGAATCGCTCTCAAGGAAAAAAGGGTGGCTTGGTGAAAAAACTTTCCCCATGATGGCGCGCACATGAAATCGATGACCGGCTATGGGCGTGGTGAATGCTCCAGCAACGGCCTAAAAATCACCGTTGAAGTCAGTTCCGTTAATCGCCGGCAAAGCGAAATCTCCGTCAACCTGCCCCGAGAACTCGAAGTGCTCGAAGCGCAAGTGCGCGATGAAGTGAACAAAGTGGTCTCGCGCGGCCGTCTCACGGTCCGGATTGTCAAACACTCCGCCGCCAAAGACGGCGAGGATAAAGCCCAGATCAACGTCCCTCTGGCGAAAGCCTACGCGAGTGAATTTGCTAAATTGGCGAAGCAATTAAAAATTCCGGGGACAGTCACGATGGATGTGATCTTGCGCGCGCCGGGCGTTTTGCAGGCGAAAGAAGAATTTTCGGAAGCCGAGGAAGTTTGGCCACCGATTGAGAAGTCGTTGAAAACCGCCCTCGCCACCCTCGTTAAAATGCGCGAACGAGAAGGTTCCAACTTGGCCAAGGACCTTTCGTCCCGCATGAACATCATTCGCAAAGCGTGGCAGAAGATTGAAAAACAGGCGCCGGAAGCACAAGTCCGTTATCGTGAGCAATTGCGTTTGCGGATTAAGAATGCCGGACTGGAAATGCCGACGATCGACGACGAAAGACTGCTGAAAGAAGTCGTGCTCTTCGCAGACCGATCTGATGTCTCCGAAGAACTCACCCGTCTGCAGAGTCACTTCCAACAATTTGAAGATTGTTTGAAATCAAAGGAACCGGTCGGACGCACGCTTGATTTTCTCGCACAGGAAATGAAACGCTAGATCAACACTATCGGCTCCAAGGCAAATGATGCGGCGATTTCCTGCGAGGTCGTCGTCTTGAAAGCTGAATTGGAAAAATTCCGTGAACAGGTTCAGAACGTCGAATGAGCACTCCTTCAAATCCAAGCCCGTTACTGATTGCCCTCTCCGCACCGTCTGGTGGCGGAAAGACCACTCTTTGCCAACAACTGCTCGCGGCCAATCCGAATGTTACACGCGCGATTACCTGCACGACCCGCGCGCCGCGTCCCGGTGAAAAAGATAATGCGGATTATTATTTCCTCGATGCGGATACTTTTCTGAAGCGCGTGCAGGCCGGACATTTCCTCGAGCACGCCACGGTGCACGGCAACAGCTATGGCACGCTCAAATCTGAAGTGCTGGATAAATTGCGCTCGGGCAAAGACGTCCTGCTGAACATCGATGTCCAAGGCGCCGCCGCGTTGCGCGAACGAGCCGAGGCCGAAGAAGAGTTGCGACGTGCGCTGGTGACGGTCTTTTTGACCACGGCAACGGTTTCAGAATTAGAGGCGCGGTTGAAAAAGCGCGCCCAGGATTCACCGGAAGTAATCCAAAAGCGGATGAACGCCGCGCGACATGAAATTGCGCAATGGAAGAATTTCCAGTATCTAATTACCAGCACGACGGTGACGGAAGATTTAAGACGCATGCAAGCAGTGATCACCGCCGAGAAAATGCGGCAACATCGCGTGCGTCCTCCAACATTAGATTGATGAACGGAAACAAAAGAATTGTCTTGGGTGTAACCGGCTCCATCGCCGCTTACAAGGCGGCAGACTTGGCCAGTCAATTGACAAAAGGCGGCGCGGACGTTCACGTCGTTATGACCAACGACGCGCAGAAGTTCATCACTCCCCTGCCCTTCAAAACCTTGTCGCGCAATCCAGTCATCATCGATTTGTATGATGAAGAAGAAGGCTGGAAACCAACTCATATTCGTTTAGCCGATGAAGCCCAGTTGCTGCTAATCGCTCCGGCGACTGCCAATGTTATTGCGAAACTGGCCAACGGAATCGCCGATGACGCCTTGACCTGTATCGCGCTGGCATTGAATGCAAATGCCAGGTTGATCATCGCCCCCGCCATGAATGGCAAGATGTGGCAACATCCAGCCACCCAACACAATGTGGCCACCCTGAAAAGTCGCGGCGCGGAATTCATCGGGCCCGAAGAAGGAATGCTTTCCTGTGGTTATGAAGGAATAGGACGTTTGTGGAAAATTGAGGAAATCGCTGCGCACGCCCTGTCTCATCTTAAATAATTGTTAATGAAACCATCCGGCCGGCCATTTCTGAAAAGTTTGAGCCGGATCCTTGTTTCCCCGGGCCTGGAACCGGAAGCACAGGCTTCGCGGGTCCAAACCATCGAACGGGATGTCGTTCTTCCGATCAAAGCGTTCCTCGCGGCCACGCTCATCTATTACTTTTATTTTTCAAACTGGCTCACTGAGGCGCAGCGGACCGGGGAAGTAGCGCTCGATACGATCCGCTATTTGTTCATTGCGTATATCATCGTCAATGTCGGCTTTGGGTTTTCTTTGATTTACTCAAAACGATTGGCGGCACACGCGCTGCAATGGCTTTTATTCATCATGGGATTGCTCGATGCGTTGCTTCTGGCCTCCCTCATCATCATCACAGGCGGATTCAGCAGCATCCTCTATTGGATCTTTTTGGTACTCATCATTCATAACGCCATCGTTATCCCGCTCGCCACGCCGCAAATCGTTTTAAATCTTGCGGTGGTCTTCTTCTACTTTTTTGCCGGAATCCTGGACCTCGCCATCAAACGGGAAGAGAGCAAATTTCAGGTTCAGCAAAATGTTCCCGTCCATCCTTCGCATTATCACAGCGGCGACACGAATCTCCCGCTGTCCGTGTCGCATCTTAAGTTTTCCATTGATCGCATTGAGGAGTTGACCTCGAATTGGACTCCTCACGCTGAGATTGATACAAACTTAGTCATTGCCCTGGCGAAGTCTCTGGTCCAGGCCGATGAATCCATTCAGAACCTCAAACAACAACGCCCCTTGCGCCGGTTTTTCCGCAGGAGTGAAATTCGTTCCCTGCCTGACATCGGTTATGGCGAGCCATACAATCCTGACGCACCTACCGAACCGGTTGTCTTGCGTATCGCTGTTTTGGTGTTGATGACTATTTCCTGCTATGGTTTGCAGGCGTTGATTGAACGCCAAAAGCGACGTGAAGAGGAAGCCGCGGAATTTGTCGTGCGCCAGGAACAATTGCAAACCGCCGGGCGTCTCTCAGCGGAAATCGCGCATCAAATCAAGAATCCCCTCGCGATCATCAGCAACGCCGCCTGGTTGGTGCAGCGCGCGATTGAGAACAACAAGAAACCCGCAGCAGAACAGGTCGACATTATTCGTGAGGAGGTTTCCCGGGCCGACCGTATCATTACCGAGTTGATGGGTTACGCCCAACTGGCCGAAGGTCGGGTGGAGAAAATTGACGTGCTCGAAGAAATTGAAAGGTCCTTAACGCGGGTCTTTCCCGCGGCGGCAAATTATAAGGTGGAGATCACGAAGAATCTGACGACTAACCTTCCGCCTCTCATGATGCAACGCAATCATCTGGCGGAGATCTTCGTGAACATCCTTCAGAATGCCCGCGAAGCAATGGAGGGCAAAGGCGCGATCCGAATCACCGCCGAGCATGGTCCGCAATATTCGATCCTTGTGACCATTGCCGATACCGGTCCCGGCATCCAACGGGACCGACTGGAGCGCGTTTTTGAATCCTACTATTCGACCAAGGATAAAGGAACGGGGCTCGGCCTTGCCATCGTGAAGCACAACGTCGAGATTTATGGCGGCCATATCCACGTGGAATCGGAACTTGGAAAAGGCGCAAAATTTGTTATACAGTTGTCGGCAAAAACGTTGATGAAACTAACCAAATGAGTCTTCCCCTCCCCCCAGTTCTCATCGTGGATGATGAGAAGAACATGCGCGCTTCGCTGAAGTCGATTCTTACCGACGAAGGCTATGACGTTCGCGCCGTCGAATCCGCAGAAGAAGGCATCTGCGCATTGGAAAAGGATGAGTTTTTCATGGTCATCACCGACGCCCGCCTGGGTGGGATGACGGGCTATGAATTCCTCGGTCACGTCCGCAAACGTTGGGCCCACACCCCGATTTTGATGATTACCGCCTATGCGACGCCTAAGCTCGCGGCGGAAGCCATTAAGAACGGCGCGATGGATTACCTGGCCAAGCCATTTGCTCCCGAGGAATTACTACTCGCAATTGGCCGCTGTGCGGAACGCTATCGCCTGATCCAGGAAAACGCGTCACTTCGCGCCAAGGCAGTCGAGCCGTATAAACTGGAAGAAATCATCGGTGAATCGGCCAAGATGCACGATTTGAAGAATCTGATTCAAACCGTCGCTCCAACGAATGCCACGGTCCTGATTCTCGGCGAAAGTGGCACCGGCAAAGAACTCATAGCTGGCGCCTTACACAGCATGAGCGCGCGCAAGAACAAGAATTACATCCGCATTAACTGCGCTGCTATTCCCGAAGCCCTGCTCGAAAGCGAACTGTTTGGTCATGAAAAAGGAGCCTTCACCGGTGCCTTGAAACAAAAGCTCGGCCGTGTCGAAGAAGCGGATGGCGGCACGATCTTTCTGGACGAAATCGGTGACATGAGCCGGCCGTTACAAGCCAAGCTCCTGCGTTTCCTCGAAGATGGCACGTTCACGCGGGTCGGCGGCAACGAGGAATTGCGTGTGGATGTCCGCTTAATTGCGGCTACGAATCGCGACATCATCGATGCCATTCGCGAAAACCATTTCCGCGAGGATTTGTATCACCGGTTGAATGTCGTCCAATTTCGTCCGGCACCGTTGCGCGAGCGCAGCAATGACGTTCTGCTTCTAGCGGATAATTTCCTGCGCCACTTCAACGCAGCGATGAAGAAGACAGTGGTCAGCCTTTCCTCGATCGCACGGCAGAAACTTCTTTCGCATCATTGGCCGGGGAATGTCCGCGAATTGCGCAACGTCATTGAGCGCGCGGTGATTCTCGAGACGACCCGGGAAATTCAACCCAGCAATCTGCCCGATTTCCAACTCGAAACCCGTTTGCGCAAAGCCGAAGCGCCGAAGGCATCTGTTTCCACAGGCAACAGCTCGCTGGATGATCTGATGAACGATTACGAGCGGGAGATTATCAACAAAACGCTTGAGCAAAGCCGTTTCAATCTTTCACGAACCGCTGAGCAATTGAAAATCAGCCGACACGCTCTGCGCTATCGCATGCAACGATTAAATATCGTGGGTGCCTCCGATGAGGACACCAACATCACGGAAAAAGATCAGGGCTAACTCTCGATCGTCCTCAGCAGGAAGACTCGTTACTTCCTGCTGTAAGAAACCGTCTGGCAGAAGAATGAGATTCATTGCTCTCCTTGCGTTCTTGTTCAGCAACGCACTCGCGTTCGCAGCTGGCCAACCCAACATCGTCTGGCTCATTGGCGAAGATATGGGACCGGAACAAGGCTGTTATGGCGATACCAACGCAATCACTCCGAACATGGATCGCTTCGCCCGTGAAGGCGTTCGTTTCACGCATTGTTTCACCCATGCCCCGGTTTGTGCGCCGAGCCGTTCCGGGCTGATTACCGGTCGTTATCCCACGAGCATCGGCACACAGCATATGCGCTCGCGCTTGTTGAATCCACCGCCGCTCTTCACAGAACATTTACGGAGGGCAGGCTACACGATTTATTGGCCCACGAAGGCGGCTTTTGGCAAAACTGATTTCAATTTCGAAGTGCCGAAAAACGCCTTTGACGTG
>JAQGOU010000492.1 GCA_028293445.1 Verrucomicrobiales bacterium | reverse complement strand
GGAGTCTTTCGAATTTGCCTGCCGGATTTTCGGAAAGCCTTTACGGCCTATCTCAATGCGGACACCGATTACTTCAATCTTATCAATGTGCTTGGAGCGGTGGATCGTTTGGAACCGGGCACTGAGACAATGATAGACCTTATCAATTATTGTGTTTATCAGAATGGCGAGCACAAATGCCTGTATGATGAAACCAAGGTGGTCGCGATTTTAAAGTTTGTTGGCTTTCGCCACGCGACCGTTTCGAGTTTCCAACAGGGGGTTGATACAGCTTCCGAACCGCGGCGGAAGTATTCCTTTTATGTCGAGGCGCGAAAATAGCAACGTTTCCAATGTGATTCGTGCCGCGAGCATCGTCGTCCACCTGCGCCATGTCATCTGATTCGATAAGCTGTTAGTATGAATTATACTCTCGAAGAACTTAAAAATCTCGGGTTTGTCGATGTTGGGACCGACGTTGCCATTCACCGCAGCGCAGTATTCTTTAACTGCAAAAACATTCACATCGGTTCCCGTGTGCGAATTGATTGCTTCTCCATGATTTCCGCAGGTAAGGAGGGAGTTTACATCGGGAACAATATTCATATTGCCGCCGCCGTTTTAATTTTTGGTGGCGGCGGTCGTGTTACCTTGGAAGATTTTACCTGCCTGTCCGGACGCGTTTCTTTATACACCGCTTCCGATGATTACAGCGGCGAGGCGATGACGAATCCGACTGTTCCGGAAATCTTCCGGAAGGTGGATGTCGGCCCAGTATCCCTCCGTAAACATGCACTTGTCGGAGCCGGTTCCATTATCATGCCAGGCGTAACCATCGGGACGGGTGCCGCCGTCGGAGCCATGAGTTTTGCCAACCGGGACGTCCCTGATCATGAAATCTACGCCGGTATTCCTGCTCGCCGGATACGAATACGACAAAAGAAGCTGCTGGACTTGGAAAAAGAGTATTTGCAAAAGGCCATAACATAATGAAACACGTTACAGATCTGGCGATATTTGGCGGCACGCCTGCCTTTACAGAAAAGCTTCATGTGGGGCGGCCAAACATCGGGAACCGTGAGAAACTTCTAGAGCGAATCAACGACATGTTGGACCGGCGCTGGCTGACCAACAACGGCCCGTTCGTGCAGGAGCTCGAACGCAAGATCGAGGCTCGCCTCGGGGTAAAGCACTGCGTTCTCATGTGCAATGGAACGATCGCACTTGAAATTCTTGCTCGCGCGGTCGGTTTGAAAGGAGAGGTCATTGTCCCTTCGTTTACTTTCGTGGCCACGCCTCATTCGCTGCAATGGCAGGAAATTACACCCGTTTTTTGTGACATCGATCCGGCGACCCATACGTTGGATCCCCGCCGGGTCGAGGAGCTGATTACACCGCGCACGACTGGAATTCTCGCCGTGCATCTATGGAGTCGGCCTTGCGATATCGATGCACTTACCGCGATCGCCAAGAAACGAAATCTAAAGCTGATCTTTGATGCTTCACATGCTTTCGATTGTTCCTACGGCTCGCGCATGATTGGTAACTTCGGCGATGCCGAAGTGTTTAGTTTTCATGGAACTAAGTTTTTCAACACGCTTGAAGGTGGTGCGGTCACGACCAACGACGATGCGCTGGCGAAGAAGCTTCGCTTGATGAAGAACTTTGGGTTCGCTGGTTACGATGATGTGATTTACATCGGGACCAATGGGAAGATGAACGAAATGTGTGCGGCGATGGGGTTGGTCGGACTGGACGATCTCTCACATTTCATCACCACGAACCAACGCAATTACGAAAGCTATCAGCGATATTTGCGAGGACTGCCGGGTGTGTCATTGCTTCCCTATTCCGAAGTAAATCGATCGAACTATCAGTACGTGGTCCTCGAAATTGACGAAAGCCTTTCGGGAATCCACCGCGACTATCTCCTGGAGTTGCTGCACGCTGAAAACGTGATTGCCAGACGATACTTCTATCCTGGTTGTCATCGGATGGAACCATACCGTTCGTACTTTCCGCACGCTGGTTTACTCCTGCCCGAGACAGACAAAATGGCGCAACGCGTCCTCGTTTTGCCTACCGGTACGGCGGTTTCCGACGAACACATCAAAGCGATCTGTAATGTCCTTCGCCAAGGCATTGAAAATGCCGCGGCGATTAAAGAACGTTGGAGCACCCGGAATCAGGCCGCACTGCAGCGCCACGCGGAGCCGCCGGCCATTCCTGCCGCGCGATGAAAGTCAGTGTTGCAATGATCACCTACAATCATGAGCGATTTATCGTTCAGGCGATTGAAAGTGTGCTCATGCAAAAGACTGCCTTCAAGTTTGAACTTGTTATTGGTGACGATTGCTCGACTGACCGAACGCGTTCAGCAGTGATTGATATGCAACGTCGTTATCCTGATAAAATCAGCGTGTTGCTTCATCCAACAAATATCGGGATGATGCCTAATTTCATGGCAACGTTACGCGCCTGTAAGGGGAAATACATCGCACTTTTAGAGGGGGATGATTTTTGGACAGCATCCGACAAACTTCAGGCTCAGGTGGACCTTTTAGATTCAAATCCGGAATTGGCCATTGCCTTCCATAATACAACGGTTGTGGATAATAACGGTATCGAGCAGCAACTCTTCCCTCTGCGGGTAAAGAAGGAAGTGTTCACTTTGGAAGACCTGCTGGAGTGTGATTGTATGATGCCGACTTGTTCAGTCATGTATCGGAATCGCCTGTTTACCGACTTTCCAATCTGGTACAGCGAAATGGCAATGGGCGATTTACCTCTGCATGTGCTTAACGCGAGGTTTGGGAACATTGGTTTCAGTGAGAAAATCATGGCTGCCTATCGGATCCATAGCGGAGGCGTTTGGACTGAAGGCAGGCCTCTGGGTGACACGACGTTTTCCACCAAACGCGCTGTCGGTGCTTTGAGATTCTACGAGGCCGTGCAACCGGAATTGGGCTCGCGCTACAGCTCGTTCATCCAAAAGAAAATTGCCATGTGGAGCTATGACCTGGTCTGGGCTTACCAATGTGCGGGTGACTGGCGGAATATGCGGAAATATCTGGCGCACGGCTTTCGAGTGGGGAAGTGGACGTATCGACCTTCCATTAAGGTATTAGCCAAATATTTTGTTATCTCACACGCCCCCTGGCTTTATCAAATGTTCCGGCGGATGCGCAAACAAGCCTAATGCAGCCTTTAGTCTCCATTGTTATTCCTTGCTACAATGGCGCTCTCTATTTGCCAGCAGCGATTGAAAGCTGCTTGTCGCAAACTTACGGCAACATCGAAATCATCGTGGTAGATGACTGCAGTCCCGACAACTGCGCTCAGATTGCGGCGGATTATTCGAGGAAAGACAGTCGTCTTCGTTTGATCTCGCATAAAAAAAACGGTGGAGTCGCCCGCGCGTTCAACACCGGTTTCAATTCTGCAAAGGGAGATTTCATGACTCGCCTTGCCCAGGATGATTTCTTTGAGCGCAACGCAATCGAGGAGATGGTGCGTTTTCTGCAACGGCATTCTGAAATAGGCCTTGTCTATTGCGACATGAATTTAGTCGATGCCAACGGAAAAGTGATTGCCGTCAAAAAAGCCCCCGAACCCGATAAGATTTTTGCGAAGGGTCACAACAAAGTGGGATTGTGTGTGATGTGGCGGCGCACGGTCTGGGAACAGACCGGGGGCTTCAATCCGCAATGGGACGCAGCGGAGGATTACGATTTTTGGTTACGTGCGGCCAAGCGGTTCAAGTTTGGGCATTATTCTGACTCTGTCCCGTTTGCTTTTCGCAGTCATGAACAGATGGGTTCCAAAGTGTTTGCGGTGAAGCAGGAAATTGCGCATGCCCGGCTCTTTGCTGAACACGGAAACGATTGGTGGTCCGCAAGAAAACTTCTTGGAAGCAGTTATTTCAACGTCGGCTATATCTACCGGACGCAAAAGAAGTATCTGCTGTCGGTGCAGCATCTGTTGAAGTCCTTTGTTTTTTGGCCTTTCCAGATCAAAGCACCAAAATGTTTCGTGGGTTTAATCCTCGATACGCTTCGAAGCCGCTAATCCTGGTGATGACTGGACTCGCGTCATCGCACTGACGCCTGTCCCGCAAGTTCGTTTTATTCGTGCAAAAGGAACAAGCCGCTCCGGTTTGTGCCCAGGAAAAATCCATACGCGGCGTTTTGTTTCTGCAGGATAATGCCGCGAGTTACTACTTTTGCTTTCGTCAGCGGGTTTATGACGCCACCCCCAATTAACCCTGTCGTGCTGGCGAGAGTAACGGACACACTGTTGGTGTTCGGAATAGTGACCGTAAACGTGTTGTTCGTATTAAGCGTAACCCTGTTTGTTAGGCACCGCGGGAAATTTCCACCGTTGAACTCAACTAACGCATTGGTCAGGTTCAATGCACGGCTGCCTGTTGAAGGTGTGATGAACGTGGAGCCGACTGCCACAATGTCATTTGTGAAGCCAGTTGGATAATATTTGCCGCCGACCGCACCGGTCTTGATCCAACGAACATCCCCTTCGAGGCTGCTGTCCACCGTGTTGGTGAAGGTGAGCCAGCCCAGGATCACACCGTTCCCGTTATACAGAGAAGCGTAAAAAGGCCACATGCCGTTTTTGGAAATGGCCGTTGTTTGACTGATTGCCGTGGCGTCTGCAAGGGCGGCGCCAAATGCAAGGGTACCATCAGGTCGTATCGTTATCGTGCCGATGCCGTCACCCGCAGGCTTATACGGGTTGCCTGGATTCCCGCCGAAAGCCATTGTGTACCTGTTGGTGTAAGGAGAGGGATTGGTCAACGCATTGAAGACGTTGCGGTCACCGAGCAAATCAGCAGTCCAGGTCCCATCAGTAATATTGCCCGTGATCTGGTCATTGGCTCCTCCGGTCAGGTTTAAAATGAATGTTGCTGTGAGGGAGCTTTGATTAGTGCGGGGGATTGTCAGCAGCGCAATGCCATTCGTGTTCATTGTTCCAGCTAATGGATAGGTCTTACCGGCAGTCAGTAGTCTTCCGGAGAACGTCCGTTTGTCCGTGAGGATCAGGCTGAAGAATCCAGCACTGTCGGTCGCTATACCGCTCGATTCATAAAACAATCCGCTGTAAGCGCCCTTGAGGCTCATCAAAGGATTGGGCAGAACTGTGATCGTAAACGTTTGCAGAGCTGTTCCATTTGTGCCGCCGTAGAGCGTTCCGCCGTTGTCCGCCAACCGGACGGATACAACCGCGACGCCTTCTTTATTCAGGGCGGGGCGGAAGCTAAGAATTCCATTAGAGGTGAGCTTCGGTTGGATATCAAAAAGAGCCCGGTTCGTCGTGGTGAGCGTAAATCCCACTAGTTGTGCTGCCTCTTCGGTCGCTCCAGGACTTATTCCCGTCGCGAAGCCGGGAATTGTCTCAAGCGTATTAAAATTGGTGAGCGAGACAGCAGCAGCGCTTAAATTGAAAATTGGCGCATCGTTCACCGGTGTGATTTTCAAGGTGACGGTTGCGTTTGCCGAATTGAGGATGAGGTCGTCAGCCGTATAGGTGACCTGATAGCTGAAAGTATCAATTCCGGAGTAATTGGTGGCAGGTGTGTAGGTGAGGTTTGATCCCGTCCCGCTCAATGTGCCGTGAGCAGGGTTTGTGCTGACCTGATAATTCAAGCTGTTTCCGCTCAAAATCCGGCCCTTTAATGTCACCAATGCAGTGTGGTCTTCGAGCAGGCTGACTTGAGAATTGTACGCGAGCGGCCCGCCATACCGGAGAATCGAAATTGTGTTGTCCCCGTAGTTGCTGATTGCAAGGTCGGTCGCATCATCGTCATCAAAATTGCTGCCCCATACGATAAGAGGATTGCCACCCGCCGGAAAATTGCCTCCCGATTCAAAGGTGCCATCCCCGCGATTCAATAGGATGCTAATGGAACCGCTTCCACTATTGGCGCAGGCGATATCAATTTTACCATCGCGATTTAGATCACGAGCGAGAACGCTGCGTGGATTGATGCCAACAAGATAGTTGCTGCTCACCTGGAAACTGCCGTCCGATTTCTTCAGGAGAACGCTGACGGTGTTTGCTGCGTAATTGGCGACAACGATATCAAGTTTACCGTCTCCATTCAGGTCGGACGGGATTGCATACGTTGGCTGAGGATTTCCTGGTAGACTAATCGTCTGCGCTGTGCCGAAGGCGCCATTTCCAAGTCCCGGCAGAATGGTTAATGTGTTCCCGTCTTTATCTGCGGTAAGAATGTCTGTCTTTTTGTCGCCATCCAAATCGCCCGTCCAAACCGACATCGGTCCGCTGCCGACAGCGAAATTAGTGGCAGCCCCGAATGTTGTATTCCCCAGGCCGAGTAAGACTGAAACGGAGTTTTCGCTGTGGTTGGCCACGACGACATCCAGTCTGCCATCAAGGTTGAAATCGTTAACCATGACGGCAATGGGCTCTGGATTGCTGGAATTGCCTACGACGTAATCGACCGCAGGCGCAAACGTACGGTCAATATTGTTCTGTAAAACGCTGATGGTATTCGTGCCGTTGTTTGCGGTGACGATTTCCTCATATCCGTCCCGATCTAAATCACCGCTGATGACACCGAAAGGATTCAATCCGACCGGATAGGTTGTCGCGTCGGTGAATGTCCCGTTGTCATTACAAAAGCGAACGTTCACGGTATTATCCAGGTAGTTCGCCACAATAATATCCCGGTAGCGAGGTCCGCCTGATTTCGTTGCGCCGGCAAATGTCAGCCCGCGTAAATTTCCTAGATACAGTCCTGTCGGTCCACGGCCGGTGGTTAAAAGAGTCGGAGTTCCATAGCTGCTCGACAATGAGATATGAAAGGTTTGCAGTGCGCTGGCATCAGTCCCTCCGTTGGCAATGCCACCGTTGTCGAGGAGCTGGACGGTTATCGTGGCAAGGACATTTGGAGCTCCCGACGCGATTTCAAATTTTAAGGTGCCGCTTGAACTAATCGACGGTTGCACTCGAAAAATCTCCGGCGTGTCATTCGTCACGACGAAACTCAGGATTTGCGCCGCTTCGTTTGACCCTGCGGAGATGTTACTGGCCCAGCCTGAGATTTCCTGATAACGCGATGCCGTAACGACTAGATTGACATCCAATCCCTTTACGAAACTCGGAGCATCGTTGATTGGAGTGATGTTCAGGAGGAACGTTTGCGCAGAGCTGGTGTCGGAGCCGCCGTAGGCTGTGCCGCCGTCATCTTGCAGAAGAACCGTCACCATGGCCGCGCCGAACGCGTTATCAGCAGGCACAAAGGTCAAAGTGCCATTCGTTGAAAGGGCAGGTTGAACCGCGAAAAGGCTGTTGTTATCGTTTGTCACGACGAAAGAAAGTGCCTGTCCGGATTCATCCGAGGGTCCTGCAATGATATTCGTAGCCCAGTTGACGAATGCTTGAGCACCGGTGTCTTCGAGTACTGTCAGGTTGGTGTTCATCGAAAAGCTTGGCGCAATGTTGATGGGAGCAACGGTGATGGTAAAGGTCTTCAGAACCGTGGTATCGGTCCCACCATTGGCTGTGCCTCCATCGTCTTGAAGGTAAACATTGAGATTGGCTGTCCCATCCATCGTGGGAGTAAACGTCAGCGTTCCATTGGTCGACACGGTGGGTTGAACGGAGAACATTGCATTATTATCATTGCTGACCTGGAAACTCAGCGCTTGCGCCGATTCATTTACTGGCCCGGTGTTCATTGATGTCGCCCAGTTCAGAACCGTCTGGGCCGCCGTGGTCGTCCGAACGAGAACATTGGTTCCCTCGAAGTCTGGCGCGTCATTTACCGCGGTGATGGTGACATCAAAACTGCGCGTTGTTACATCGCTGCCGCTATTCGCTGTTCCACCATCGTCCTGCAAGGAAATGGTGATGCTCGCTGTGCCATTGGAGTTAGCAACAGGAGTAAAGCGGAGGACCGCTGTGCTGTTTCCATTCGTATAACTTACGCTCGCGCTGCTAATCAGGTTTGTATTGCTGGAGGTCGCCGCAAAGGTGGTGAGGATTTGACCGCTTTCATCGAGGCCCGTGCTGATCCCGGTCAATGCTATGCTTTGCGTTCCCGCATCTTCCAGAACGGTGCGATTGGTGATAACATCCAGCGTCGGCGCGTGATTGATCGGGATAACGGTAATCGTAAAAGTGCGCGTGAACGTTTGGGTGCCCCCATTGGCTATGCCGCCATTATCTTGCGCGGTGACCGTCACCGTCGCTGTTCCTGTCTCAGCGCTTGCCGGAGTATATGCCAGCGAGGCAGAACTGCCGCTGGTGTATGTAACCACCGGTGAAGGAACCAGGTTCGTATTGCTGGAAGCGGCAGTGAACACAATCGCTTGGCCGGCTTCGTCTGACGGGCCTGCGGTAATTCCCGTTAAACTGATCGTCTGCAAACTTGATCCCTCATACACGGAGACGTCGCTTATTGAATTCAAGGTTGGGCGATCGTTCACCGCGTTTACGACGACGTTAAAGGTTCTTGTGAAGGTATCGATCCCACCGTTGGAGGTACCTCCGTTGTCTTGTGCCGTGAGGGTGATCGTGGCGGTTCCATTTGCATTCGTCACCGGTGTAAAACGCAAACAGGCCGTGCTGTTTCCGTTAGTGTAAGCGATCGATACGCCAGAAATCAGATTGGTATCGCTCGAACTCGCGCTAAACATCAATGTTTGTGACGCCTCGTTCGTTCCTGGAGCAACCCCGGTCACTGTCACAGTTTGTCTTGCCGCATCTTCCAAAATGGAAAGATCCGATATGGCGTTGAATATCGGGGCGTCGTTCACCCCTGTGACACTGATCAAAAATGCTTTCGTCGCACTCGTATCGCTGCCGCCGTTGGCGGTCCCGCCATTGTCGCGAAGCGTGACGGTTACGGTCGCACTTCCATTTGTATTTGCTGTCGGAGTAAAGGTGAGCGTGCCATTGGTCGAAATAGTGGGCGCAACGCTGAACAAATTGCTGTTGTTGTTGCTGACAACGAAGCTCAATGTTTGGTTCGCTTCGTCTGATGGACCTGTGCTGATGGAACCGGCCCAGCCCACGAACGTCTGTCCACCCGAATCCTCATAAACGCTGATGTCCGGGCCCTTTACAAAACAGGGCGCATCATTAACGGCGGTGATTGTTACCGTAAACGTTTGT
>JAQGOU010000462.1 GCA_028293445.1 Verrucomicrobiales bacterium | reverse complement strand
TGCCAACCCGCTCATAGCGCGTCTGAAAAGCAATGGTTGGATTACGTCCGGACGGGCCCCGCGGATTACTGGTGACCGATGGCCGAACCTGCGCGCCGATTCCTATTTTCCAGGCTTCCAACTTCTTCAGATCCTCGAAACTGAGGCGGTCAAAATCCTTGTCGTCCAGCATCACGACGACCATGTCGGACATGGCGAGAATGGGTTTGCCGTTCGCTCGTTGCGCAAAGAGATCAACGTTATGCGCGGTCAACCATTTCCAAAGTATGCTGGCATTAACCTCGGTGATTGGTTTGTCGTAGTCTTTGGGGTCAAAATCCGTCGGTGGCGGAACGTATTCTTCGGTATCGAAACTAAAGAACGAGTTGCGATCGGGTCCGAGTGTAATCGTTCGTTCCAACACCGGCCCGAACGAAGGTGCTTGCGTCGACGATTGCGCAAAAATTCCTCTGCGTAAGTCAGGGAAGCGCCAGTATCTCGTCAGCACCGTCATTCCGTAGATGCCAAGTATGATGCTGATTGCGACCCCTGCAACGAATGCAGGATGGCGAACCGGCGAATTCCCGAATTTCAAATCATCTCTGTTTCCCGATTCGCTCTCGCGTTCCCCTTTTGCTTCACGCCAAAGAATCCGCCCGCTCACCGGCAGAAGGAACGCGCCGAGCCAGGTCAAAGGAACGAACACTGCCTCGGTAAATGATGGACTCCAGTGCGGGTCGTCCGCGAATGCCATGACAAAGAAAATGGCGAATCCGATTACTGGGATCGCTAGGATCATCGCCACTATCGAGGACACGAGAAACAAACCTCGTCCCAGAGGATTTCCATCTGAACCAATTTCTCGCCACGTTTTGATGTGTCGAGCAAAGAGAATTCCAGAAACTGGCAGGGCCAGCAGCATTGCCCAGAAAACAATCAATTCTGCTCGTGGCCCGAACTTAAGAGATTGAACGGCTATGAGTGCCACCGTCATCCCGGTGAAAAAAAGAACTGCGCAGAAGGCCACAACACTCTTCCAGATTCCATCCCGACTCTTTTTCCCAGCTGCACCTGTGGTCGAAGCCCTCGTCTCCGCAATCGATTCGACTTCGGTTTTCAATGAGCTCGCCTGTTGAAAGCGGAGTTCCGGTTCTTTCTCCAACGCACGCAGGACAACCTGGTCCAACCGCACATCAATTTGGACTTTTTTGGACGGGGCTTCGATTTTCTTGCCGGGCAATTCGCCCGTGAGCAGTTGATAAAACACCACCCCCAGCGCGTAAATGTCCGCGCGATGATCCACATCAGCAGGATGCGAAACCTGTTCAGGCGCCATGTAACTAGGCGTCCCCATGACTTTTCCGACTTCCGTGAACGCCGGTGATTTTTCCGCCGGAGTTCCGCTGCTGTCCACCTCACTGACCTGGCCAATCAACTTTGCCAAGCCAAAGTCCGCGACCTTCACGCGACCGCGTCGATCCATCAAAATATTCTCCGGCTTGATGTCGCGATGAACAATGCCGTGGTCATGCGCAAATTGCAGGGCATCGCAAATCTGCGGCACGATCGCGAGCGCTTCGCTCGGAGCGACTCGGCTCGCCGCCAACAATTGTCGCAACGTCACGCCATCCACAAATTCCATGAGCAGATAAAACATTCCGCCCGTTTCGCCAAAGTCGTGAATGGTGACGATATTGGGATGGCTCAGTTGCGCGAGAGCCTGCGCTTCCTTCTCGAACCGCCCCGCGAACGCGGGGTCTTTCTCTCGTTCAGGTGCGAGAATCTTTAAGGCAACGAGCCGGTTGAGCCGTGGCTGACGGGCTTTGTAAACAACTCCCATTCCACCGCGACCCAGGCACTCGAGGATTTCCAGTTGCGGGAAAAACTTAGCGATCTCCTCCGGTGTCGGCGGCGCTTTGGGTTGCGAAACGATTTTTGTTCCGTGTGGACCGGCCTCGCTGGGAATGTCGGTTTGCGTGGCGAGATTCAGCGCCATCAGGCAGCGCGGACAAAGCCCCTCCGGCGCGTCCGAAGTCAGCGTCACATTGCAACGCTGGCATTTGTTTTCTTTTTTGTCGGTTTCACTCATCACAACCTAATTAAGAAAAACCAGCGGCGTGTTACAAAGTTTCTGCTATTCACCGAGGATGGAGAGTAAATACTGGATTTCGGCGTCGATTTCCTCAGGACTGGAGACGGTCTGCGCAATTTCATCGCGGAAAATATCCCGATACCGTTTGCGCAAACGATGCACAGCGACGCGTGCAGCGCCTTCATTGATTCGAAGATCGCGAGCGATGTCGGCATAGGAGATGCCCGCGTGTTGAACCGTGAGGGAACTTTTTAATCGCTCAAATTCTTCGGCCTTGCTCGCGCTGACAAATTCATTCCGTAACCGGTTCATCGTCCGCTCCAGCAACGTCAACGCCCAACGCCGCTCAAAAACTCTATCGGCATTGACGCCTTCCACGGCCTCGATGCCATAGCGTTCCTCCGCGTTCTCGGTCTCCAGCGAGACATGAACCGCACCGCCGCCGCGTTTTTGCGCGCGAAACCGGTCCCATTCGTTGGCGAGAAATCGTTTGAAGGCAACGAGTAGAAACGTTCTGAACCGCCCCTTCTCCTGAGCCGCCGCTTGCAGATAATCTTTTTGCAACAGCCGCGCAAAAAACTCCTGGGTGAGATCCTCTGCGTCGGCCGGCGATTGCCCCTGGCGACGCGCGAAAGCGTACAGTGGATACCAATAGGTGCGGCAAAGTTTTTCCAATGCTTCGACGGATTTCGACGGATCCTTGTCACGCGCCGAAAGCACGACCGACCAATGCGTGGTCACAAACCAGGCGTGCGAAGGTCTTGGCGCTCCTGTGGATGTTGAACTCATGGCGAGAGAGTGAAGGTAGACGAGTAAACCGGAGTGTCGAATTCAATTCAGTTTGA
>JAQGOU010000407.1 GCA_028293445.1 Verrucomicrobiales bacterium | reverse complement strand
GACCCACTACCCGTTCTGGGTAGTGGCTCCTGTTAGGGTGGTTGCAGAAATTGAAACAGGCGGAAGCAGCAATCGCAGGCGCAGCGGCTCAAATCGGTCGTCGCGCAGAATCAGCGGACTGTTTTCGCACACAGAAAGAAAAAATAAAATTATGCCAAATGAAATTGTTAGAAGTATTCCCGAAATGCTGACCTTCTCCGGGGTCGCAGCCATGGCGGCTCTAAAACATGGGCCAGCCCATGAGATTGATCAAAATACCGGCGCTCGCATCAATGCTGATCGCACGGCGTTGCTGGAGAGTCGTGATGCCTACGAACACAGCAGAACGGTGCTGGCGCAACGGCGCGCGCTGTTGATCGCGCTCGTGCAAACGGTGCGGGAGTTTCTCACCTTGAGCCGCGATAATCTTAAACCGTATTTCGGTGGGGATTACTCCAAAGCGTGGGACATCCTCGGGCTGATTCGTTCGCTGATGATCCCGCGCCAGGCGGACTTGCTGCATCCGATTCTCGATTGTTTTGCCGCCTACTTTGCCGCGCATCCGGAACGAGAAATTGTGGTGCTGAATATCACCGCCGCCCGTGCGGAGGAATTATCAATCGCCTTGATGGAGGCCATAGCCGCGGTCACTCAACAGGAAGTGACAGTCGATCGACTGCTCGCGTTGCGTGACGAGAAAGCCAGGAAGTTGCGCAAGCGTCTGGCCGGGTTGCGCGATGAACTCAAACAATTGCTCGAGCCCACGGACACGCTCTGGATGGCCTTTGGATTCAACATGCCCGGCGTCGATAAAACGCCCGCAGCGCCGGAAAACATTGCAGCCGTTGTCGTGAACGAAACCACCGCGATGCTGAGCTTTCCGCCCTCTTCAGGCGCCAAATATTATCGCATCTACCAACGCGTGCTGGGTGTCGATCCCGAGCCCGTCGCCGTCGGTTCCTGCGTTGATCCGGATTTCACCTTCGAAGATCTGCCGCGCCACGCGTCGATTAAATTCTCCGTCAGTGCCGTGAATAACGCGGGCGAAAGCGCGTTGAGCCCGCCAACATTGGTGGTAATTGACTAAGGTCTCACTGCAAATCTCAGCGAATCATGAAAACCAACCTGCAATGCATTGCGGCGAAACAGAAACTGCGTTTAACCGAGATTTGACTGCAAAGAGGCGGCGATAACGTTACCGCTCGTTTCAGGAGCTACCAATTACCCTGATTCAGGGCAACCCGGAGATAAAGGTTTGACTTGGAGGGCGTGATTTGTAATATCATCACATTAATTGAGGTTTTTAACCTCGGTTCCTCCGGACCCAGTGCCGGCTTTGTGCATTGCCGCCACTGGGTTTTTTTCTACTTTGCCAGACTCCACCCACGTCGAATCAGCAATTTCAATATCGCAGGCAAAAACGTCAAAGCGGCAAACATGCAGGTAAACACCCCGACTGACATGACAAATCCCAGACTCGCGATGCCCTGATGTTTCGCGAGCATCAAACTCCCGAAACCGGCAATCGTGTTCAACCCTGACACCAACACTGCTTTACCAGTGCTCTTACCAAAAATTCCGGGCGTCTTTTCTTCCGCGAAACGGTTCAGGATGTGAATCCCATTCGTCACGCCAATACCTATGACCAACGGCAGCGTCATAATATTCGCCGGATTGAAAGGAATATCGAAGGCACCCATCATTCCCACCATCCAGATGGTGCCGATCGCCACCGGGAATAGGGCCAGCACAACACACATGAGGGATCGGAAATGGACGAAAACCATGATCGCGATCGCGGCGAGCGCATACCATGCGGCTTCGACGTAACTGTTTTTCAAAAGCGTGGTGTACTCAAGGAGTTGAACCGGCGTTCCTGTCACGTTGGGATCGACCTTTCGAACTGCGGTGACAAATTGTTCCTGGTAATCCCGCTGCCAGACATCTTTTTTGGGGTAAACCTGCAAAAGATATTTGCCCGTCACACCGATAAACCGGTTACGCAATGCTTGGGGTAAATCGTCCGCCGTCATAGGAGAGGAGTCGTCCTGCTGACGCAAGGCGCTAAAGGTATCCCGGATATCATCAAACAACGCCTGTTGATATTTCGAAAGACGCTCCCGCACAGCAGGATCCTCCACCAACATTCCCTTGCGAAACTCATTAATGCTGCCGCGCAAGGAGAGAAGTTGTTTGGCGATTTTAGGATCCTCTTTTTCAGCAAAATCCGATGCCAACCCAAGGTAACCGCCCGAACGCCACAAGGTGGCACTCAATTCAGGAATGTCCGCCGGAGCCCAATCAATATCAGCAAACCTAAAATCAGAAATTTCCTTTTTGATCTCACGAACTATTTCCAATTTTTTCTCCTGATCCTGACTTAAATACTGCGTCATGGATTCGACCGTAGCGACTTCGTTGGTCAACTTCTTCAAGTCGGTCTCAAGCTGATTGGCCTGTGCCAGGTTGGTCGCCACAATCGCAGCGTATAAAATGGATTTGCCCGGCGCATTGGTGTCAGAACCTGATGCTGAATTCGTGGCCGTGGTCGAGTTGATCAACTTCTTCTCGTATTCCACAGAAGCCAAGCCCTTGCTCTGCATGTTTAAGAGGTTGTAATCAAAATATACTTTTCCGAATTGCGTTCCGGCCAGTGCACAAACGATGACGGTAATTGTGATCAGGGTTCCAGGACGACGCAGCCAAAATTCTTCGAGACGCGCCCGTGTCGCGCCTATGTCTTTCATCTTGTTGTCGAGGACGTTTTGGCGACCACGCAACAGCAGCGCCGGCAGCATGGTCATCATGGGAATGAAGCAAAGCATCATGCCACTGCCGCAAATGATTCCCATTTCCTGAATGCCCTTGAATTTGGTCATTCCCATCGCGAGAAACGCACCCGCCGTGGTGAGCGCGCCGGTGAAGATACCCATGCCGGTGTAAACGATCGCTTTTTGCAAGGCCATCTCCGTACTGGTGCCGCGACGTGTTTCTTCTTCGTAACGGGTGATCAAATGCACACCGAAATCAATCGCGAGCCCGATGAGAATGGGAACGAAGGTAATCGTCAGGATATTCAAATGCCCAATGACCAGCGTGGTGAAAGCCATTGTGTAACCGAGACCGATGATCAGACAGAACGTAGCTTTTAAAGGCCGCCCCGTTTCGCGATAGGCGTAAATAAAGATCCCCGCGCAGAGTAACAGCGACACAATACTGGCGATGGTCGAATCCTTTTGCGACTGCACCATTTCATCCACCTCCAAAACCGGTTCGCCCGTGACGTCAGCATTCACACCGGTGACTTCGGCCCTCGTTTCCTGCACCAACTCGCGCATGCGCTGCACGGCCTGTTCCCCAAGGTCCTGATTTTTTGCGCGTGCCGTGACGAGATAAATCAATCCCTTGTTGAACGTGATATAGATCTGTTGTTCCGCCTCTTCCCCTGCCCCGAATAAAGCATTTACCCCCGGAGACGGCGGACTGCCCGCTCGTTTCAAAGCCTGTGTGCCGCCGTCGATGATTCTTTGCAGTGCCGGCAATGCATTAACGAGTGAATCATTCTCCGCGTTCTGTTCCTGCTTGGCCGTACGGAACTGCGTATTGATCAGGTTAAAAAGCGAAACGAGGTTCGTTGCTTTGGTGAACTCCTGGATGAATGGCCGGAACTCATGCAGCTTTTGCTTTAAATCTTTCAGGTCATTTTCCGGAACAAAGAGCAGCGCCTTGCGTCCGAGCATTTTCAAATCGCCCTTGTAAAAAACGTCGGTGAAGAGATTCGTCTCGGCATCAAGCTTCGCTCCGATGCGTTCGACAAACTGCCGGTTCTTTTCAGTCGAATCGCTTTCGATCACGACTACCAGATCGTCCTGCGCGGGGAACTCCTGTTTGAATTTCAGAAAGTTCTGGTGATACTTTTTATCGGACCCGACCAGGTTATCCCGATTCAAATCAAATTGAATGCCGCTCAGCAAACCGGTTTCAGGAACCTTCTCCCCACGCACCAGCGCCACGATTCGCGCGGGACCAATCGTGAAAAGAACGCACCCCAGTAACAACAGAATCTGAGGATAGATAAAGACCCGCGGATAATGATAAATGCAATGCGCCAACCAACGCAGGAAGCGTGCGGCGATGGATTTTTCAGATGGTTGCTCGTGTTCAGCCACAATGCGAATGACTAACGCTTAATGACGACGGGGAACACGTTTCGTTCAATTTGTATTGTCATTCGTGATTCGAAAATCGGCATCTACTTACTATTTCGTTGGCTCCACTACCACGGCGGTACCGTAGCACAGCACTTCACTTACGCCGGGCGCAATTTCCGTCGCATCGTAACGCACACCAATGATCGCATTCGCCCCCATCTGCGAGCCGTGGGCGAGCATGTCGCGAAAGGCCTCACCGCGCGCCTGTTCGCAAAGATCTCTGTAAATACTAATGTTGCCACCGAAGATGGTCTGGATATTCGCCGCGAAATTTCCAATCACCGAACGGGAACGCACCACAATCCCACGCACCACGCCGAGGTTTTTCGTGACTCGATAGCCAGCGATCTCAAAAGTCGTGGTGGTCAATGGATGCGTGTCACTCATAGAGGCGCATTCAACACGAAAAGATTTTTTCGCACAAGCGGGGTTTCGGAAGAGTGTTCTCCTACGCGCGTGTCGTGAGCCGTCATTTCTGTTTGGGGATCTTTACAACGAAGACTCGCCCCTTTGTATCGAACTCAACCGCGATATCGTCGTCGTCAGGACCGAACAATCTAAAACGAAAGGGGGAAAAATACGGAAACTCCGAGGAAAAGGCGTAGCGAAATTGTTGGATCTTACTTCCGTAAGCCCAAGTCTCCCTGGGGCGCCCGAAGATAAAATCTTGTTTAGGTGCAAAAACTTGAGTCGCTCGTCCAAGCACGCGCTCAACCTGCTCTTTGGTATCGCCAACTTTAATGGACTTTGCCATGGACTGAAACGAATCGTGGCGCAGCGCATTGAACACCATCAAGCCCGAGACGAGAACCAACAAAGCGGCGATGAAAACCAAAAATCGACGTTTCTTGTTAATCATCAGAGCCATCAGATGAACCGATCTAACGCCACTCCGAATGGATAACAAGGAAGGATTCGGTCTCTCTTGCTTACTTTCGCTTTGCAACCTCTTCGCCTTTTTGTAGCGTCGCGGCAATGAGTGAACCTGCCGTTGTCCTCGTGACCGGTGCCAGTCGTGGCTTGGGCCGTGGTATCGCCACTGCGTGCGCCCGGGCCGGATTCAGCGTCGCAATTCATTATAGCGGCAACGAAGCGGCGGCCGCGGAGACGCTTGCTCTCTGCCAAAAGGTGGTGGCCGATCCCGCACAAAAATTTTGCACCGTGCAGGGAAATCTCGCCATCAGCGCAGATCGCGAACGTTTCTTCGCAGACACCATTGCCAAACTCGGACGTCTCGATGCCCTCGTAAATAACGCCGGGATGGCGCCACGCATTCGTGCGGACATCACCGAAACCGGCGAAGAAAGTTACGACGAAGTTCTCAATGTGAATCTGAAGGGACCGTTCTTTCTTTCCCAACTCGCGGCGCGTCATTGGCTCAAACATCCAAACGGCAGTGCGCTCAAAGGCGGTTACAAATTAATCTTCATCACCTCGATCTCCGCCGACACTGCCTCGGTGAATCGCGCGGAGTATTGCCTCTCGAAAGCCGGTCTCGCGATGGCCACACAACTTTGGGCCACCCGCCTCGCCAACGACGGCGTGCAGGTCTTCGAGATTCGTCCCGGCATCATGGAAACGGACATGACTTCCGGCGTGAAAGACAAATACGACAAACTCATCGCCGACGGACTCGTCCCGCAACAGCGCTGGGGCAAACCGGAAGACGTCGGCCTCGCCGTGCAATCGCTGCTCCTCGGCCACTTCCCCTTCTCCACCGGCGAAGTCATTTCCGTCGATGGCGGTTTTCATCTTCGCAGACTTTAAAACATGGAGAAAAGCGAAACGCACAGATTGCAACAGACGCTGGATACGATTCTCCCTCTCCTCGGAGGAGAGGGCTGGGGTGAGGACGAGGACGAGCGTTCATCTAACTTCTCTGTCCCCGTTTTAAAAGTTATGGCCCGCCCTCATCCCAGCCTTCTCCCCCGAGGAGAAGGAGCAGCTGACCAACGCCGTCGGCTTGATTGCATCTTCGGAGTAGTTCCAGCCTTTTGCCGTTTCCACCAAAACCGACTGAAATAATCACTCCGCCCACCCGAGAACCAAACCCACTTTTATATGCTCCAAATCGATTCCTCGCTCACCGCCAAGAAACTCCTCCCGCAAACCGACAAAGTCTTCCAGCTCGCCGCCGGCAAGATCAACGCCCTGCACAAGCGCTGGAAACCCAACGCCGGCTCCCCCGTCTTCACCGAAGCCGGCAAATACACCGCGCGCGGCTGGACGGAGTGGACGCAAGGTTTCCAGTTCGGCTCCGCCATTCTCCAGTTCGATGCCACCGGCGAGAAACAATTCCTCACCATGGGTCGCGACGCCACCGTCAAGCAGATGGCCCCGCACATCAGCCACATCGGCGTGCATGACCACGGCTTCAATAACGTCAGCACCTACGGCAATCTCCTGCGCCTCCTCAACGAAGGCCTCTCGCCCGAGAACGATTGGGAAAAGAACTTCTACGAACTCGCCCTCAAACTCTCCGGCGCCGTCCAGGCCGCCCGTTGGACCCAGATCACGCCCGAGCTCGGCTACATTTATTCCTTCAACGGACCGCACTCCCTCTTCAGCGACACCATCCGTTCCCTGCGCGCCCTCGCCGTCAGCCATCAACTCGGCCACCGCCTCATGGGCGAGCGCGACGCGAAGATCAATCTGCTCGAACGCCTCCTGCAACATTCCGAAACCACCGCGCGTTACAACGTTTACTTCGGCAAAGGCCGCGACATTTACGACAAAAGCGGACGGGTCGTCCACGAAAGCATCTTCAATCTCAACGACGGCAGTTATCGTTGCCCGAGCAGTCAGCAAGGTTACTCCCCCTTCACCACTTGGACCCGTGGACAAGCCTGGCTCTTGTGCGGTTACCCGGAGCAACTGGAATTTCTCACCACGCTCCACGAGAAAGAATTCCCCGCGAATTATCCGAAAGCCAAAGCGATCAAATGTTTCGAAGAAGTTGCCCTCGCCGTCGCCGACTTCTGGCTGCGCGACACCCCGACCGATGGCATTCCCTATTGGGACGACGGCGCGCCCGGTCTCGCCAAGATGGGTGATTACCTCTCGCGTCCCGCCGATCCCTTCAACGAACACGAGCCGGTCGACAGTTCCGCCGCCGCCATCGCCGCGCAGGGCTTGATTCGTCTCGGCCATTATCTGATCCGCTCCAAACGCGGCGACGCCGGCAAAAAATATCTGCAAGCCGGCCTGACCCTCGCGAAGAATCTCTTCGCCGACCCGTATCTCTCGACCGACGCGACCCACGAAGGACTCCTGCTCCATTCCGTTTACCATCGCCCCAACGGCTGGGATTACATTCCCAAAGGCCGCAAAGTCCCCTGCGGCGAATCCTCGATGTGGGGCGACTATCATGCGATGGAACTCGCGCTCCTGATCGCCCGCGAAGCCAAAGGGAAGCCGGTGTATAAGTTCTTTCTGTAACACGGCGGGGGATCAAAGAAACATTCATGACAACACGCGTCAGAATCAATCGTCCAATTAAGACCGAAGAAGTTGCCGTGATCCGCACTACTCTAAAGCAGGCACCAACGTTGCCTGATCTTTCCCATCTCGCGGACACCGTGGAGCAACTGCGGGCGGTTGGGCAGTGCGGTTGTGGTTGCGACAGCGTTGACTTCACTTCACACGATCCGGCACACGACTCCCAACGAATTGGCGACGGGGTCGGTATCACTCCATCCGGCGGAAAAGTGGGGGTCATCGTCTGGGGAAAAAACGACGCGATTACCGGTCTGGAAGTTTACAGCCTCGGAGCTGAGGATGGCGACCTCAAGCTTCCTGTACCGTCCTCCATTCAACCCTTCGTCCCCGATAATATCTAAAACCGCGCTGTCCCGGAGGGACAATTGACACTACCCAGTGTTTGAAACACCGGGTGGAGCGGTGCCGTGGCCCGGGTTCCGAAGGAACGGCTGAACCCGGCTCGCGCGGCCACCTCAGCCGTCCCTGCGGGACTGATTCCTCACGCGGCTTCACCCGGTGTTTAAACACCGGGCTCTTCTCAGTTGTCCCGCTGGGACACTCCGAACCTCGCGCTCGACAAGCGGGCGCGCTCAGACTTACCGTCGTCGACAGCAAATTAAATGAAGGCCTACATTCCAACCGCGAAAGGTTTTATCGCCTTTGTTCTCGTAATCTTTGCAAGCATTTACGTTCCGGTTACTTTTCCTGCGCGCAGTCATGGTCGTCCTCCTTCATTCGCCCGTGTGTCAGAAGGGACTTGGATCATGACGATTGCATTGTTAACGCTTTGTGTGGCCATGTGCGTCTACGCTGCCGTGAAAGGTAATTGTGCCGACAAGTTTGCTGCTGTTGTTAGCTTCTTTATTTTGGTCTGGTTTACCTTGGGGTTTTTCTTGGTCCCCTAGCTCGCGCGACCACCTCAACCGTCCCCGCGGGACTGATTCCTCACGCGGCTTCACCCGGTGTTGAAACACTTGTCATTTCCCACAAATGCAATTCATTAAGAATCCCAACGGGATTCCGTCCCAAAGCCTAGGGTTGTCCCGTTCGGCGGGACTACTCTAGGATAGCCGCACAGAAATTCATCAACCACAACGTGGTTGCGCCCATCCCATTTCGTCCCGTTTGTGACGCAACTCCTTCAGAGTTGATTGATTTAAAACACTGTACCCAAG
>JAQGOU010000345.1 GCA_028293445.1 Verrucomicrobiales bacterium | reverse complement strand
CATCAACAAAGTTGGTTTGGAACGAAACAACATTCCCGAAGATTCACAGAACTGTTTACGGCAGGCGTATAAAGTATTGTTTCGTGAAGGCCTCACCATTTCCAATGCGCTTTCCAAGATCGAAGCGGAATTGCCAAAGTGTCCCGAACTGCAGCATCTGATCCAATTTGTCCGCGCCAGCCAGCGTGGGATTAGTAAGTAATTTTCCGCAATTCTCGCGCCTTGGCTATCGACGATTGCCTATCGGCTATCGGTGTTCTGTATGTCAATTGGCTATCGCCTATCGATTGCGCTCTTAGCTTCGAGTGTCAGCAATCCCGTGCGATGCAAGCAGGGAGAAAACCTCACGCATCAGACAACGTTGCGAATCCCCTGCCATGAACGACGTTTCCAGCGGAAGCATGGCGACCTTCAAGGAAGTCGAAATCTCTAGCCTTGGCAATCTGCTCGATCAGGCCACGCCGCAGCAATGCGATCCCGTGAGCGGCAGAAGACGGGTCAACGCAATCTATCGTGGCGTTGCCGATACCCGCTGGAGCCTTCTGACGAGTCTCGACCGCCTCGGCGGCCCGGAACCACCGCACACCAAAGCGCACCTCGAGGAACACATTCTGCGCAACTTCATGCGCTACGCCCGCCCTTTTCTCCAACAACCCAACACCAATCATTGGGAACTGCTCGTCACCGCGCAACACCATGGCGCGCCGACCCGCCTGCTTGACTGGACCTTTTCTCCGCTGATCGCTGCTCATTTCGCCACACTGCGAGGACAACCTGATTGCGATCGTGTCATCTGGCGACTCGACTGGCTCGCGCTGCATGAACATTTTCGACTGAAGCCGCTGGCGTTTCTCGTCTCGGATCTCGATGAAGCGCTCCAAAGCCATGGCTACGCATCCGCCTGGGATCTGTTCAACTCTGAGCGGGAGGGAAAGCCATTTGTTTGCATGCTCGAACCCCCGGCCCTCGACGCCCGAATACTGGCGCAATCAGCAGCGTTCACACTAGCCTCAGTAAAGACAATGGGCCTCGACCAAATCCTCGAACAAAACGCCCTCACACAATGTCTCACCCGCTTCATCATTCGGGCGGAGAAAGTGGATTTCATTCGCGACCAACTCGATTTGTGTGGAATAGATGAACGAAAGATTTTCCCCGACATCGACGGCGTCGCTGCCGAAATCGCCAGATACTATTCCGCATCCGGCGGCGATTCCAATCCACGGTAGCAGAGTTCTCTTGACCTGCAGGCGGACGCCTGACGAAATGGAGCAATGATCTTCGTGCCTCTTTCCACTCGTGTTTCCACGATTTCCCGAGTCTGTTTCGCCGCCGCAGTTATTTGTCTCGGCTTCTCTGGCTGCGCCACGCGCACGGGCAAAATAGAAAAACGCACCGGCGACGAAATCGTCGTGGCAGGGAACTTCGTCCACACCGGCACCCGCGTTGTCACGTGGATGGAGCCGGGTGGTTACGATGCGTATCGTGTCGAACGTCGCTTTGCTCCTTTCAAAGAATCCGATTGGGATACCTCTCACGAGAAGGTGAAAGACCTGCGCTCTCCCAGTCGTTACAGTCTGCGCAAAAGCGGCCTGACGGATGAGCAAATCGAAAAGGTGCGCGGCGGTGGCTGGGATTTGCCGATGTTGCAAAGTGTCGTTGATCAATTCGTCCTGCACTTTGATGTCGCGGGCATCAGCAAGACTTGTTTCAAAGTCCTTCATGACAGCCGCGATCTAAGTGTGCATTTCATGTTGGATGTCGACGGCACTATCTATCAAACGCTCGATCTAAAGGAACGCGCCTGGCACGCCACCTCTTCCAACAATCGCTCCATCGGAATCGAAATCGCAAACATGGGCGGCTATTCGAAGGAAGAAAAGAGCCCGTTGCATGATTGGTATAAGAGCGACGGCGGCAAAACGATTCTGACCATTCCCGCACGATACGGAACCAATGTTCTTTACACGAAAAACTTTGTCGGTCAGCCCGCGCGGCCCGAACCGGTCAGAGGAGAAGTTCAGGGGCACATGCTCTCGCAGTATGACTACACGCCGGAACAATACGAAGCGCTCGCGAAACTAACCGCGACGTTGTGCTCAGTATTCCCGAAGATCAAATGCGACTATCCGCGCGATGCCTCCGGCAAATTGATCACACGCAAATTGTCTGACGACGATCTCGGCAAATATCAGGGCGTTCTCGGTCACTACCACATTCAGACCAACAAGACTGATCCGGGCCCAGCGTTGCAATGGGATTACATCATTGGCAAAGCACAACGACTCCTCCGGCAGCCAACCGAGCACGGCGCCACGGCCCAATTAAAAACTCGTTCGATCGAACTCGATCGCAGTTCGGAGTCCAAGTAGGAATGCAGCGCCGCACGTTTCGACAGCTGCGGGCAACGGCGGAAAGTCAGTTTCATCATCACGTGTATGTCGTCCTTCTCGACGCATGCGCGGGAAAGCTGCGCAAAGCCATCTCGTCCAATCCCAATCGTGATCCGCGTAAGCCAAGTGTTTACGTCGGGATGAGTGGATTAAAACCGGAGGAACGTTTTGCAAATCACAAAAGCGGCATCAAGTCAGCCCGCATCGTGCAACGTTATGGCCTTCGGCTGATGCCAGAACTTTACGAAATCTACAATCCAATGCCGTTTGAAGCTGCTGCGAATATGGAACGGGAGTTGGCCGAGGATTTGCGAGCGCAGGGCTATACAGTATTTGGCGGAACGTGAAATCGCCAATCGCACCCTCGACTATGGCTATTGGGCTATTGGCTATGTGAGAACGGAGCAAGATGAAGGAGCCAGAAGCCTCTCTTACTTTTTCAACTGCGGCGGTGTTGGCGCAAAGAATTTCATATTGAAACCCGTTGCATCAAATCCCCCGGCGTAGACCGTGTAATAGAAATACTTTGAAACCGCGTCATAAGATGGCAACAGGGAAAAATCGCACCATTCCTTAAACTTTTTCGAATCCGCCAACTGACTGCCCAGCGGACCGGTTGCAAATAACTCTCCGAAGGTCGGGTCCTTTTTTACGCTGTCCATCGCCACACGAATTTGCTCCGACTGATTCTCAAAACCAAACAAACCAGTGCCCATACCGCCGACCTTTTGCGCAATCTCATTCAGACCAGGTGTCGCGCTCAGCGGCTTCGCCTTGGTGTCGCTGCTCCGCAGATACTCTTCGAGCATCGCCACGTCCGTCGAAATAGCGAGATAACCGCCGCTGGCCGAGAAATGCAGATTCTTGGCTGGACCACCCGCATTCAGACCCAACCCTGCCGGAGCTCCGGCGGTATAAATTTTGCGACCGAGAAACTCGCGTTCCTTAAATTCAGGCCCTTGCTGCCCACCGAGCGAACTAACTCCAACTTTGAAAGCATTCGCAAGCTTTTCGCCATTGGCAGAAGAGATCAGAAACAGCGCTGGCGGTGAACTCAGTTCCGAGAGAGTCGTCCCTTTGGGCGTACGTTCAAACGTAATCACGTCATCGCCAAAATTGCCGATGAGTTCTTTGCGCAGATCGAAATTGGGATCCTGATCCTTGCCAGCAGCATCAAAAACCATTTTAAAAACGCCGGTCGCGGCGGGCATCACTTCGGCGAGCATAGATTCCAAACCATTCCAGGTCTTTTGCAAATCGAGGCGCCAGCGAGTGAATTTCACAGCATCAGCAGGTACAAATACGGGCGGGCCAGAATCTTTTGCATCGGCGGTGAGCAATTTTACGATTCCCTTTCGCTCTCCTTCGGGCACGCCCAGGCAAAATTGAATCAGGCTGCCCTCATTGGAACTACGATACGCGAGAGCCGCACTTTTCAATCCGCCCAGTCCCATGCCAGCGAGCAGTTTCTCGGGTTTCGGAAGGAGCGGATTCGCAGACTCAGCACTGCCGCTGGCTTTCATTGCTAAATCCAGACCGGCTTTCAAATTAACCCAGATGAACGCATCAGCACCGTTGAACATCGCCGCTCGATTACCTTGATAAACCGGTTGATCCGCCAGCGGCGGCACCAGACCGCCGGCCTGACGCGCGAGAATCTTTTCAATGGGTTTTACGGAATTGCCGACAATCAACAATGACTCAGATTGACCAATGGTGATTTCAATCTTCTTGGCAGGCTTTTTAGCATCCTTTGCTGCATCCCTATCCTTGTCCGGAAAAACTTTTTGCCAGATATTATCGATTTCGTCGTCGGTCGTGATCAAGGTAACAAAATCCAAATCGCGGATTTTTGTGGTCTTCAGTTCTTTACCCGCCTCGGTCCATTTCTTTTTCAGGTCAGCGAGCGTGGTTTTGAGCTTCTCCTTTTTATCTTTGGCATCGAGGAGTAGAACCATGCCCAGTGATTCTTCCGACTTGGCGTCAGCGCTGTTCTGCGTCAATGCAAAAGCCAATTCGCCCTCGGCCAGTTCCTTGTAATCGGAAAACCTGATCCCAAGATCCTTCTCGAGAGGAGCTACGAGATCCGCCTGGATTTTCTTCAAGAAATTATCCTTGAACGGCTTCATCGCAGGATCCGCCCACAACTGCCCTTGAGGCGAACTGTCGAAGATGGTGCGAAACCTGGCGCAATCGGGTACAGAAATAAAAACCAGCGTGTCATCAGGGAGCAACTTCTCGGCTGGCAGGACCGCGGCAAAACTGCTGAACCCGGCCAGCACCACAGCCGCGCACCAAAGCATTCGTTTTTTCATGAAGTTCGAAATCCCCAATCAGGTTCTCCCAAATTATTTTTTGGCGGACACTTCTTGTGTGGGGGCGCTCTGAGTGCGGCTGGGCGGCGCCATGTAACGATAGGCGTTGCTCGGATTATCGTTGTCGTAGGCGTAAGCGTCCCGGTGATTAAGAAAACCTTTTACTCCTTCAATCGGGATCGCAAAGCCAAGACCTTCGCCAAAAGTAATTTTCATGTTGGTCACACCGATCACTTCGCCCCGAAGGTTAAACAACGGGCCGCCGCTGTTGCCGGGATTGATTTGCGCGGTGGTCTGCAAGTAGAGCTCCCCTTGGAATGGGCGGGTCTTGGTGCTGAGAATACCTTCGGTCACCGTTCGTTCCAGACCGAGCGGGCTGCCGATCGCAAAAACGCGTTCGCCCACGCCAAGATTATCGGAATTGCCAACGGACACGCGCTGAAACTTCGGCGCGTCGGCGTCGTTGATCTTTAGCAGGGCGAGATCGGCAAATTTATTGAGCGCCATAATCTTCACCTGTTTATAACTGCGCCGATCCAGTTGGCCGTTCTTCTGGTGATAAACTTCGATCGAAATCTGGGTCTCACCTTCGATGACGTGGAAATTTGTAATAAGATAACCGTCTTCATTGAGAATGAAACCGGAACCGAGCCCACCCGGCGTCCGCACCTGCACGACAGCTTCACCGATCTGATTCACCAACTCGCGAACCGAGCGTTCCGGCGGTGGTGTTTTAGCAACGTTGTAAAACGAAGATTGGGTGTCGGCATTGACACTGACGGGAACTGGAGCCATCGCACCTTTTGACGGTAGAGGCGCAACCTTCGCTACAGCGGCGGTATCAGCAGTGAGGATCTTGACGACTTCTTTTTTGGGAATGACCAAAACGGTATAGCCGAGATCGACAACCACGGCATCCTTCTTTTCGGTCAGAATTTTACCGGTCACAGAGGCCCTGTCCTTCAATTGAACGGTGACGGTGCCTGGTGTTTCTTTCGTTGGGTTGCTGGCAGCAAACGCTCCTTGTAAACCGCACAGGAAAAGTGCGAGAGAGACTCTCCGATTAAACATGCGAGGATTTTAACCCACGATGCCGATATTACAAGTTACGCTGAGCGCTTTTTTGCAAGTTCCCTAATCGATTCCGCTGCATTCTCCCAATCCTGAACCGTATTGATGTTCAACAACATCCGCCGCTCGGCGTTGGTGGGACGAAACAATCTGGCCTCTAGCGCCGCCGCCAATGCCTGCAACGAAAATCGTTTTCGCGCCAATTGTTCTTCCACTTGAGGTAGGGTCGTCTTCCGCAGAACAAAGGGAAACCCCGCGCCATCTTCCGTCTGCGCGAAGACCGCGATAGTACGCGACCCTAATTTCGCCATCACCTTTTCTAAAAGATCCGGCGTCACAAACGGCATGTCGCACGCGAGAAAGCACACTGCTTCGGCACGGGTGGATTTCAGGGCCGTGTAGATTCCGCCCAGCGGCCCGCAACGTTCCACGACGTCACGTCGGATCACTCGCACGGGCAAACCGGTCTTTGTGGCCGCTGCCCTGACCAACCCAAGCAGAGTCATTCTGCCGATCGGGATCTTCGCTTTATCCTGCCCCATGCGGGAACTCAAGCCGCCCGCGAGAATGCAAATTTGAAACTTCATCTCACGCTCGCGGATGTGCGTCGTTGTAAGCCCGCTTAAGTCGTTCGGCACTCAGGTGCGTGTAAATTTGCGTCGTCACGAGATGCGCGTGACCGAGCAGTTCCTGCACACTGCGCAGATCGGCCCCGGCGTCGAGCAGATGCGTGGCGTAACTGTGACGCAGTTTGTGTGGCGTCAATTTGGGATCCAACCCGGCCGCCGCGAGGTAAGTCTTTAAATGGAGTTGCACGAGCCTCGGATACATCGCGCGTTTTTTGTCTGGAACAGCGTAAAAGACCGGCGAGTCATCGACAGGTGTTTCCAGAAGAGCTTTCCAATAATTCTCAATGGCAACCAGCGCAGGTTCGCCAATCGGAACCAGTCGTTCCTTTTTGCCTTTGCCGCGCACACGAAGAATCTGCTCTTGGAAATCAATGTCCGAAGCGAGCATCCCGCACAGTTCACTGACGCGCAGTCCGCAGGAATAAATTGTTTCCAGAATCGCCATGTCGCGGAGGTAGGGCGCGATCTCCAGTTCGACTTTCGATTTGTTTTCTGCGAGCGCCTTTTTCTTCGCCGCGAATTCCCGTAACGGAGCATCGAGCAGCGCCAGCATTTGCGCCGCCGTAAGAAATTGCGGAAGCCGTTTGGGAATCTTCGGCAATGAAAGATTTTTTACAGGCGTGTTCGTGAGTTCGCCACGTCGAATAAGGAATTTATAAAACGTTCTGAATGCCGAGAACCGCAACTGCGTCGCGGCGCGACTTAATTTATTACGACTCAAGTAACGGAGATAGGAGCGAAAATCATCCCGCTGCACGGTCTTCCAATCAGGGGGTTGCTTGCGATCAGTTTGATGCCAATGCCAGAATTCCAATAACGCCTGGCGATAATTGCGTTGGGTATAAATCGAAGCGCCTTTGTCGGTCGCCAGATGCTGGAGGAAATGACAAATCCACTCATCTTTGATTTCAGTTTCGCCGGCAGCTTGCGACATGTCTGAAAAATAGAGGGAATGGCAAACCGATGAAAGCCGGAAGCAGGTGAGATTCGAATTCGCGTTCAGGGACTACGTTCGTAGCGCAGCTTTGCAAGCTGCTGTATCAGCAGGTTTTCAACCTGCGGGCGTCGAAATTCTCAAGCGTGTTGGATTGTTAACGCCCTGCCGGTTGCAAACCGGCGATACGGCAGGTTAAAAACCTGCGCTACGTTTCGGACCGCCGCTTAGGATATTTTACCGCTCTTCCGTCTGCGCGAATTCAAAGGTCGTCTTCCCTTTGTCGTCCATGACCAGGTGCGCGGCGAACTTCTTTCCGAATTTGGAAACAAAGCCCTCGAGCAAATCTGTTTTCCGATCGGTCAGCAGCTTCTGCATCTGTTCGCGGGAAACCGGCTGTTCCAAAATCACTTTACCCGATTTCAGTTTGCACGCCTTCTTCTCGCGCTGTGAGTTTTCGCAAATGAATTTGTCGTCCAACTCATACACCTTGCCCTGGCACAACGGACAGACACCGATCACTTCTTTACCGGTGAAATCAATCTTCGCCTCCGGTTCTTTGGGTCCGCCAGCCTTGCCTTTGCCGCCCTTCGCGGGACGCGGCGCGAACTCGAAACTGACTCTGCCTTCTTTATAAACCAGGAAAGCCTCGAACTTGCGGTTGGTCTTTTTGGAGACGAACCCTTTGAGCAAATCGGTCTTCCCCTGCTCCAATAGCTTCTTCATCTGTTCCGGCAGAATTTCCTGCTGCAGGATAATCTTTCCCGAACGGAAATCGCATTTCTTCTCCGGGCCAGTGGCTTTCTCGCAAATATAATGCATGCCCGTATCGAACACGCGCGCGCCGCACTTCGGACATTTGCCGAGCGGTTCTTTGCCAGTGAAATCGATCGGTGCAGAGGCTTCGCCGTCTTTCCCGGTGTCATTACCGAAATCGAATTCCGGTTTCAACTCGGGGGTGAGCTTGATCACGGCTGCGAATGGGAATCCCGTTTTCGCACTGCGGAAACCTTGCAACGGTCCCACCGTTTTTTTGGTGAGCAATTCTTCAATCTCAGGAATTTCAAATTGCCGTCCGGCCACGATCTTCCAGAGCGAGAAATCACATTGCTGACACTGAAATTTTTTGTAGTTCTCTTTGATGACGCCGCCGCACTTCGGGCAAGGCACTGCCAGTTCGCCGAAATCACCAGGAATCGTATCGCTCTCGAATTGCTTCGTCTTTTCGATGATATGCCGCGTCATCTCTTCGATCTGACGCATGAACTCAGGCCGGGCCAACTGCCCTTTCTCCATCTGCTTGAGTTTAAATTCCCAATTGCCGGTCAGTTCCGGTGAGCAAAGTTCAGGAATGCTGAGACCACGCAGGAGCGTAATCAGGGAAAATGCCTTCGCCGTCGGCTGCAACTCGCGGCCGTTACGCATAATATATTTCTCGAAGATCAAACCTTCGATAATCGCCGCACGTGTCGCCGGGGTGCCGAGTCCTTTTTGACTCATCGCTTCTCGCAATTCTTCGTCGTCGATCAGTTTGCCCGCGCCTTCCATCGCGCTGAGCAACGTAGCTTCACTGTATCGCGCGGGTGGCTTGGTCACGTTCGCAATGACGTCGACTTTCTTCGTCTCGACCTTCTCGTTCTGTTGAACAGGAACGAGGCTCGGGGTTTGATCGTCGGTTTGCGCTTCCTTGCCGTAAACCGCCATCCAACCCGCGTTCACGAGAACTTTTCCTTCGCTCTTGAACGGCTCGCTTTCGACACGCGTGATGCGAGTCGTGACGAGGAATTCCGCCGCCGGATAGAAGATCGCGAGAAACCGTTTCGCGACCATGTCGTACAACCTCTGCTCCGGTTCGCTCAACGCTTTCGGCGTGAGCGACGTCGGGATAATCGCAAAGTGATCCGAGATCTTCGCGTTGTTGAAGATGCGTTTGTTGGGCTTCACCCAATCTTTCTTCAGAATCTCGCTGGCGAACGGCCCATAATAGGTCGCACTCAGCATCTCCAACGTCTGCTTCACGGTGCCGATATAATCTTCCGGCAGCGCACGCGAATCAGTACGAGGATAGGTCAGGACTTTATGTTTTTCGTAAAGTGCCTGCGCGATGGCCAGGGTGTTCTTCGCCGAGAAACCAAAGCGGCTGTTCCCGTCCCGCTGCAAACTGGTCAAATCATAGAGCAACGGTGAGAGCTGCGACGTCGGTTTGCTTTCCTCGGTGACAATGCCCGGTTTGCCCGTGCATTTCTCGCGAATCGCTTCGGCCGATCTCACATCCCAGACGCGTTCGGCTTTGAGCGCGTCATCGAGGTCTTTGGCCTCTTTCTTTTCCTTGGCAAACTTCTCGTCGAACCAACGTCCGACATATTCGCCGGCCTGCGCTCCGAAGGTGCCGTGAATTTCCCAGTAATCGCGGGAAATAAATTTCTTAATCTTTTCTTCGCGCTCCACCACGATGGCCAGCGTTGGGGTCTGCACACGACCGACCGTCGTGAGATGGAATCCACCGGTCTTCGAGTTGAAGGCGGTCATCGCGCGGGTCCCGTTGATCCCGACAATCCAATCCGATTCACTACGACAAACGGCGGCATCCGCCAGCGGTCGCATCGATTGATCGGTGCGCAATTTCTCGAAGCCTTCCCGGATCGAGCCAGCGGTCATCGATTGCAACCAGAGACGTTGGATCGGTTTATCGCTCTTGGCGTATTGAACGATGTAACGGAAAATCAATTCCCCTTCTCGCCCGGCGTCGCAAGCATTCACAAGCGCATCAACATCTTTGCGTTTGATGAGCCGAAGCAGGACCTTCAGGCGATTCTCATTCTTCTCGATCGGCTGGAGATCGAAGTGGGGTGGGATAACGGGTAAATTGGCAAAACTCCACTTGCCGCGCTTGGCTTCCACGCCTTCAGGGGGGCATATCTGGAGGAGATGGCCGACGGCGGATGAAAGGACATAACGATCACTTTCGAAGTAATCGTCTACTTTTTTGAAGCCGCCGATGGCCTTGGCGATGTCACTCGCCACGGAAGGCTTTTCGGCTATAATTAATGCTTTTCCCATGCGAACTTAGGGCACGAACCAACCCCCCAACTTTCATCTAGAGCCTGAAGCGTGCGTACTAAAAGTTTCGGGAAATTGGCGGAAAGTCAATGGGCTGTCAAAAGGAAAGAACGTTTTTTGACGAAAACTGTGCCGAGAAACGCACAGTTACAGGCGATTTCTTCGGTGTTAAGGGATCAACACCATATATATATGTCGTCGGCGGAAATAATCGTGAGGGTGAGCGCACTTTGTCTCCTGTGCGGCTACTTGTTCATGCGTTATGTGCGCCGTGACCGGACGGAAAAGGAAAATCCAGTGAAATGGAACGGGGAAGTGTTCGACGCCAAACCGTTGTGCGCCCAGATGGAACAATTCCGCAAAAATCGTCCGATTTCACCTCTCGCCGGGGCCAAAGAGACCTCCCGTCGGCGAAATGTGCTGAAATTGATGGAAAAGACCGTTTCGCAGTTCCTTTATTTCCGACATTTACGGGAAAACACCTCCGAGAGCGATACTTGACTCGTCCCTGTCGTCCCAACGAAAAGCCCTGCCGAAAACGTCACGTTTTCGTAGGAAAAACAAAATTTCTTGGTCGAAACGTAACGTTTTGGTGATGAAATCTAGTTTTCTCGGTCGCGCCGTGATGTTTTTGCCGAGAAAACTGGTTTTCGCGACAGTTCCATCACGACGGAGGCGAGAAAACCAGTTTTGGAGGCTCCGTCGTGACGTTCTCGGCGAGAAAACTAGAATTCTCCGTAGAAACGTAACGTTTGAGTGGAGAAAACTGGTTTTCTTCCCCAAAACAAAGCTGCGTCGGCTCGAAAACTAGTTTTTTCGGCAAAAACGTTACGTTTCTGCCGAGAAAACTAGTTTTCTCGGTCGCACGGCGCTGTCAGTCAGTAACTTACGAGAAATGACCTTTTTAAAGGCCCATTTTCGATGAAAACAACCTTCGGCTCTCCTTGGCGGCGCAAAGCGGGTGCCTGGACTCGGCTCTCGGGAATCGAAAGCGCCCACTTTTTGGTCGCTTTCAGGTTTTTTCACATCCGGCTTTACTCATTTACTGGGAAATTGGATACATGAGGATAATATGCCCGCGTTTCGAGTTCAGACCCTGATCGCCGCCCCGCGCGAGCGCGTCTTTGATCTGGCCCGGAGCATTGATGCGCACCAGCACTCCACCGCAGGAACCCAGGAACGGGCGGTCGACGGCGTGACCAAGGGGTTAATCAGCCTAAACGAGGAAGTCACGTGGGAAGCCAAGCACTTTGGGATCAAACAGCGGTTGCGGGTGAAGATCACCGAAATGGAACGACCGGCGAGGTTTCAGGATGTCATGATCACCGGAGCCTTCAAGCGGATGTCGCACGATCATGAATTCATCGAGCAACCGTCCGGAACCTTGATGGTGGACCGCTTCGACTTTGCTTCGCCGTTCGGTCCGCTCGGTAAACTGGCGGATCGGATGTTTTTGTTGGAATACATGCGCGGTTTTATTATCAAGCGAAACGCGGTCTTGAAACAGTTAGCGGAATCCGACGAGTGGAAGCGGTTTGTTTGAGGGCTGACGCAGAACAACCACGAATGGACACAAATGAACACGAATAAGAGGCGGTTTCAGAGGCTAATTAAGAGCCTGTGAATATCATCGTTTTATTCGTGTTAATTCGTGTGCATTCGTGGTTCAAACTATTTCCCCAAACAAAACTGGGTAAAGATGGAATCGAGGAGATCGTCCGTGGAAGTTTTGCCTACGATTTCACCGACCGCATTCACGGCGATGCGGAGATCCATCGCGGCTAATTCTAAAGTTCCATCGGCGCGCAAGGCGGAAATGGTGTGCTCGGTCGCCGCACGGGCTCGATTGAGTGCGTCTTGATGACGGGAGTTGATCATCACTTGCAACATCTCGGATTTGATGTCGCCGGACCAGACCGCGGCTTTGATGGCGTCTTTTAAGTTTTCTAAACCGGCGCCGGTGGAACAGGAGATGTCGACCACTTGCAGTGCGGGAAGCTCGCCCTCACCCCGGCCCTCTCCCCCGGGGAGAGGGAGAAGCGTGCGATCGCGTTCGGGCAGTTTCGTGTCACTGGCTTCGACGACAGCGCTCGGTTGCTCAACAGGAGTCACTCCGCCGACAGCATCTGCGACATCTACGACCAACGGACTTCGATTCCCTCTCTGTTCTGACAGGGTGAGGGCGGGCGTCACTCCCTTCAAATCCAACCGCACTTCGAGATCCACTTTGTTTCGAATCAAAATCCGCTTCTTCCCCGCAAATTGAGCAAGATATGTCGCGTCCGTTTCCGCGAACGGTTCGGACGCATCGAGCACGTGCAAAATTAATTCAGCCTTCTCCAATGTCGCGTGGCTGCGGCGAATACCTTCGATCTCGATTTCATCTTTCCCCTCGCGCAATCCCGCCGTGTCGACGAATACCACCGGCACGCCACGAACGTTCGCAGTCTCCTCGATCGTATCCCGCGTGGTGCCGGGGATCGGCGAAACAATCGCGCGATCGTGACCGAGCAGTTGATTGAGCAAACTGGATTTGCCCGCGTTCGGCCTTCCGACAATCGCGGCACGAATCCCGCGCCGAAGGATTTGCCCTTCGTTGGCGGTGCGCAGGAGTTCCTCCATAAACTTCACGCCCGCTTCGAGACGCGAGATCAATTTATCCTTGGTATGCGGCGCGATGTCTTCGTCGGGAAAATCAATGTGCGCTTCCACATGCGCGAGCGTGATCATCATCTCGTCGCGGAGCTGATTGATCCGTTGCGAGAGTTTCCCCGCGAGTTGTTCGTTGGCAGCCGTGAGCGCGAGTTCCGTGCGTGAATGAATCAGATCAGCGACCGCTTCCGCCTGCGCGAGATCGATACGGCCACTCAAAAAAGCGCGCTTCGTAAATTCTCCGGGCATCGCGAGGCGTGCGCCATTTTCAAGCACGGTATCCAACACCATTTTCGCCGGGAGCAATCCGCCGTGACAGGTGACTTCAACAATGTCCTCCCGCGTAAACGTCCGCGGCGCGCGCAAGACGGCGAGCAACACTTCATCCACCGTTTTCCCCTGCCGGACAATTTTGCCGTAATGAATGGTGTGCGTTTCGGCATCGGTCGGTTTCTTTGAGGATTTTCCGATCGGCAGAAAGCTGCGGTCCGCAATCTTCAGTGCGTCTGTACCAGAAATGCGGATGACAGCCAACCCGCCTTCTCCGAGCGGCGTGGCAATGGCAGCGATGGTATCAGTCAAAAGCATTCGCTTGGAAATTGCGTGTAAATGCGCGGTTGCGCAAAGAAAAACCATGAGTGCTTAGACCTGTTGATGCGAACCAAAAGTGTGTCTTCAGGCAGTGCGGTCTTTTGGCTCTCCCTTCCTTATCCGTGTCTATCTGTGTCCATCCGTGGTTCAACTAATCTTTCCGGCATCGTTCCGTAAAACAAAACAGCCCGCCGGGCACAAGGCACGACGGGCTGTTCTTTAAAAGACTCTCTTACTTCGCTTCTTCAATTTTCGAAGCGGTCAATTCCATCTTGCCGTCCGAACCTTTTTTGACGGTTCCGGTCGCAGTTACTTTCTTGGATTCTTTGCAGATTTCCTTGTGAAAGTTTTTCGCGGTTTCGTTGTCGGCGAGGTAATAGGTCACCTTCTTGCCGGCTTTGTTTTCGGATTCGATGGCGGTCTGGCACTTGTCGGCTTCATGCAAGGCGCATTTGGCGCACTTGGCTTCGCCCTTGATGGTGCGTTCTTTGGCTTCTTTGCCTTCTTTTGCTTCTTTCTTAGCTTCTTTTTCTGCGGCGAAGCTAGGGGTGGCTAAACCGAGCACTAAGAGCGCGGCTAAAGATAATGTGAGAGATTTCAATGTTTTCATGTTTTGTTTTCTTTTCAATCGATTGGACGGAGATAACTCGAATTCCGTTCAATGGAACTTGACTGGGCAATTTTTGCAATCAGGAAAACCCTGTTTCGCGTGGCACCCCTCCTTTCGTCCAAATCTACAAAGTCACTCGTGTTTGCCAACGCGACGCTTACTGATTAGCTTGCGTCTGTGACACGCCACCAGCATCCACACCACGATCATCACGGTCACGAGCACGCGCACGCGGATCATCACTCATCATCGCCGACGAAGAAAATGGGCGCAGCGGTGATCATCACCCTCGCATTTGTCATTGGTGAAACGGTCGCCGGATTTCTTTCGCACAGCCTGGCGCTGCTCTCGGATGCCGGGCATAACTTCGCCGACGCCCTCGCGCTCGGCATTTCGTGGTATGCCATTTGGATTTCCAGCAAGCCCTCGGACCCCAAACGCACCTTCGGCTATCATCGCGTCGCGATCCTCGCGGCACTCGTCAATGCGGTTTCTCTCGTGGTCATCGCGCTGATTATTTTCTGGGAAGCCGTGCAGCGATTGAAAACACCAGAGCCGATTCATGCCGGGCCGATGATCAGTGTCGCGGCCATCGCCATTTGCGTGAACTGCCTCATCGCCTACTGGCTGCATCACGGCGCGAAGAAAGATGTGAATGTGCGCAGCGCTTATTTACATATGATCGGCGACGCGGTCTCAGCGCTCGGCGTCGTGATCGCGGGCATCGTCATCACCTTTACCAAAGATCCATTGCCCGACGTGATTGCCTCATTTGCGATCGCCGCACTGATCCTTTGGAGCTCGTGGGGAATTTTAAAAGAGACGGTCCACGTGTTGCTCGAAGGTTCTCCAGCCGACATCAACATGAGCGCCCTCGAGAAAACAATCCGTGACGTCCCCGGTGTTTTGAATGTTCATGACCTCCACGTCTGGACGGTGGGACCGGGTGTGATTGCGTGTAGTTGCCACGTGGTAGTTGCTGAACAAAGCGTTCACAGCGGACAGAAAATTTTGCGCGAAGTCGCGGAAGAACTGGAAGAGCACTACGAGATCAATCATACGACCGTGCAGATCGAATCCGAGAGCTGCGAATTCGACGATATGTATTGCCGCGTTGAACCGAGCCATCACGGACACGGGCATCATCACCATTGATTCTGCGTCGAGTTATTTCGCTTCTGTAGCTGAAGCAGTCGTAATCGCTGCCTGAATTCCAAGCGATACGGACGCACCATCCGCCGCGATGGTCGGGATAAAATCCAGCGCCGGCCCCAACAGCACCTTCTCGCCATCGATTTCTACCTGTTGTAAAACTGATACCTGCGCCTGTCGACCATTCACTGTGCTGACGCGAGGCGCACTCAGAAAATCCACTCCTTCTTCATTTTCCAATCTCTTTACGATGCCCCGGGTGTCTTCGACGGAAATTCGGCCCGATCTCAAATATTTGTTCAGGTCCTCGCCAATTTTATCGACCGCGATTTCTGCGAAGCGCGCCGTCAATTGAATCTCTTTGTCATTCGTAAACTCCGGGGTGACGAAGACAAACGTCTTTTTCCCATCGGCCGTGTCCCAACCGCCGGTTACCAACGTTTCGTTACTTTTTAATTCAGCCGTGAGATTAGTCGCAAAATGGTGCAGATCATTGGTCGTGAGAACAAGGGGCATCGGTGCGGCAGGCTCGATCGCCGCTTCCTCGCTGGGTTCTTTCGCTTGTTGTTTCAGCTTCGTCACTTCGCCGCGCAAACGGAGCAACTCCGCGTGTTCTTTGCGAACCGTTTCTGTCTCCTTCTCACTAACGGGGCTACCGGCGGAATGTTCCGGAACGAATGGTGGGAAGGCTGTCTCGCTACGGAGTGTCGCAATGTCCGCCCGCAGTTTTGAAATGATTTGTTGCTGCCAATAAATCATCCCAACCAACCCCAGAAGGATCGTGAGCCCGATAAATACCCGTGGCTTGCTCATGGAAGGTTAAGCCTTCAGCTTCTTCTCCAACATCTCGCCAATCAGATTCGGATTCGCTTTGCCTTTGCTCAGTTTCATCACCTGGCCTTTGAGGAAATTTAACGCCGCGACTTTGCCTGCTTTGAAATCGGCGACGGAAGCAGGATTGGCCGCAATTGCTTCGTCGCAGAATTTCTCAATCGCCCCGGTATCGCTGACTTGCGCCAGACCTTTCTTTTGCACGATGGCCTCCGGCGCGTCACCAGTCTCAAACATGTCCGCGAACACATCCTGCGCGATCTTCGAATTGATCTTTCCGCTCTCGACGAGATTAACCAGTTCCAGAAGGCCTTCCGGCTTAAATTTCAAATCCGCGAGCGTGAGGCGTCGAATGTCCGCCGGCTCGATGCCCATTGAGTCCTGTTCAGCGACGAATTTTTCGTTCGCTTCAGCCATCTTCGCGCGCAGATTATTAATCACCCAGTTGGCGACGGATTTCGGGTTCTTCGATTGCTTCGCGAGCGCTTCGAAATAATCGGCGAGCGGTTGATCCCAGACGAACGCCTGTGCGTCACTGGCGGGCAGTTGGTAATCCTTGATGAAGCGTTGCTTCTTCGCGAGCGGCAGTTCCACGACGCGCTTTAAAATATCTTCGAGCCAACGTTCAGTCGGCTGGAACGGCATCAGGTCGGGTTCGGGAAAGTAACGGTAATCATGCGCCTGTTCTTTGCTGCGCATATTTTCCGTGATGCCAGCGACATCATCCCAACGGCGCGTTTCCTGAATCAGTTTTCCACCGCTGGTCACGACTTTAATCTGGCGCGCAATCTCATACTCCGATGCTCGACGCACGCCGCTGAAGCTGTTCATGTTTTTGATTTCCACTTTGACGCCCAGTTCCTTCTGCCCCTTCGGACGCACGCTGATATTCACATCGCAACGCACCATTCCCTTTTCCATGTCGCAATCACTGACGCCGCCGTAGACAAGAATATCTTTCAGCGCATTGAGATACTCATAGGCCATGTCGGAACTGGTCATGTCCGGTTCCGAAACAATTTCGAGCAACGGCACTCCCGCGCGGTTGAAATCAACGCCGCTGAAGCGTTCGAGATGGGAATTCTTTCCGACATCTTCTTCCAAATGCGCACGGGTAATGCGCACGCGGGACATCCCGCCTTGAAATTCAAAATCGACATAGCCGCCCAGCGTCGAAGGTTTGTCGTATTGAGTGACCTGGTAATTCTTGGCGGCGTCGGGATAAAAATAATTCTTACGATCAAACTTCGCGAGCGCCGGAATGGAGCAATTGAGGAGATATCCGGTGAGCACCGTTTTCTTGAGCGCTTCTTCATTGGCGACCGGCAATACGCCAGGCAGGCCGAGGCACACCGGGCAGACATTGGTATTCGGGTCGGAGCCAAACGCATTGGCGCACCCGCACCACATTTTCGACTTCGTTTTCAGCTGGACGTGGGTCTCTAGACCAATGACGGCTTCGTATTCCATAAAAGTAATTACAATTTCCCCAAATGGGCAACTTGACGAAGGAGAGATTGCTTCCACCGATTCATTTCTTCGTGTGAACGGAATTTTTGCGATGGGAAGGCCGGGAGTTTCGGGAACTCCGGGAGCGCAACGACAACGGGGTTGTTCACCCAGGTGCGAAACTTCGCTTTGTAGTCATCCGTAATTTTCATTGCTGTGACAAGGACTTAACCTAGGGAAAATTAACCACAGATGAACACGGATGAACACGGATTTTTCAAAAAGCCGACGGAATCGATCCCACCCAACGGCGTTTCAAAGCGGGTGTGCCAATTTGTCCCACTCCATACAATCCTGTCCGTTAAAATGCCTTCTTTTGAAGCGCCTCGATCGGGTATATCACATTTTGAGCAAGAGTATCCGAAGGGGATTTCCTACCTCTCTTCTGGAGCCAAATTTTCGGGATATCTCCGCGGTTTATGAGAATAAATGCGGGAATTCCAGCCTGACGGCAGCGCCTATACTTTTATACGCGGGAATTCCAGCCTCCCCGTGACGTCTATAATAATATTGGCGGGATTTTCAGGCTGACGGCGACGCCTATATTATTAAATGCGGAATTTCCATTCTGTAAACGGCGCCTATAATAATATAGGCGCCACGGTAAGGCTGGAATTCCCGCCTATAATAATAAATGCGCCGTTTACAGAATGGAAATTCCGCATTTAATAATAAATTCCAAAATTCCAGCCTGTAATTTCCGCATATAATAATATATGCGTTGCTACAAGACTGTCAGTCAGTGACTTACGTAAAACCACCGTTTTTGACGTCATTTTGGGAAAGATGTTTGCGGTTTTCAGATTTTTCGCCCCCATTCGACCGTTCGCAACAGGTTTAGAGGACATAATTCCGGCTAGAAACCCACTCAGGATCAAAAAGGCAGTAAAAAAAGTGTGGCAATTTCCAAGTGTGACATTTTGGCACACTTTCCTGAAGGCAGCCTCTTGTTGTCGGTTCCGCTTTTCAAGTATTGCGAGTGGCTCTGTCCAACGCTTAGACTGATCGCCAACTCCCATCCGTGATGACGTGTCTGCAAAAACTCTTGGTGGCGACTGCCTTCGGGCTGTCCGCCGCGGCAACCTCTTTCGCCGAGAGTCCGGACATCCCAGCCTTATCGGTTTTAGAGAAGAATTGTCTCGAATGTCATGGCGGGAAAACAACCCGCAGCGGTCTCGATCTCTCCACGCATGAAACGTTGTTGAAAGGAGGCGAAAGTGGTGAGCGGATCGTCGTCGCCGGAAAACCGGAGGCCAGTCTGCTCTACAAAAAGGTGACGCACGCCCATTCGCCCGGCATGCCCTTTAAGCGGGAGAAACTGGCGGAGGCGGATATTCAAACGCTGAAAACGTGGATCACTGCCGGTGCCACTTACAGCCGACCGCTCGACACTTCCAAATTTACGAAGGAAACCTTTTGGTCACTCAAGCCGCTCGCGCCGGTCGATGTTCCCAAACCGAAAAATAAATCCTGGGCGAAGACACCGATCGATAACTTCATCCTCGCGAAGCTGGAGGAGAAAAATATGAAGCCGTCGGCACCGACGGACAAGCGCACCCTGCTCCGCCGCGCCACGTTTGATCTCACCGGACTTCCGCCGACGCCAGAGGAGATGCAAGCCTTCCTGAAGGACAAGTCGCGCGATGCGTTCGCGAAAGTCGTCGACCGTTTACTCGCGAGTCCTCGCTACGGCGAACGTTGGGCGCGGCATTGGCTCGATGTCGTTCACTACGGCGACTCCCATGGACACGACGAAGATCGGCCGCGTCCAAATGCATGGCCTTATCGCGATTATGTGATCAAAGCGTTCAACGACGACAAACCTTACGCCCGTTTCGTGGAGGAACAGTTGGCCGGCGACGTTCTCTATCCGGAAGATCCGAATGGAATTATTGCGACCGGATTTATTTCGGCGGGTCCCTGGGATGAGAGTTCGCTGATGCAAATCATGGACGACACCGTGGACAAGAAAGTCGCCCGCTATCTTGACCGCGACGACATGGTGATGACGACGATCTCCACGTTTGTCAGCACGACGGTGCATTGCGCCCGTTGTCACAATCATAAGTTCGATCCGATTCCGCAGATGGACTATTACAACCTGCAAGCCTGCTTCGCCGGCGTCGATCGCGCGGAACGTCCTTATGATACGGATCCGAAGATCAATCTGCAGCGGCAACAATTGCTCCGGAAGAAGCTCGCGCTGGAAGTGAAGGATAAACGCTTTTACGAAACGCTCCTCGGCCCCGAGATGCAGACGCAGCTCGCAGCGTGGGAAAAATCCTTTTCGAGCCAAAACATCTGGACGGTGCTGTCGCCCGAAACGTTTACCTCCTCGGCCGGAGCAACCTTAACGAAACAAAAAGATCTGTCGCTGCTCGCAAGTGGCATTGCGCCTCTGACCGACACTTACACCATCACGGCGCAAACCGATTTGAAGAACATCACGGCGATTCGTCTCGAAGTGATGACCGACACGTCGCATCCGCGCAACGGACCCGGCCGACAACCGGAGAATGGAAACTTTCATTTGTCAGAGTTCCGCGCGACGGCTGCTCCGAAAGAAAATGCAGCGAGCGCAAAGGCATTGGCGCTGCAAAACCCAAGCGCTGATTTCAACCAGGAGAGCTGGGGCGTTGAGAAAACAATCGATGGCGATACAAACACCGCGTGGGGAATTTTTCCGGAAACCGGCAAGCCGCACTACGCCGTGTTCGAGCTGAAAGAGAATGCGGGCTTCGACGGCGGCACGACTCTTACCTTTACCCTGGCGCAACTCCACGGAAGAGAGCACACCCTCTTGCGTCCACGAATTTCCATCACGACGTCACCGCGCCCGGTGAAAGCGGAACGGCTTCCCGACAACATTAAAACGATTCTCGCGATCGAGTCGGCCAACCGCAGTCACGAGCAAAAGATCGAGCTGGCCGTCTTTTATTTGAAGGGACAAATCGATAAGGAACTCGCCGCGTTGCCGAAGCCAAAGATGGTTTACGCCGCAGCCAACGATTTTCCACCGGCTGGAAAATTCACACCCGCGAAGATCCCCCGCCCTATTTTTCTGCTGAAACGCGGCGACGTAAGTAAGGAAGGCGATCCCGCGATCCCCGGAGCTCTTTCGTGCATGACGAATCTTCCACCGCGATTTGAATTGTCCGACGCCAATGACGAAGGTGCCCGCCGCGCAGCGCTCGCGAAATGGATTACAGATTCGAAGAACTTCCTGACGTGGCGTTCGATCGCCAATCGCGTCTGGCACTATCACTTCGGGCGCGGACTCGTCGAGACGCCCAACGACTTTGGTCAAATGGGCGGGCGTCCGAGCCACGCCGAGTTACTCGATTGGCTGGCGATTTCGTTTCGTGACAGCGGTGGCTCCTTGAAGAAATTGCATCGGCTCATTCTCACCAGTGCCGTCTATCAACAATCATCGGAAGACAATCCGCGTTATGCCACGACTGATTCGGGAAACCTGCTGTTATGGCGCATGAATCGCGCGCGATTGGATGCCGAATCTTTGCGCGACGGCGTTTTGCAGATCACCGGCAAGCTCGATCTGAAAATGGGCGGCCCGCCAGCCAAACAATTTTACAGTGAGGATCTAGTTCCTAATCGCACTCCGATCGCGGATTACAATCGCTTCGACGTCGATAGCCCGGAAGCGCTTCGCCGCAGCGTTTACCGTTACCTCTTTCGCACTGTGCCGGATCCTTTCATGGACGCGCTGGATTGCGCGGATTCCTCGCAGCTTACTCCGGTGCGTAATCTTTCGATGACAGCATTGCAGGCGTTGGCGATGTGGAACGATGCGTTCGTCGTGCGCCAGAGCGAACACTTCGCGACGAAGGTCGCAGGGAGCGGCCCGTTGCGGGAGCAGATTAAAAAGGCGTACGGACTGGCGTTGAATCGCGAACCGACCAGTCGCGAATTAAAAGAGCTGGAACCGTATGCAAAGAAGCACGGCATGGCGAATACCTGTCGCTTGCTCTTGAACAGTAACGAATTTCTTTTTCTGAACTGAGGAAACAACAGCACCTCATGCGAAACCAAACTCATAACAGTGTCACACGGCGGGAGTTTCTATGGCGCTACGGCGGCGGTCTCGGCGGCATCGCCATGACGCATCTGCTTGGACAAAGCGGGCTGCTGGCAGATGGCATTTACAAACCACGTCCGGAATTTAACGGTGGCCTGCATCATCGCGCGAAAGTGAAGCGGGTCATTCAGCTCTTCATGAATGGCGGCGCGAGCCAATGCGACATGTTTGATTACAAACCCGAGTTGATCAAACGGAGCGGTCAAAAGTTTGATCCGGGCGAAAAAGTGGAAGCCGCTACGAGCGTGCCTGGCAGCATGATGAAAAGTCCGTACGACTGGAAACAACATGGCCAGTCGGGACGCTGGGTCAGCAGCATCATTCCGCACATGGCTGGTTGCGTGGATGACTTGACGTTTCTGATGGCGATGTCGTCGAAAACGAATGTCCACGGGCCGGGCGTCTATTTGCAGAACAGCGGCTTTCTTCTCCCTGGCTTTCCGTGCATGGGCGCGTGGATTTCATACGGTCTCGGCAGCTTGAATGACAATCTCCCGTCGTTCGTGGTCCTGCCCGATTCGCGTGGATTGCCTTACAATTCGAAGGGAAGTTTTTCCAACGGCTTTCTGCCGGTCTCGCATCAAGGCACGATCATTAAAGCCAGCGCCCCGACACCGATCGTCGATTTGTTCCCGCCCGCTTCCGCCAAATACATCAACAAACAGAGCGAAGCGGATGGCTTGAAGTTGCTCGAGAAACTGAATCGCGAGCATCTGGAAAAGAACCCAGGCGATTCGCGTCTCGACGCGCGCATCGCTTCGTATGAACTCGCGGCGAAAATGCAATTGAGCGCACCGGAAGTGCTCGAGCTTTCTGGTGAGACGGAGGCAACTAAAAAGCTTTACGGCCTCGACGATAAAACGACGGAAGATTTCGGACGCAATTGTCTTCTCGCCCGGCGGCTGCTGGAGCGCGGTGTGCGTTTCGTGCAAGTCTGGAGCGGCACTTCCGGCGCGAGCGGGAATTGGGATAACCACGCGGACATCACAAAAGAACTGGGTTCTGTCGCGAAGAGTGTTGATCAACCGATCGCGGCGTTGATTAAAGATTTGAAAGGGCGCGGGATGCTTGAGGACACGTTGTTAATTTGGACGACGGAGTTCGGACGCATGCCGTTCAGCCAGGGGAGCGTCGGTCGCGATCATAACGGTGGCACGTTCGTCACCTGGATGGCGGGCCCCGGGCTTAAGCCAGGAATTTCCGTCGGGGAAAGCGACGAGTGGTCATGGAAAGCGATGAAGGACAAAACCACCTGCTACGACATGCACGCCACGATTCTGCATCTACTCGGCATCGATCATGAGAAACTGACGTTCCGCAATAACGGCATCAATCGCCGTCTGACCGATGTGCACGGGCAATTGATTGACGGGATTCTTTCTTAAGACAAACCACGCGACAACACCGCAGTGAGTCTGCGGTCTGTGCGCGTGGCCTCAATCTATCACCTGATCAAGGCGTATGCAGATAGAATGAGCTGACGTTCGTGACACTTGGGTTCACGCGGCTTCGTCCGATGTTCGCTCCAAAACCATTGGTCTGACTTTGATTTACCGCACCAACAACAATACGGTTCACCGCGAAGCCGGTGGGACGGAAAGTAAAGCTCAAGGTGCCATCGGCAACAGTGATGGAGCCAGTCAACAGGTTCGTCGCACTGGTATTCCCGACGGTGCCGGGTTTCACCACAAAGGTATTATTAGGTTTTAACTGCACATCCCATTTCAGATCCGTGACGTCATTGGTATCCAGACTATTGATTTCCAGAACCAGATTGGTATTCGCCAGCGCAGGGGTATTCAGCGCCGGTTTCACGTAGGTGGAACCGCTTACGTCGACGGATGCATTGGTGAAGCCATCGAGATAACTCTTGATCAGACTGGAGCTACTCATCGTTTCCTTCACCCAGCCAAGCGTTCCGGTGGGCACGCCGCCGGCAAGACTCTGCCAACCAGCCACCAACTCGCGTCCACCGTAAAGACTAACGAACAGAGGCCAGTAGCCGTCCTTTGATTTCGGAACGGTTTGTGCAATCGCCGTTCCATCAGACAACTTGCCACTTAGAGTAATCAACCCGAGCGGATTGTTGGTGACTAATCCGTAGCCGTAACCGCCCGGTGAATTCGTCGGCGAATCGCTTCCAGGTGCAATTAACATCGTATAACGACTCGATGTCCCGAGGGTGGAAGCCGTGCCTGCGAGATCAGCCAACAAAGGCGCACTCCATTGGTCATCCCCAATATTACTCATATTGGAAACCACGCCGGTAACCGTCTTGGTATTCTGCGCCCAATCCAGATGCAGACTCACAAACAAATTGCTACGAGAGTAGATTGCCCGTGGGACGACCTTGGTCGCGTCACCGGAAACATCAAATGTTCCCGCGATTGCGTAGACCTTGCCTTCAAGAGTCAGCGCACCGCTGTAGGTTCGGTTGGTTCCTACAATCAGGTTGCCCACAAATCCGGTGGAGTTGGTCTTGATGTTGGGCTCCCCTACTCCGTTGGTTTCGTAGAACAGACCGTTGTATTTACCGGCTACGCCTCCGGCCACGATCGGGTTCGTCACAAAATTGCCCGTGATCACCAGGTTGGTCACCATCGTGAAGGTTAGCTTATTCGTACTGAAACAATTGGTAGTCAGATCATCCATGACGGTCCAATTGGTGAAGATATTGTTGCCCGCAGGAGTCGCGAGAATCGTGTATTGACGGCCTGCTTCCAAGGATGCTCCATCAATCGGTGTACCGAAGGCAGCAAAGGAGGCAGCTGTTCCCACCGGGGTGATGGAACCGGCTCCGTTGGTGACAATGCTCAACGTCGCGCTCGCGGCGAAGAAACAACTGCGCGTGATCAACACGCTGTTGCTGTTGCCCGCCGAATCCTGGACCACTGCTTTCCAGACATTTGTTCCGCCAACGAGCGTTACTTCGTTGGTCCACTTCTTCGCACCCGGCAAGCCGTAGAGCGTCGGATGCATCTCCACCAACGGATACGCCGGGAAAATGCGGGTAATCGTCACGTTCGTGATTAGTCCACTGTCTGTGGCCGTACCAGAAATGACCGACGATGGTGCAACCCTTGTCACGCCTCCGAAGGTGTAACTCGCCTGGTTTGTGAACCGCACATTGGCGATTGGATAAGTAATGGCCACGATCGGTTTATTCGTGTCGGCAATGCAAATCAATCGACCATGCAAAGCATTGGTCACCGTCGTCACTAAACCGCCAGCATTACTGACGGTGCAGTCGTAGAAATTGGTGCCGACGCTTTGCACATTGGTTAAGGAGAGAACCCTGTCGGTCGCGCTGGCAATGGGAGCCCCATTCACCGCCCACTGGTAGTTGAAGGGAGGCGTGCCTGTGGCTGTCGTTTGAAACGTCGCATTATTGCCCTGGATCGCACTAACAATGGAAGGTTGCAGCGTGATCACAGGCGGCACGTTGGTCAAAATAATCTTAAACGTCTGCGGACTGGATTGGTTTGTCCCCTTCGTGACGCCACCATTGTCGGCCAACCGGACCGTCACGGTATTCGTCCCCAACGCGCCGGTGGCAGTGCGAAAGGTTAATGTGCCAGTGGGACTGATCTGAGGCTGAACGGAAAAGAAAGCCGCGTTGGTCGTGCTGAGCACAAAACTAAGCGTCTGGGCTGACTCGTTAGGGCCCGCGCTCATCCCGGTGGCAAAGTTCAGGTTAGTCTGCTGAACTGCATTTCCCACCAGGACCAGTTCCGTCACGGGCAAGCTAAAGCTTGGTGCGTCGTTGACCGGAGCCACCGTCAAGCTGACCGTTGCTACAGCCGACACAATGACAACCCCATTACTGTCGTAGCGTGCGGTGTATGTAAAACTATCACTCCCGAAATAATTCGTATCAGAAGTGTAAACAATATTGGTTCCAACATTGGTCACCACGCCATGCGAAGGCTGGCTCGTGACGGTGTAACTTAACAACGCGCCACCCGACATCGAACTTCTGAGTGGAATAGTGGTCGGGGTGTCTTCGTATAACGTAAATCCGAAGTTATAAGCCAAAGGTGCCGAGTAAATAAAGATTGTGACACCATTATCGGCATAGTCTGTGACCGCAATGTCTGTGGCATCATCGTTATTAAAATTGCTTCCGACAACTATCATCGGAGTCCCACCTACCGGGACGTGGCCAGTGGAGTGGAATGCCCCGCCGCCTTCGCTCAAGAGAATGCTGACGGAATCGCTGCCCGAATTCGCGACGGCAAGATCCACCAAACCATCATGATTCAGGTCACGGACCAGGACACTGCGAGGATTGTTTCCCACGCTGTAATTAGTCGCGACAACAAAAGTACCATTACTCTGGCCGATCAGAATGCTGACGGTGTTTGAATTGTAATTGGCCGTCACGAGATCCAATCGCCCATCTCCATTGAAATCAGAAGGCATCACATACGTTGGTTGAGGATTGCCCCCGGAAAAGAGCGTGACCGTTTGGGCCGTACCGAAGGTGCCATTGCCGAGGCCGGGTAAAATCGTTAACGTGCCAGCGTCTTTATTGGGAGTAATTAGATCAATCTTGCCGTCTTTGTCGCAATCTCCGAACCAGACCATCATTGGACCCTGCCCGACGGCATAGTTTGTCGGTGAACTAAAGACACCATTCCCCAGGCCTTTCAATACGGTGACCGTGCTTTCATTGTAGTTGGCGATAGCTAAATCAAGGCGACCGTCACCGTCAAAATCCGCTGGTACCACCCCCATGGGCCCTGGGTTGGACGTGCTGCCCACAACATAATCCGTCGCCGGCGCAAAGGTGCGGTTAATTTGATTCATTAAAATACTTACAGTATTCGTGCCAGAGTTAGCGGTAACAATATCTTCGAACCCATCGCGATCAAAATCGCCGCTGATGACACCGAATGGATTAAGTCCAACGGGATAATTTGTTGCGCTGGTGAAGGTCCCATCGTCATTGCAGAATCGAATCGTCACGGAATTGGCCAAATAGTTTGCGACGATCATGTCACGATAACGCGGACCGCCGCTCTTCGTTGCCCCGGCGAACGTAAGACCACGCAAGTTACCCAACCAAATCCCAGCGGGCCCCTGTCCAGCGGCATAGTTTGTGGACGGCCCAAAGAGCCCGGATAAACTGATCCTGAATGTTTGAACGCTGCTCGTGTCTATGCCGCCATTGGTCGTCCCGCCGTCATCGGTCAATTGCACCGAGATTGTAGCCAGAATATTTGACACAGCCGCTGCTATTTCAAAACGTAGGATGCCATTGGACGAAATCGTCGGCTGCTGAACAAATGAGGAACTGCTGTCGTTGGTGACGATGAAGATTACGCCTTGAGCACTTTCATTCGTCGGCCCACGGCGAATATTGGTCGCCCAATTTGTAACCGCAACGCTCCGGTTCACAGGCGCCAGGCTGACGTCAGAACCTTTAGTAAAGGAAGGCGCATCGTTTACCGGCGATACGTTGATCATGAGATTGGTTGTCGTGGTATTGACACCGCCATTCAAGGTTCCACCGTCGTCGGTGACCGTAATTGTAACAGTCACACTTCCATTGGCATTTGAAGCCACACAATAATCCAGGACCCCGTTCGTGATGGTTGGCTGATGTGAAAACAAGCCGGTGTTATTGTTGGTCACGGTGATCGTAAGCGATTGAGAACCTTCGTCAGGAGCGCCGACATCGATCAAGGAAGCAATCGTGAGACTCTGTGGTCCGGCGTCCTCTAGAATATTGAGGACATTGGTCGTAAGGGTGAAAATCGGCGCGTTGTTCACCTGATTAACGATGACAGTAAAACTGTTCGTATTACTAAAATTAGGCGAACCATTATCAGTAACACTGACGGTGACCGTATTCGTGCTCGGCCCTTGCACCTCCGTTGGCGTCCATGTGATCACCCCACTGTTTGTATTGAGCGACATGCCACTCGGGGCGGAGACCAGCGCAAAGGTCAAAGCATTTGCGGGACTGTCTGCATCTGTTGCGGTATTGGTAACCGTCAAGGTCGTAAGTTCGTTGATCGTTTGATTGCCCGGAACGGTGAGAACCGGCGCCGTGT
>JAQGOU010000333.1 GCA_028293445.1 Verrucomicrobiales bacterium | reverse complement strand
GCCCGCCCCTTTCGGTTTCCCGCCCCTTTTCCTGCCTGCCCCCAATTCCGCACTCCGCACTCCGCACTCCGCACTCCTTCCTCGCCCTCAACCGTTCCCGTCCCGAATGATCAAGCCGACGATATGGCGGGTTCATTGTAAATGCTCTGCTCGGAGATCTTGAGGTCCGAAACGAAACAAGCCATGGCCTGACACCTTTCACAATAGGACGGTTGCGGTCATGGGCTTCGATTTTGTTGGCGAGCTTGCTCATATTGATTTCTCACTCGCTGGGTTGACTTTAATGGTGCGCCGTTTTCCACAGGCTTTTCACCATCGAAAACAGATCTTTGATGAGAGGATTATTCATTACCCGCGCGAACCGAAACGTGCCTGGTGTGAGCGCATACTTCCGCACGAAAATCTTTTTATCCTCCTCGAACGACATGAAAAAATCCAAATTGGGATAGATGATTTTAGGCCACTGGGACTTTTTGGACTTAGGGGCGGTTGCCGGGTCGAAATAGGTTTCCGTGTTGGCTTCATACGCGAAACCAAACCGCTTCATGATGGTCGCCTCGGTTAGTTTCGATTTGTAGCAAACCACGCCATAAAGGGGTTTTTCCTTCCCTTTTAGTTTTTGAATCACCTGGGCTTTTGCCTCCGCGCGATTCAAATCCCGCCCGGTGCAGTTGCCTTTTACCTCGATGACACAGAGGGAATCGCTTTTTTCAACGTAACATTGCGAACCCATTTTCCTCAATTGGGCATGCGGTCGGCAAAGGATGATGTCTAGTTGCCCGGCATCCTTTTTTCCGTCCGAAAGCGTGCCTCTGACCAAGATGGGTGGCGGTTCGGAACACGATGCAAGAACGGAAATTAAAAAATCCTCGCGTACCTCGCCCTTCATGAGTTCGTGGCTGATGATTTCGGAAACATCATGCTGGGCCAGCAGCAAGTTTTCCGAATACAAATCAAACTCGTCGAACTTGCTGGACCTCATGGCTTCACTCCCCAGACGGCGGCGAGGCGGGTGGCAATTTTGGCCGCATATTTGGATCTCAATTCCTCCGCTCCAGCCAGCGTGGCCTGCTCGCGCTCATGCTCGGCGACAATTATTTTCTGGGTTTTGATTGGGGGCAATGGAATCACATATTCTTTTAGAAGCTGCGCGCTCAGGTTGCTTTGGTTTCCACCACGTGCGTCGCTAATCCGCCGCAAGTCCTCGTAACATGTTTGCAAAATCGCGAAAAGGTAGCCGTTCAGAATTAAAGGGCTCCTGATTAGTAACGCGGCGCAAGCCTGATTCACCGCTGCGTCCATGCCGAGAATGGCAACCCGACCTCTAGTGACTCCTTGCCCATACATCGCCATGAGCACAGTCCCCTTGGGGACAATCCAAGCCGGACAATTCTTCAATCCTTCGCGAGTAATAAATTCATTCACCCGGTGGATCACGCCATTGTCGATCAGAGTTGTTGTCACCCACGGGATTTCCCCGCCCCAGTACGATGGGTTGCCTCTGTCAGGCGTTCCTCCAGACTTAATGGTGCAAATTTCACCTAGTTCAATCGTAGGCCAATCGGGGCTGAGTGTTAAGCTGGGGCGGTAGTGGTCGAGGACATCGGCACAACCCTCAACCACGCGTTGATAAATTTCGATTTCTGCAACAACTTCTTTCTGCACCTCCAGCGGCGGCAGGGGGATTCTGATGCTCTTCAGGATCGGAATATTGAGACCGCTTCGCTCATTGTCTCCGGTCATATCACGTATTTCCGAATAAATGGATCGCAGCATCCAGAAGATGAATTCAGGCATCGCTCGTGTTGCTTGAATTGGTGTGATCCCTACCAGTGACTGGTTGCAGGTGGCACCCTCCATTCGGAGCAATGCAACTGTCCCGCGAGTCTTACCTTGTCCGTTCAGCGCAATTAAGACGCTGTTTTTTGGCAGGACTCGAGCACTCGAATTGCTCACTGCTTTCGGAGTGATTCGCTTCTTGCAGTCCCAAATCTCAAAGCCATGAATGTCGCCAGACACCAACCAAGGCACCGTTCCATTCTCGTAATAATCCACTCTCGTTGAGATTGGTGTCCCACCAGTCATGAATGTGCAGATTTCCCCAAGCGCGACACTTGGCCACTTTGCGTTCTGTGAAAGCTTCTGATCCCCAGTTCGTTCACTGGTGAGGGGATAGTCGCGTTTGTTGTCCAAAGCTTCGCGTAAATCGCTGGTGAGTTTGCCCGGTTGGTTCGGTTTGTCGCCGTAGTTTACTGCCTCCGCCCTCATGGCTTCATCAAAGATGGCTCGAAGCTTTGCTTCAGTGTCAGGCAACTTGGGCAGTCCAGTCGCCTCCGAGAATTCTGCGGGCAGTTTGGTCAGCGCCTTTTGCACCTTTTCCGCCTCGTCATGGTTACCTGCGGCGCGGGCGTCGGTGGCGGCTTTTTTCAGACGTTCGGCACGCACATGAAACTTGCGGACGAAATCCCAAGCGTTGGAGCCGGCCTTGTAGGCGTCCAGCTTGGCAAAATCACCACGAGGCACAATGCGGTGCTGAATTGCGGATTTCAGATTGGGGATTGCGGATCGAAAATCAGGCTGCTTGGCGACCTTCAACAACTCCAGCGCGGCGGGTAAATCGTTTTGCGGAACGGGCGTGCGGTTGGTGTTGAGTGAAAAGCCGTCGTTTTCGACCTTCACCAGCAAAATCTCATTGCGCTGACGGGCGAGCGCGCGATCCACCAGCATCACGGTAGTCTTCACGCCGGAATATGGCTGGAAGATGTTGGCGGGGAGCGAAACAACCGCCCAAAGTCCGGCTTCATTGATGAGCCACTTGCGCAGGCTCACATAGTCGTCGTTGTTCTGAAAGATGATGCCCTCGGGGACGATGAACCCGGCGCGACCATTAGCGTTAAGGTGTTCCAGGATGAAATCGGCAAACAGAACCTCGGCGCGTTTGGCGGCAATGCGGAATTTGTCGTGCGTGCTGATGCCGCCTGTCGGCGTCATAAACGGCGGATTGGCGAGGATTACATCGAACTTATCGCCCCAACGGTTCTTGTTAGTAAGGGTGTCATATTCGTGGATGACGGGGTTGGCGAAGTGATGCAGATACATGTTCACCCGCGAGAGGCGGCACATGAGCGGGGTGATGTCGTAGCCGGTGATGTTGCGGGTGAGTTTTTCGCGCGCTGCGGATTTGAGCTGGTCACCCGCGTGCGGGTCTTTTTCGGCGGCTTTCGCGGAAGTGTTGGCAGCGAGAATGTGTTTGAAGGCGGAAATCAAAAAGCCCGCCGTGCCGCACGCCGGGTCGAGGACGGCTTCGTCCTTCTGCGGGTCAACCACGTCCACGATGAACTCAATGATGTTTCGCGGGGTGCGGAACTGGCCGTTTTGTCCCTGCGTACCCATCGTATCCAACAGGTATTCAAAGGCGTTGCCGAGTTCCTCGGAATGGTCGTAGTTAAAGCCGTTGATTTCATCAAGGAACAGCTTCAACACCTGTCCGTCCCGGAATTTGAGAAACGCGTTTTTGAAAATGCTCTTGAACAGTTCGGGGATGCTCTGGTTTTTCGCATCGCTGACGGCCTCAATGCCCTGAATGAATTTTGTGACGCGTTCGTCGCCGCTCAAGGTGTTGCTGATGAGCTTGCGCCAGGACAGGCCACGGAGATCCCCGACAAAAAACGTGGACTTGCCGCCGAGTTCGCGCGACTGCTCATCAATGTCGTCCATGAATTTATAAATCAGAGCGATGGTAATGAGTTCAATCTGGTCCGATGGCAGCGGAAGCTGGCCGACCAGAATGTCACGGGCATTATCGATACGGCGTTTGGTTTCCTTGTTAAGCATGAAAGCGGGGGCGGGTCAGGCGGCGAAGTAGCGGTTGATGACGATATTGTCCTTGATGTAGTTGAGCGCCAGCTTGCGCTGCGGTTCACCAAGGGCAATAAGTTCGCGCAGATTCAGGCGCGCATCGGTCGCAAGCTTTCCGAAGTCGCCCGCATCCACGGCGGCGCGGATGTCGGGATAAAGCAGGTAGGCTGTGAAGAGGGTTTGAAGTTCGTGCACTTTTGAACCGTCCACGCCGCTACAGGACAGGAAACGGTCAAAATCCTCATCAGCCAAATCTTGGCGGGTTGGGAAGCGTTGAATCACCCCAAAAACTTTTTGCAGGATCTCGCCCAGCGAAAGCCGGCGATCCACGCCGTAAGCGTCGCGAAGTTTTTCGGTGGTCCAGAATTCCTGCGGTTTGTCGAAAATGTGTTCGCGGACAAACGCCTCAACCCGCTGCCAGTCGCGGGTTTCGACGGCCTCGTGGAGTTCGGGGAATTTCTCCACCTCCCGGCGGGTGGTTTCCTCAAAGCTGCGGGAGAACGCCTCCCGGTCGATTTTCATCCCCTGCAAACCGATCTGTTCCTCGCGCTTCTCCTTCAGTTCATCCGGACCAGTCCAGGTAAAATCAATGTTCGGGCGACCGCCGCCACCCCCCTCGCCGTCGTTTGGCCCACCGCCACCTTCGCGCGGAGGTTGAATGCGTTTGCCGTAATCGAAATTCTTCTCGAAGTATTCGCAGTTGGCGAAAAAATCAAACAAATAGAAATTGTCTTTTTCGGCCTTATGTTCGTGGCCGGCCTGCTTGTGCCGGAAAGTGTAAAGGCGAGTGCCACGTCCCTTTATCTGAATGAAATCGGTCGGGGAAAAAATCGGGCGGACGAGCATTACATTGAGCAAATCCTCGCAATCGTAACCGGTGGTCATCATGCCGACGGTCACACAAACGCGCGTGCGGGAACTATTGTAATCAATGAACTCGGGCTTGAACGAGGATTTGCCATTGAGCGCGTTGCGTTCGCTGTCGAACTTCTTGGTCATGTCCTGCGCGGAGGGAATGTCGGACGTGATTTGCACGGCAAAGTCGGACTGATATTTGCCAGGGTGCAGTTTTTCGATTTCGTCGTTGAGCAGCTTGGTGAGCTTGCGCGCGTGTTTGCGGCTGACGGCGAAGACGATGGTCTTGCCGATCTCGCCGGTGAGCGGGTCGCGCTTGGCGTTTTTCAGGAACGTGCGGACGAAGGTTTCGTTGGTGGCATCCGAGAAAAACCTTTTCTCGAAATCGCGTTTGTAAAACGTTTTTTCCTCCTCCTCCTCGTTGTCGTCCAGGGTGGCGAGCTTCACGGCCCAGCCCTTTTGTGACAGGAGTTCGGTAGTAATGTCTGTCCGGCAGTCTACTGCAAAAGGGTTTACCAAGTATGGCGGCTTGTGATTAACGGCGTCGACGAGGCTGAAACGGAAAGTGGGGTTGCCGTCCTCGCAACCGAACGTGCGGTAACTGTCAAGTAACAAGCGGCGTTCCAATTCGCGGGGGTCGTCCTCCCGCATCATGGCCGGGTCGATGCCCTTCAAATAATCCTTGGGGGTGGCCGTAAGACCAAGTTTTGCGCCGATAAAGTATTCAAAAATTACGCGGTTGTTACCGCCGATGGTGCGGTGGGCTTCATCGGAAATGATGAGTTGGAAATCGTTGGGCGAAAATTCGGTTAGATAACGGTTGCCCGCCGCAAGACTTTGAATGGTGGTCACGACGACTTGCGCATTGATCCAGTCGTCACGCCGCTCTTTGTAAAGCGCCGTGCTGATGCTGTCCTTGGCGAGATAATGGTTAAAATTCCGGGCGGCCTGATTTTCCAATTCAATGCGATCCACCAGAAAGAGGACGCGTGCAGCATTGGCGGAGCGAATGAATAATTTCGTGACGGCGGCGCTCAACAGGGTTTTGCCCGTGCCGGTCGCCATTTCAAACAGGAAGCGGTTTTTGCCCTTGGCGTAGGCTTTTTGCAACGCGACAACGGCGTCGAGTTGGTAGTCCCGCAACAGTTTGATGTTCTGGTTGACACGGACAATGTCGCGCTGCGTAGGGGAATGATTAAGCCAGCCCGCATCCTGGGAAACGGCGATGTAATTTTCATCCACCTTGGCTTCGGTCAACTTTTGGGGGTCGGGGTTCCACCGCGACGCCTCGCCCAACTGTTCCAACGACAGCAAATGCGAAATGCGGGTCGGATTGCCGTGGCTCAAATCCCAATAGTACTGAATGATGCCGTTGGAGAGGAAAATATGCCGGATGCCCAAAGACTTGGCGTAGTCGCGCGCCTGCTCCTTGGCGTCCAGCGGGTCAATGCCTTCGCGTTTAGCCTCGACCAACGCGACCGGCTTGCGATCGAGATTCAGCAACAGGTAATCCACGAAGCCGTGGCCACACTTTTCAAAATCGTTGCCCAAATCCAAGCTGGGCGAATAGACCTTTTTAGAAATGCGGCACTCACAAATGATATTGTCCGGCCCGCCCTTTTCTGGAAAAAAGCGCCAACCGGCTTGTTCTAAGCCGGAACGATTCAGTTGGAAAAGTGCCACCGATTAGGAACTGATTGGTGGCAGATGAAAACAACACAATCCTCGGGCACACGCCCGGTTCACCAAACGGTGGCGCCGGCATTTAACTTCAA
>JAQGOU010000319.1 GCA_028293445.1 Verrucomicrobiales bacterium | reverse complement strand
AGACCATCATCGGCGTCGATTTGTATCCGACGTTGTTGGAAGTTGCCGGAGCCAAGCGTCCGAGTGATTATACGCTTGATGGCGTGAGTTATCTCGATGTGCTGAAGAGCGGCGGTAAATCGACGCTCAAACGCGATGCCATCTATTGGCATTTCCCGGGTTACCTCGGTGCTGGTGCGGGTTCCTGGCGCACGTTGCCTGCGGGTGCCATTCGTTCCGGCGATTGGAAGCTGATGGAATTCTTCGAAGACCATCGTCTGGAACTTTACAATTTGCACGACGACCTCGGCGAAAAGAATAATCTGGCGCAGACGAATCCCGAGAAAACAAAAGAACTGCACGCCAAACTTCTCGCCTGGCAAAAGGAAATTCACGCCCCCATGCCGACGCCCAATACAGAAAAAGATACCGGCCTGACGAAAAAGAAAAAGAAGAAGCAAAGCAAAGGCGACGAGTAACGCGACAGAGCTGGCTGGGGTAAACACGGCAGAGGTTCGACACATATTGCTGCGTCCGGCTATCCGGAATCACGGACGTGTTTCTTAAAGGGGCCGTTAGTTTTCGGACCGCGGCTGTCTCAGCCGCAGCGGCCAAAGATGTCAACACCGCACCGGTTTAACCTAACGTTTTAGGTCTGACTAAGCTGCTGCGGCTGGGACAGCCGCGGTCCAGGATTTGGGCAACACGCCCTCACTTTTCGCAATCGCTATAATTGTCTATCGACTATTTCTCATTGTGAAGCAGGAGACATCAGCTTCCGTTCCATTAAGAGATAGTTCCGAGTGTTTTTGATCGCGTTGGTCCGGGCTTCCTGGAACTTGTTCAGTTCCTCCGCGTTGAGAAAAACGCTGGCCTGCACAGCAACCTGTCCGAAGATGTTGTCCTTGAGTTGAAGACTTTGCTCTGCTTCTGCCTCTGAAACGAAGTTGCAAGGATTCATCACGGTGAGCGTCTGGTAATCGGCGGGAAGACCGGCGGCGGCCAGTGCGGATTGGGTTGTCTCCTGCATGGCCAGCAAAAGCCGGCTTTTCTTATCTGCCACCGTTGCCGGATCACCCGTTAGACTTGGCCCGAACGATTCGATGAATACGGTGCTGCCAAGATTCTTTGTGTAATCCTGATAGTGCGCCAGGCCCTCGTCACCGAGCAGCGCCTGGATCCGGGCCTGAAGCGCCTTGTCCGACGTGGAAAAAATCTGCCTCGCTTCCGCCTGCGATTTGCCATCACGCAAGGCTTGCATGACCAGTTCCACGTTGCTCATGGCATCGTCGGTTAGCAGATTGTTCAATTGCCCCGTCTGTTCAGGCGTCAAGTTCAGACGCTTCGCCAGCTCGGAGTAGATGGCGCTCATGGTGGTTTTATTGCGCTCCCGAACGGCTTTCCGGGTTTCCGGATCCGCGAGGGCTCTGCTCGCGGCGCTCTGTCCGTCGGCGGCAGCTTTTTCCTGGCGCAAGACTCCCACCTCACTGCGCAGCTTGAACACTTCGGATGGATTCTTTTTCACCCTGGCCAATTCGTCCGTCAAGGCAGCCAGCTGCTTCGCGGAGTCGTCGCGTTCGCGTTGTAATTGCTGGAATTTCTCATTGATCGCCGCTTGTTGTTGCTGGAGGGTTCGAACGCGGTCGCGCAGTTGGATGGCCTGGTACGCTTCGTAGATCCCCAGTCCGGCGACCACGGCGAACGCCGCAGTCACGAGAGTTTTTTGCAGTGTCGTCATGGTAATAATTTTGGTGGCGGCGAGGGCAGTGGAAGTGGAAAGGGCAGTTCCTGAGACAACGGCAGCGGCGACAATCGCGGCGGTAACTCCAACCGGTGCTGCCTGGACGGCATTGGCGGTAATGACCAAAGACAATGCTGTAGCGGTCGTCGTAATACCCTTCTGGGCGAATTGATCGCGGAGTTTGTTCAACGCACGATCAACGCGCTTCCTGGCCCCATCTTCGCTCAAGCCTAATCTCTCGCCTACGTCGGCCAGGCGTCGGTTCTCGAAATAACGCAACAAAATCGCCTCGCGATCCGTTTCATTGAGTTCATCCATCACCGCGTCGAGTTCAGGCTGGAGTCTGGACCAGTCCAATTCGGGTCCGGAGTCGACAAGTAATTCGCGCATGGAATTGGCCTCATGTTCATAAGTCTGGCGGCGCCGCTCCGTCCGCACGGCGTTGCAGGCCGCGAAGCGAGTGCTTGTATAAAGCCAGCCGGTTAAGACATCACGACTCGAAAGAGACGCCGCCTTACTGGCCAGATTGCCGAAAACAGTCTGGGCAACATCCTGCGCGAGGTGAGCGTCACCATTGACCTGCCGTAAGGCCGCAGAATAAACCAGATCGACGTGTCGCCGAACCAATTCAGCAAACGCATCTTCGGACCCGGTCTCGGCATAGCGGCGAAGCAAATCACCATCACCATCGCTTGTCATAACTAACCAATAGCATCCGGCCGAATGAAAACCGGACAGAAAAGATGCAACTCGGCGAAGAAATCAGAAACGGAAGTTATAGTTTGAACAATATCAGGCAGCAAAAAGGCCGCCCGGTTTCCCGGGCGGCTTGTTGGAGTTCAACGTTTACGTTGTCCCCCTTTCCCACACGCTAAAGCGTGAACTCCAGCTTAATGAGTCGTGATCGTGATCTTCTCCGACAACTGGCTTTCGCCGCCGTTATTCACCGCCGAGACATAAATCTCGATCGTCGAAGCCGCTGGCAGATTCTCCAGGTTGAAGTCGATATCCGCTCGCGAACCAACCGCCACCGGTTCCGCATCCACACCGATGACCCTCTTCCAAACGCGGTAATACTCCGCACGCGCCGCTGCGTCCCATCGCAACGCTGCCGTCCCTGGGCCAATCACTACGGCTGACACGTTTGCGGGCGACTCCGGTGTTTGGTCCGCACCAGGCATGTTGAACCCGAATGCCATCCAGAGCGTATCGAGCGGATCGAGCACTTGTCCCAGTTCATCGCGCAAGCCGCGCAAACGTCGGAGCAACTTTTCCGCCTTCACATCACGGATACGTTTGAGTCGGCTCACTTCCGTCTCCTGTTCGTTCACAGCCGTGAGGGCAGTCATCAATTGGGTCGACAACTCGTCCGCACGTGCCGCCGTCAGATTCAAGCTCGCAACTTCATGCGCCCGATGAGCGCCGTAGTAAGCGTTGTATGAATCCAACATCGGATGCAGGAACACGAGTTGATCAGGCACAGCGATGGAACCAACCATGCCGGTCACATCCCACGTCTTGGAATACTGATAACCAAGATGTGGTTTGAGGTTATCGCGACCGTTGGTGATGAACTCACGGCCGACGCCCATGATCGAGTCGACCAAAGCTTGGCGCTCAGCGAGCGTGAGTTTGGCTTCTTCGTAGGTGTTACGGCTGTTGATCAACGCCACACGGTCAGCGAGGATTTTTGCGTTTGTGTTTTGTCCGAGGTCCAGCGTGCCTTGATGAATCAAGGCGGCTGCTGCGGCTGCACCAGCGAAGGTGAGCGACTCGGGAATGCCTAACATTAAGTTTGTTTTCATTTTTTTTTGTTTCTTTCTTTTGTGTTCTCCTGATGTTTTTGACTCCGTAAAAACTCGCTGTTTCTGTGCGACAAACAACCGTCTGCCGACCCGCGATTGAGCTGCGTTTCATTTCTGCGGCTCGTGTCCTTCCGAAATCTGAATCAATCGAACGAGAATGAAGCTATCAGGAGCCACTACCCAGAACGGGTAGTGGGTCAAAAAAAGTGAAAATATTTTTTTAGCCAATGATGGAGGGGCTGAAACGGTGTTTCCCGGACGAAAAAACAGAAAAAGGGACCTCTAAATCCTGCCGCGGACCGTTTCCGGCGTCACCGAGGCGAGAAAATGTTCGAATTCTACACTCGTTTGCGCCTTGCTGCTGGAGAGGACAATATTGATGAACCTGATGATCGACTGCTGGAAAGAGAGTTTGTTGCTCCTGATCTTAAAGTTTCGTCGCTGCCAACGCATCCAGCAACACACGCAATGGACGGGAAACCTTTCCTCGTTGCCAGACCACGAATAAATCCCACGTAGCCTCCTTGTCAGCGATCGGAACCATCACGACGTTTGGGAGTTTTAGGTGGGAGATAAAAACCGGGTTCAATGAAATTGCGTCGTCATTGGCAGCGAGCGTGAGCCCTTCGGCCAGGCTGGTGGCTCCGCTTACGCTTACGAACCTGGGACGAAATTTACCAAACTTACGGCAGAATTGGATGATTTTTTGGTTATACCCCGGTGCGATCGCGTCGGGCGCGTTAACGAACGTTTCTTTTTTCAATTGTGAAATCGAAATCTGTTTTTGCGACGCAAGCGCGTGGTCGAGGGGAAGCACGACGACGCTGGGGACGGTCGCGAGTTTGCGCACGTAAAAATCGCGAGAGAGCAGATCGGTGCCGTGATTGGTTAAAGCCAAATCGATTTCACCCTCACGCAGCGCCGTGATTTGCTCGCCGGGAGTCATATCGAGCATCTTCACCTTTACCTTCGGATGCGTGCGACGAAGTGAAGCCAGAGCGGGTCCCAGGTATTCCTCGACTGCCGACGCGACGTATCCGATACGGAGTCGCTCACTTTCTCCGCGAACGAGCCGGCGGACCTCCGCCATCGTCGAATCGTAATCCTTGAGAAGAAGCCCTGCCTTCTTGGCCAGCGCGTGTCCGCCGCTGGTTGGACTCACCCCCGCCGAAGTCCTTTCCAGAATTCGTCCGCCGAGATCGTGCTCAAGCATCTGTAATTGCCGGGTGATGGCGGATTGTGAAATGCGAAGCCGCTGGGCGGCGCGGCGAAGGCTGCCTTCCTCGATGACCACCAAAAAGAGACGGAGCTTTTCGATCACGTCCGAAAGTGTGATGCGAATTGCGCATCACGGCAATCGACAACTGGCATTATCTGGGAGGCGAGAGGGTCTTGTAGGCTGATTCGTATGAAAGATCACAACAATATCACTGCCAGCCAACTCCTCGGTCGTCTTAACTGGCGCTACGCCACAAAGCAGTTCGACCCCAATCAAAAAATCAGCGCCAACGACTGGACCGCGCTCGAGGATGCCCTTCTCCTCACGCCCTCAAGCGGCGGACTTCAGCCTTGGAAATTTATTGTCGTCACGGATCCGCTCGTGCGAGCGAAGCTCTTGCCTGCCTCCTACGGGCAGTCGCAAATCACCGACGCGTCCCATCTTGTCGTCCTTGCGGCAAAAAAGAATTTTAACGAAGCCGACGTGGATGCCTTCATCGATCACGCCGCCCGGACACGAGGCACCTCTGTCGAATCGCTCGCACCGTTTCGTGCCATGCTGGTTGGCGGCATTGTGCAAAGCATGGATGAGCAGGCGAGGGACGCCTGGGCGCGAAACCAGGCTTACATCGCGCTCGGCAACCTCCTGACCAGCGCCGCCTTGATCGGCATTGACGCCTGTCCAATGGAGGGATTCGATCACGCGCAATACGACCAGATTCTTGGGCTAACCGCACAGGGTTACGCGACCGCCGTTATCGCAGCGCTCGGTTACCGCAGCGCGGCGGACAAATATGCGGCTGCGCCAAAGGTCCGTTTCCCAAGAGAGAAAGTTTTCGCCCACGTCTGAACTCAAAAACCAGCACTGAAGATTATTTATGAAAGCACTTAGAACACTTTTCAAAACAGACGACAGCTGCACAGTCTTTGTGGCGCGATTAGCGCTCGGGCTTGTGATGTTTCCGCACGGAGCGCAAAAGGCGCTCGGATGGTTTGGAGGTTACGGATATAGCGGCACGATGAGCTTTTTCACCGGGCAGATGCATATCCCAGCGTTATTTGCCTTCCTGGCCATTGCCGCTGAATTTGCGGGATCGCTTGGACTCGTTACCGGCTTTTTGAGCCGCCTTTCTGCCTTTGGCATCGCCGTCAACATGCTCGTGGCCACCGTCACAGTTCATGGCGCAAATGGATTCTTCATGAACTGGTTTGGTAATCAAAAGGGTGAAGGCTTCGAGTACCACATCCTGGCGCTCGGCCTCGCGCTCGTCGTCATCATTTCCGGTGGCGGCAAATGGTCTGTCGACGCTCTGCTGATGAAAAAGCTCGAGGCAAAGTCGTGATCAAATCTCAACTCGCTGGGACAAAGGTGTGCAGAGGTCGCGCCCACCGTCTTTGAGGGGGAGTCATGAAAGCAGACAAATCTGGTTACCTCTACAATGGCGTTTAACGCAGTCGATAGAATCGCTGCGGAATAGCTGGCGCGTTCGTGTCCTCGAAACCATAGCGCGGCGTGGCGGAGCCGAGTTGCAACCAGTCTGTCAGGTTCGTGCTGTATTCCACTGAGAAAGCGCCGAGCGCAGAATTCGGCAGCGAGAACGTCACGTTTGTCCCGCCGAGTCCAGCAACGTTAGTCATGTAAAGCCACGGACTGTTCGGCGCGTAGTTTGCATAGACGGCGTCGAGTTCCGATTGGCTGACGATGCCGTCGCCATTTTGATCGCCGACCAGCGTGGGCAGCGTGGTGACGACTACGTTGCGGATGGCGCTGCTGGAGTGGCCGCCGGAATCTGTGGAGTGATAATCAATGGTGTAGGCGCCGGGGAAATTCACATTCACGTTGTTGCTGGAAGTGATGGGAAAAGCTCCACCGCAGAGATCAAGGGCGGTGGCGCCCGGATCCACGAATGGCAGATTGGAGAGATTCGTTATGAAAAGGGGATTGCTTCCGAGAAGTGTGATCACCGGTGGAAGCGTGTCCTGCACGATGACGGTGCGCGTTGCGGTGGCAATGGCGCCGAGAGCGTTGGTGCTGGCGTAGGTGAGCGTGTAGCTGCCGGGCGAGTCGAAGTTTACGGTGCCGCTCGTGCCCATGGTCAGGTTGAGTATATTCAGGCCTGCGGGGATGTTTGTCTGGCCAAAGAAATTGTTTCCCCACGCGGTGATCGTGCCGTCACTCTTCAGCGACAGGAAGTGAGAATTTCCCGCGGCGATGGCCACCACGTTGCTCAAACCTGCTGGAACGGTCGTCGCGCCAAAGCCACTGGATTCCCAGGCGATGATCGTACCGTCACTCTTCAGTGCCATGCTGTGACTACCACTCGCGGCAATGGCTGCCACGTCGGTCAAACCCGCAGGAGGCGCGTTTATCGAATGAAAATAGTCTCCGAACTGAGTGACCGTTCCGTCGCTTTTCAAAGCCAGACTGTGATAATTTCCCGCGGCAATGGCCACCACGTTGCTCAAGTCCGTGGGGAAGAACGGCTCGAAACTCAACCCTCCCCACCCGTCGACCGTCCCGTTGTTCTTCAACGCGAGGAAGTGAAAATTTCCTGCGGTGATGGCCACCACGTTGTGCAGGTCTGGAAGCCGGTCTATCTCGTAAAAGCTATTGTATCCCCAGACGGTTACCGTGCCGTCGCTCTTCAGTGCCATGCAGTGATCACCACCCGCGGCAATAGCCGTCACTACCGCGTAGCCCAAAGCAACAGGGACCTGTGTCTGGCCGAGGTTATTGGCTCCCCACGCGACGATGGTCCCGTCCTCTTTTAACGCCAGGCTGTGATTCTTTCCCGCAGCGATGGCCACCACGTTGGTCAAACCCACGGGGACATTTGTCTGGCCGTAGTCATTGGCTCCCCACGCCACGACCGTCCGGTCGCTCTTCAAAAGCAGGCTGTGAAAATCGCCCGCGGCGATGGCGAGCGGCGCGCCAGAAATGGTTGCACCGGGAATGGTAACGGGAACGTGACATTCGTTGGTCAAAACAGACGGGCCATTGAGCGCGAGGGCAGGGGCGCCGAACTGGATATCACGGCCACTGACGATACCAACGCCGTTCGAAGCCACCAGGCGTGCGTGGTAGGTCAGACCCGGCGTGAGGCCGGACAAGGAGGCGTTCACGTCGAGGGACGAAACGCCCGATCCAACCGCGATGCCGGGGGTGAAGCTGCCGTAGTTGAGATTGACGCCATATTGGAAATAATAAGTCGTGGCGGAGGCGTTGGGGTTGATCGTGCCGTTGAGCTGCGCCACGGTGTTGGAAACGCCAGTGGCGGGTAGTGTCACGACAGTTGGAATCGAAGGCTCCGTAACGAAAGAGATACTCGCGCCTGCGTTGCTACCAAAGCTATTCGTGGCGACGAGGCGGAAATAATAGAGAATACCCGGCGATAATCCGTTGATCGCAGCACTCACAGCGAAATCATTGGTGCTGGCGGGAAGACTGCTCACCGTCGTGAAGCTGCCGTAATTGGTGGTGGTTCCGTATTGGAAATAATAACCCGTTACGCCCCCGGCATTCACCGTGCCGTTGAGTGTCGCAGTCGTTGGCGTAACGCTGGTGGCGGGTTGAGTCACGGCGGCGGGAATGCGGGCCGGTGTAAAGGTGAAATCCGCGCCCGTTTCAAAACTATTGCTATTCGTGGTGACGAGGCGGAAATGATAAATGGTGCCCGTCGTCAATCCGCTGATCGTCGCGCTCACCGAAGTCTTGTTCGTGCCGGCGGCGACACTGCTCCCCGTCGCGATGTTGCCGTAATTGGTGGTGGTGCCGTATTGGAAATAATAATCCGTCGCATCTCCTGCATTCACCGTCCCGTTTAGTATCGCGTTCGTAACCGTCACTCCGGTCGCGGGCTGGGTCACAGTCCTCGACACGGCTGTGATGGAGAAATTGTCCAACAATACTGCGCTGTCGTAGGAAGTGGCATTTTGAAGGCTCAGCGGAGCGGTAATGGCTGAGGCGACGAAGGTGTTGGAATTAGTGTAGTAAGGGTTCGAATTGACCTCCAGCGAGGCCGTAAACGCCACGAACGCGCCGCCATTGAGCGACCACGAACAGATGGGCTCTCGGCGATCGAAGGTCACTCCGCTGGAACGTTGATTGGCGCGAAAGGTGACTTTATAGGTCCGGTTCACCGCCAGGCCGGTAATAATCGTCGAAAGAATGTTGGTCTGGCCGTTGCTCTGAATGAACGCCACGTTCGTCCCATCCGGAGTCGCACCGTTATTCGCAAAAAGAGAACCGCCGGCCGGATTTAATCCGATGCGCGCAGGATTACTGATCGCCCAGCCCGTGATCGTGCCGCCGTTGCCGCTGGCATAACCCGGTGCATTGGTAAAGGTGTCGAATTCAAAACTTGGATTGAAAATGGCGGGAACCAAGGAGGGTGTGATGAAGGTGACGTCCGTGCCTGCGTTTGTGCCGACGCTATTGTTGATGACAATGCGGAAATGATAAAGGGTGCCGGGCAATACGCTGATCCCGGTGCTCACGGTGACATTATTGGTGCTGGCCGTAAGGTTGATTTCCGTCACGTTGCCGTAGTTCGTGGTGGTACCGTACTGGAAATTATAACTGGCTACCCCTCCGGCATTCACCATGGCGTTTAAAGTCGCAGTCGTCACGGTGACATCGGTAGCGGGTTGGGTCATGACTGCGGAGACTGCGGGCAGTGTGAAGGTAAGGTCCGCGCCTTTTTCAATAGAGGTGCTGTTTGAGACTACGAGGCGAAAATGATAGAGGGTGCCCGCCAACAATCCGTTGATCGCTGCGCTGACGGCAATGTTGTAGTCGGTTTCGTTTCCGGAGATACTGTCCCGCGGCGTGACGTTGCCGTAGTTGGTGGTGGTGCCATATTCGAAATAATTGCTAATCGAGTTTCCGGGAAGCACCGTGCCGTTGAGCGTCGCAGTCGTGAGCGTCAAACTGGTAGCGGGCATCGTCACGGGCCTTGGCACCGCCACGATGGAGAAATCGTCCAGCAAGACAGCGGTATCGTCGGCAGAAGTATTCCTGAGGGCGAGCGCTGCTGTAGCAGAGAGCGTGGCGGTGAAGGTGCCAGAATTAGTATAATAGGGATTCGAGCCACCCACCGCCGGAGCGGCGGTGAAGGGGACGAACGCGCCGCCCTTAAGTGACCACGAACAGGCAGGAGGTCCGTAGGACGAGCGTTGATTGGCGCGAAAGGTGACCATATAGGTGCGGTTCGCGGTCAGGCCGGTAATAGTGGTCGATAGAGTGTTGACCGCGCCGTTGCCCTGAATGAACGCCACATTCGTCCCGTTTGGAATGGCTCCATTGTCCGCAAAGGGATTACTGCCGGCAGGATTCAGCCCGACGCGACTGCTGTCGCTGATCGTCCAGCCGGAGATCGAGCCGCCGTTAGTACTGGCATAACCAGGATAATTGGTGAAGGTATTGGCTTCGAAACTTGGATTGGGAATGGATTGCGCCCGTCCGGAATCGGTCAGGACAAGGAGCAAAGCGAGGAAGCATCCGTAGAATGTGATCTGAAGGCTGAGACTGCGACGGGAATAAGGGATCATTTCCATGGGTAAAGTGAACATGTAGCCTGACGCAAAGGTCTGAGGCCAGATATCTTGAGTATTGGAATTGCATTGGAGTTGTCAAGCCCAACGCCTTTTTGGTCAATACGAATCAGTCGGTGCATCTTGAACCGTCGCCAAACCCGGACCGCGGCTCTGTGAATCGCAGCAATATTCGCAGATCGAGAAAGCCGTGAACGCTCGTGCCTTATGAGGTTGCTGCGGGTCACCGGTTTGCTCTTCATGCTTCTCCATTCGGCTTTAAAAATCGGCATTCCATCCGGAACAGCCGTTCGACACTCTCACAAAACGGATTTTCACTGAAAAAGCCGTTTTTGGACGTCGTTTGGCCGTTTTTCGGAAAAAAACGGCATTTGGACCTTTCCCAAACTCCGTTTTCAGCCAAAAATGTGGAAAATGCCTCCGAAAATGCTGTTTCAGATGAAAACGCGTTGGCGGACTCCGCCCGAACGGTTTTTCATCTGAAAACGTCGCGCGGCGCTCCCCTTTTTCCTTTTTTCATCTGAAAAACTGTCCGGGCGCTCTCCCAAAACGTTTTTTCAGATGAAAAGTTGTCGGCGGGCTCTCCCCAGACAGTTTTTCATCTGAGAAAACGATTTCCGGCTCTCCCTCGAGGCGTTTTCATTTGAAAACTTATGCAACTGCTCCGCTGCATTAGTTTCTCATCTGAAAAACCAAAAAAGGGGAGCGTCCGGACGTGATTTCAGATGAAACAGCATTTTCGGAGAGCCCTTTTTCGCCGTTTCAGATGAAACAGGGAAAAACCGCTCGTCCAAAACCGGGTTCCGGATGGGAAAGCGCAGGCGGATGCGCCCGAAATGGCTCCTTGGCTGAGAAATCGTTTTGGTGCGGTTCTTTTTCCGGTTGCCGGATGGAACGAGCGCTGGCCGAAGTCCCAAACTCCTTTTTCATCCGAAAGCATGGAATTTTGCTCGTCCGAAATGGTTTTTCGGATGGAAATGCGTTGGAGGACTCGCCGAAACCGTTTTTCTCTTAAAAAACAAAAGAGCGCCGAATCTTCGGAGAGAGGATTGCTATCGCACGGTATCTTAATTATTGGCCTGGCACATAATCGATCTGAAGAGGAACAGTTACCGCGGGCATGGTGATCCCGGTGAGAATCGAATTAGTATTACATCGGTAGAACCGCTGTTGATA
>JAQGOU010000286.1 GCA_028293445.1 Verrucomicrobiales bacterium | reverse complement strand
CGTCGGCGTTCGCGGCCTGGGCGGCGGCCTCGATCTCTGGGCGGGTCGCCTCCGGTTTCCCGTAGGCAATGTTTTCGGCGATGGTTGTCGGGAGGAGAATCGGTTCCTGCAGCACCAGCGCGATTTGGCCGCGCAACTCTTTCAGACGGAGCGTCCGCAGATCCACGCCATTGAGAGTGATATTTCCGGCGGTCGGATCAAAGAAACGCGGGAGCAGATTGAGCAACGTTGTTTTGCCGGCGCCACTGGGCCCGATCAGGGCAACCGACTCCCCGGACTGCACGCGGAAACTAATGTCACGTAAGACGGGGCGAATTTTTTCGTAGCCAAATGTGACCTCTGTGAAGATCAGTTCGCCGCGCGCAGGAAGCGTAGACATGGGTCGTGCATCCGGAGAATCTTTGACGTCTTCCACCGAATCGATGATCTCAAAAACGCGACCGGTGCTGGCGCTGGTGCCGGAAACCGTGGCTCCGACATGCGAGAGTTGATTGAGCGGTTCGTAAAGTTGCGCGAGATACGTGAGGAACACCAGGAGTTGGCCCAACGTTAATTTCCCGGCGAGAACCTGATGAGTGCCGAGCCATGTCATCATGGCGATCCCAAGACCGAACACGACCGCAATGCTAAACCAGTACAACAATTCCGCGCCGTGCTGCGCGACGCGGTGTTGCTCTGCGTCAACGGTGTGGCTGTGAAAGTTCTCTTCCGCGGCCTTTTCGCGTGTGTAGCTCTGGATGAGCGGCATGGCGGCGATACATTGTTGCACGAGCGATGTCACCTTGCTGTCCGCCTGCTGCGCCGCATTGGTGCGTTCGCTCATTTGTTTTCCAAAATGTTTAATGGCGAGAACGAGCAGGGGAACCGTCGCGAGGGCAAGCACTGTGAGCAACAGGTTCAACCGCGCCATGATGCAGACCATCACCAGCAGGGAGATAAACGAGGTGACGAACGTGACCAGGCCCTGTTGAAAAAGGGTCTGGAACGAATAGGTATCCCACGATGCCCGATAAATCATATCGCCCGAATTACTTCCCTGATGAAAGCGCAGGGAGAGGCGCAGCAGATGATTGAAAACTTCGTTACGCACGCGGGTGAGTCCGCGCAAGCCAATCTTGATCGAGAGAAAATTTTGAAATGCCTGCAGCGCGCCGCCGCCGAAGTGTAAAATAAAGATCGAGAAGCTCAGGACAGCCACGAGTAAGGACGGGGAAAAGTTCCCGAACACTTCGGGGATCGGTTTGTTCCCTAGAACAGAATCGACAATGATGGCCAGCGGCCAGGGCTTGAGCACGTTCAGCCCGATCCCCCCGAACATCAGGAGGAAAACCATCCCCAGACGCGAGGCGTCCGGGCGAAAGTAATTGAGGGCGCGCAGTAAGTTTTTCATTTCCTGCATTTCAGACACTGCCTAAACCGTGCCAAGTCACCGCGCAGTTATGACTTGTCACCCGCCACTTGTCACTCGTGACGATTATTTCTTCGTCAAATCAGCGGCTGGAACCGCGTTAATCGTGTGCTGGATGTCCTGTTTGATCTGCGTCCCGTCCTTCGCCAGCAAATCGTAGGTGATCGATTCCTGCATCACCGGGCGCACGTCGTCGATTTCGAGAAACACGGTTTTTCCGTCCGCAGAGACTTTCGCGGACTTGATTGTGACGTCGTCGCGGCCTTTTTGTCCTGCGCTGGCGACCGAGAATTCCGGTGAGCCATAATGTTCCGCGTAATCATAGTTCCAACGTTTGATCGTGTAGTTCTGGACGTCGTTGGCAGAACTCGGATCGAGCGGTTGGGTGAAGTGCAGGTCGAGTCCGTTGTTCTTCACGTGCAAGGCGTCGATGCTGTAAGCGCTTTTGCCGGTGTAACGAACCCGATCAAAACCAGCGAGTTTCGCGGCGCTGGTCTGCCAGCCTTGCAATCCGCAGATGTAAAGCTGGCCATCCTTCGCATTGAAACGACCGCGCATCGCTGACGACGTAAATTTCAACGGTAGACGGACACATGCGGCCTGCCATTGTTCGCCGATCTTTTCCGTGAGCACACGGAACAGGCTACATTTGCCGTAGGACATGTGAAGTAAGTCGCCGGTGGGCATGCCCCAATTTTTGCTCGTCACCCAAACTTGTTCGCCGCCGGAGTTATCGAAGTCAGCGTGCGACAACCAGCAGGCCGGTTTTACGTAATTCGTCAGGGAAATATCATGGGTGGTGCTTTGCACGCCATGAAAGTGTCCGGGTTGAATAAAATGAATCGGTGTGGAAGGAACCCAGGTGCCCTCGTTGTCGCTGGAGGTCAGTTGTCCGTTCGGTCCCACGCTGATGCCGTTCGGCGCGCGAAATCCGGTGGCAACAATATCCATGCGACGGCCATCCTTCGAGATCTTCAACAAACAACCGGCATGACGCGTCACAGTGCCTGCGCCGGGTCCACCGAAACCTGCGCCGCCGGGGCGAACCGGTCCGGCCTTCATCGTGTAAAAGTTCCCGTCGTTATCGGCCTGCAAATCAAATTGGAATTCGTGGAAGCCATCCGAGGACGCAAATAAATTACAGAAGTTCTCGTAGTAGTCAGCTTCTCCATCGTTGTTCAGATCGTGATAGCGCGTGATCTGATCGCGTCCGGCTGTGTAGATCACGTCATTCACAATCTTCAAACCGAGCGTCTCATACATGCCGGAGGAGAACCGTTTCCAGGTAAGCTTCTCGAGGTTTGCATCGATGCCCGAGACAATCCAGATATCGCCATCCCAGGTGCTGAGTGCGGCGCGCTTCCCATCGGAGAAAAAGTCCATGCCGGAAAAACGCACGCGACGTTTCCACGGATTTTCCTGGGGCGGTGTCAATTGATCGACGACATAAGCGCCATCCGGCGTCTTGCTGAAATCCAACACACCTTTCGTCTCGACCGCTTCCGTCCAGCGGGCCGGACCAGATTCCTTGAGGTTGATCTTTTCCGGTGCGCCAGCGGCGAGCGCGGCGAACTTTGGCCGATCAATCTCGTAGCCATTCCACAAAACTATTTTGAAATTCGAAGCGGAGGTCTTTGCCGCGACATTCAAGACAAGGCGTTGATTGTCGATCTTGAGCGAGACACCTTTTGGCGCGCCGACGAGCGACACAACGAGGTCCGACTGTGCGCTAAAAATAATCTGGTCGCCTTCCGTGCGGCTCGAGGTTGCGTCGGTATCACAGACCACGATAGAGAACGCCTTCTGCGCCTTCTCGATTTGAATATTGCGGACGAACGCCAACTGCCCTTCGGCTGCAACTGCGCTCGGTTTCTCAAGAATCTTCGTGCCTTGAACGGTATAGGAAAGAATCACGTCGTCGCCTTGCACGTAAAGTCCATCCCAGCGACCAAGCGTGGCATCGATCGGGCCGAACGGTTCAGGACGCGTGTCTTTGAAATTACTGGCTTCATCAGCGACGCCCGGGGTCGGCTTCGTTCCCCATTGTTGGGCACCCACGATGCTCGGGTGATTCCCATGCGAACCACTGAATGCGACACCATCAATCGTAAGGAACCCATTGGTCCACGCCGCGGCGTAGCGCAGAAGATCGGTGTCAAACAGAACAGAGGCATTGTGATCGAGTTTGATCGCAAGCCCTTTCATGGCGGTGTTATTCGCCGGAAAACCTGCACTGATGCACGCGCCTTGAAAGGGGAAGTCCTGGTCCAGATCGCCTTTCGGAGCCCACTTCTTGTGACGCACCGGCTTGCCGGATTTAGCCGGCTTCACGGCATCGTCAGCGAAGGTGGTCGCCATCGAGATAGAAAGCGCAAGGAGGACAACCGGGGTTGTTCTGGAAACAAAGGAGCGGCGGGAACGGGATAAGAAGTTTCCCAGACGATGAGTCACAGTTTGCATTGTAAATGTTTTATCAGATGGAGCCACGCACCGTCGAGCGACAAAGGCGCTTCGGCTTAAGTCGTGCGGAAATTGGACTTTGGAGCGCAGAAAAAATTCAGCTTTCTTCTACGCCCGGCCTGATAATTCCTTCTACAGCGTGCGGTGATGCATCTCGGCGTGGGCGGCCGCGATGAATCCTTTAAACAGCGGATGCGGCTGATTCGGTTTGCTTTGGAATTCCGGGTGAAACTGTGACGCGATGTAAAATGGATGATCCGGAATTTCGATCACTTCCGCGAGTTTACCGTCGGGCGTATTGCCGCAGATGCTGAAGCCAGCTTTCTCGAAACGATCACGATACGCGTTGTTGAATTCGTAGCGATGACGATGGCGCTCATGCACGAAGAACGCACCGTAAAGAGCGCTCGCCTTGGATCCAACCGTGAGCTGACAGACTTGCGAGCCAAGCCGCATCGTCCCGCCTTTTTTGGAAACTTTCTTTTGGTCTTCCTGCAACCCAATGACCGGGTGCGGCGTGTTCGGATCAAATTCCGTCGAGTGCGCCTTTTCCAGGTGCAACACGTTTCGCGCAAATTCGATCGTGGCGATTTGCATCCCGAGGCAAAGTCCGAGGTAGGGCAGCTTGTGTTCCCGCGCATATCTCGCCGCGATGATTTTTCCTTCAATGCCGCGTTCACCGAATCCGCCTGGCACAAGGATTCCGCCCAAACTTTTCAAGAGCTTATCCGGGCCATCGCGTTCGATGTCTTCCGCATCCACTCTCACGATCTCCACGCCGCAATCGTTGGCGATACCGCCGTGAATGACCGCCTCGTAAACCGATTTATAGGCGTCCTGCAGCTCAATGTATTTCCCAACGACACCGATGCTCACCCGATGCCGCGGCGCGATCAGCTTGCGGACGATATCCTGCCAATGCGTCATATTCGGCAACGGCGTCTCCAGGTTCAGTAACTTGCAGACCATGTCATCCAGGCGTTCCCGCTGCAACATCAGCGGCACTTCGTAAATGCTATGATCAACGTCCTTCTCCTCGATCACCCCTTCGTAAGGCACGTTACAGAACAACGAAATCTTTTGGCGCAGCTCTTTGTCGAGCGGCTTCTCACAACGACAGATCAGGATATGCGGCGCGATACCGATTTCCCGCAACTTCGCCACCGACTGCTGCGTCGGTTTCGTCTTCAATTCGCCGGCCGCCTTGATGAACGGCACGTAAGTGACGTGCATGAAGATGACGTTGTCCCGCCCAGCATTGAGGGCAAATTCGCGAATCGCTTCCAGGAAAGGGAGCCCTTCGATGTCACCGGTCGTTCCGCCGATTTCCGTGATGACGATATCCGCCTTGGATTGCTCAGCGAGTTGACGAATGCGGTTTTGGATTTCGTCCGTAATATGGGGAATCACCTGTACCGTTTTGCCGAGGTAATCGCCGCGACGTTCCTTGTCGAGGACGGTTTGATAAACCTGTCCGCTCGTCAGATTGTTCAGGCGCGTCAGTTTAACGTTGGTGAAGCGTTCGTAGTGGCCCAGGTCGAGGTCGGTTTCGGCGCCGTCGTCGAGCACATAGACTTCGCCATGTTGAAACGGGCTCATCGTGCCCGGGTCGACGTTGAGATACGGATCAAACTTCTGGAGGGTGACTTTGAGCCCGCGATTCTCGAGCAGCGTGCCGAGCGCGGCAGCGGTTAAACCTTTGCCGAGTGAACTAACAACACCGCCTGTAACAAAAATGTATTTCATGTAAATCTTTTGGGAATAACGCCGCCTACCGGAGCGCATTTAAAATAGCTTCCACCCGCTGCACATCCTCCGGTCGATCCACGCCGATGCTATCGTGCTCCACTTTCACCACTGCAATCTGGATGCCGTTCTCCAGCGCGCGCAATTGTTCCAGTTTCTCGGCGTTCTCCAGCGGCGAAACTGGAAACTTCACCAGCCGCAACAACGTTTCACTGCGATAACCGTATATGCCGAGATGTTTCAAAAAAGGAAACGCCGCCAACTGTTCGACTGCCGAACGACTGGCGGCATCGCGCAAAAACGGAATCGTGCGCCGCGAGAAATATAGGGCTCGGCCGGAAGAATTGACAACGACTTTTACCACGTTCGGATTGTCATACTCGGAAAGCTCCCGGATCGGCGTCGCCGCCGTCGACATTTCGCAGCCTTCCAGCGCCTTCGCCACGGCATCAATCACGTCGGGATTAATCAACGGTTCATCGCCCTGAATGCACACGACCGCGTCGCATTTGATGCCCGCGGCGATCTCCGCAATGCGATCGCTCCCGCTCGGATGGTCCGGCGACGTCATTTCGCAACGGCAAAAATTCTGGGCAACCTCCCAGATCCGCGTGTCGTCGGTGGCGACAATGACTTCACTGAGCGACTTCGCCTTTTCGCATTGTTCAACGACATGTTGGATGAGCGGTTTGCCCGCGATGAGCGCCAGCGGTTTGCCGGGAAAGCGCGTTGAAGCAAAGCGAGCGGGAATAACGCCAATAATTTTCATAGCCACGGAGCGGGAACGTAAGAAGTCTTACCAACTAAATCCAGATGAATTCAGCCTCGTCGCCGCAGCGAGGAGTTCGGTAGCGCGAAAGGACCCGCGCCGAGCGGTCCCGCGACCATCGCTGGAGGGAAATATTTTCCCCAATCAAACGCCGATCAGAGGCGAATTAACGGTGTAACAATCCTCGCAATCCTTTCGTCTTCCCTCGCTGTCATTCAAGCGGTTGGAAATGATGCCGTCGCAATTTTTAGCGGCTGAGCAGCCTTCGGGTCGAGAATGGTCTCAAACCTGCTGGTGCGAGCGCTCCGTGGAGCCCCCTCCACGTCGTTCGCAAGCTGGTTTTTGGACGGGAGTTAAGAGAGCTCTTTCCTGGCAAACAAGGTCGCTGGGAAAAGGAGGGCAATATGAAAGCAAACAACAATGGCAGAACAAAAGTTAGACACAAAACGTAAACAGAGCTCCGAAAAGTCCGGGATTTTGCCCCATGCGCCCCATGCTTTCCGTTTCGATATCCAAATTCCACGTCGCGGCCTCATTCTCACCGGAGTCCTCCTCATTCTTTTGGCTCTTGGCGTGGGGTTCTATTCTGGTCGTTTTTATACACTGAAAGATGGCAATCCCGCCGATCGCCTGTCTCGATCCGGAACCCTGATGCGCGCCGGTCCGTGGGGAGAATTGGATTATATCCGGTTCTTCATTGAATGCCCGGATGAATTTCTCGACCTGAAGGCGTATGAGAACACAAAGCGACAGTGGGTTTTCAAAGGTTATTCGCCGGAATCACTGGCTCGCTTGCTGGATCAGGCGCAAATAACCGGTGGACTGAGAGCCAAGATCCTGAAAACGGCGCAGGCGAGCGGGGCTGATACCATTGTGATTCCCGAGCGCGAAACTGTTTTTGCGCTGACCGCCCCGCAACGGCGCGCGCTTTACACCGTTCTTTCCCAGGGCTCGGAGAACAGTTCCCAGGTGGAAGCTTTCAGTTTCCTGCCGGAATCGTTCGATGAATATTTTGCCAACAGCGGACTTTCCAAAGACACCCTTTCGTTGGTCAAGAAACTCTGCTACCAGCAGGGTAAACTCCTGCGGTTTGCCGACATTTCCTACGTGCTCGACACCCTGCCGGATTACGAGAGCAAGCGTAAGCTGCTGAAAACCGTTTCCCGCCAATCCACCTATTATATTCGCCTGCGCATCAGGCCGACCACAGATGTTAATGCGTTGCTCAATTACTGGGGACGCGCGGGTTATGGAAAAGATTTGCGTCCACTGTTTGAAGCGCTCCAAAGAATTCCGGAAGGAACCAAACTGAATTTGGCGATGGCATTGCCACCGTGGCCCACGGCGCGGCTCTATTCGTTTCCTTTTCCGTCCTACAATCAGCCGGAGAATTGCCATTGGACCTCCTTTAACTTTTTCAAAGATCCACCGGACGGACGGTTCAGCGACACAAAAGTCGTTAAGGAAAAGTTAGATTCGGATTATTACCCCGTTTTTTCCGATCCGCGGTATGGCGACCTGGTGTTTTTAACCAAACCAAATGGAGACATCGTCCATTCGGCCGTTTTTTTGGCGGACGATATTGTCTACACCAAGAA
>JAQGOU010000267.1 GCA_028293445.1 Verrucomicrobiales bacterium | reverse complement strand
TCAGGTGACCGTGGAAGACCCGCTTCCGCCGGTGATCGGTCATGCGGCCACGGTGGAAAACATGGTCACTAATTTAATTTCCAATGCCATAAAATACGTCCGGCCAGGCACCCGCCCCAAAGTCAATATTCGCGCCGACAAGATTGGCGGTATGGTGCGTCTTTGGGTCGAGGACAATGGCATTGGCATCGCCTCTGAATACTATGAAAAAATCTTTGGCGTTTTCTCCCGTTTGCACAGTCCAGACAAATATTCAGGCACGGGCATCGGCCTGGCGATCGTCCGCAAGGGTGCGGAGCGTTTGAACGGAGGTTGCGGCGTCGAATCGACACTGGGTAAAGGCAGCCGATTCTGGATCGAACTGCCACTGGCGGAGTGATCAGTAAATATTCAGAGTTCAAACATTCTGCACGAACGGCGGGATTGGGCAATCGAGGGAGTCTGCGATGGCACGGAGCATTTCGGCTTCGTTCATCTCCACAACGCCATCGGCGGCCACGGTGCAGGCGCAAGCGTTGATCACCGTTTTCTTCACCATCGGCGCAGCCTGGGCGATGCGATTGAGGGCGGCATCGATTTGCGACAGGTTGCAGCGGTCCGCGTCCAGCAGAGAGAGTCCGGGGCTCGAAACTTTCAATTGCTCCATACCACTGCGAAAAGCCTTACTGATCTGTTCGGCGTTCTCGCTGCCGTGACGAGCCAGCGCGGAGAGCAACACCACTGCATCTTCTTCCAACGGCTTGAGCACGTAATATTGAATGATTGATTTGCGAGCGGGAGTAAACAGCGGTTCCAAATGATGCGACACCGTTTTCTGCAGCATGTATTCGAAGAGATCAATCGTGCGATCACTCTCAATCAACAGGCGCATATTCAAAATGAAACGCTCGTATTGAGTTTTTGACAATTGTCGCAGGCCCGGCAAACAGAGATTGACCAATGGCAGTTTGAGGCGGCGATCGAGGCCCGCAATGAGAGGATACATTCGCACCGTTTCCTGGGAGAGACCTGCATCATTTGCACTCGCAAACCCAGCCAACTGCACCGAGCGATCCGTTTCTTTGTCGCTCAACAACAGACTGTAAACCATGGTACAAGCTCCCATGGCCTGCCGGGCCGAGGCGCGAAGTTGTTCTGGAATCGCAGCGCGCAATTCACCGGCATACGAAACTTGCTGTGGAGTCGGCGATCCGATGTTCACCATGACTTCACTGCTCGCGAGCGCTGGAACGCCTCCGATAAGGTTGCCCAGCGAGGGTGCCGGAATAAACGGCGGTTGCATCCGAGGTGGCGCAGCATTGACGGGAGCGCGCACTTCAACCTCGCGCACGACCTGCACGACAGGAAATTTTCCATCCCACCCTGGATCCAAGGCGCGAATGCGTTGTTCCAAGGGCGGATGGGTCGCCAAAGCATTGGCCCAGCTTTCGGAAAGCGCATTGCCGAAGAACAGGTGACTCATTTCTTCCGCGTGCGACGCCTCAAGACGAGAGCCTTGCGCCGAACCACCAATCTTTTTCAACGCTCCCGCGAGCCCCGCCGGGTTGCGCGTAAATTGAACCGCCGAAGCGTCCGCGAGGAATTCGCGTTGCCGTGAGATTGCGCTCTTAATCAAACGCCCGAAAAACATCCCGATACCGCCGATGATCAATAGTCCCAAACCAATTCCCATGATCGCACCGCGGGAATCGTCTTTTCTGCTCCTGGAACCCGAATAGCTTCCGGCCCGCAAGAGAGCATGTCCGAGCAAGGCGATACAAAGAATGCCGTTGATGCCACCCATCAAACGCATGTTCAGCCGCATGTCTCCGTTCAGAACGTGACTGAACTCATGCCCGATCACGCCCTGCAACTCATCGCGGGTCAAGGTCTGCATCGCGCCGCGCGTCACACCAATCACAGCATCGCTCGTGGAAAAACCGGCGGCGAAGGCATTAATCCCCTCCTCTTCCGGCAGCACATAAATTTGTGGAACTGGAACACCGGACGCGATCGCCATTTCCTCAACAACATTGCGAAGCTTCTTTTCCTCGACGGTCGTCGCGTTGATATCCAGCGGTTGCCCTCCAAGAGAGGAAGCGACGAGTGCGCCGCCTTGGGATAGTTCGGCAATTTTGTAAAGAGAACCAGCGATGACAACCAGGAGTGTTCCCGCAGTCACCCAAAGGAATAGCTTCGGATTCCAAAGCGAATCATGTCCGAGCGCAGCGTACCGTTTGCTATGGGACTGACTGACCGAAACGACGGCGAACACCGCATAAACCGCGAGAATCGTCAGTGCGGTCGCGAGCACAAAGTAGCCAATCAGCCACTTCGTTTTGCGGCGGGCATTGTCCTGACGTTGGAAGAAGTCCATTTAAAAAACGGGCGGCGGTCGTTAAACCGCCGCCTCGACAAATATTTTGACGGCTCAAATCGCCGCGTGTTTAAAACGACACTTTCGGCGCGACCTTCTCGGCAGCGTTCTCGACTACAAACAATTCGGCCGGCGCAAAGTTAAAGGTGTTCGCGATCAGATTGCTCGGGAACCGTTCGCGACCCGTGTTGTACTCCGTTACGGAATCGTTGTAAGCCTGGCGCGAGAACGAAACCTTGTTTTCGGTCGAGGTCAACTCTTCCATCAGGCCGTTCATCGTCGTGTTGGCCTTGAGATCAGGATACGCTTCTGCGAGCGCAAACAGACGTCCGAGCGACGCAGTCAAAGCCCCTTCGGCATTCGCCAATTCTTTCATCGCACCGGCTTCGCCTGGATTCGACGCGGCTTTTGCGCCGGCAGTGACCGCTGAATTGCGCGCGGCAATCACGGCTTCGAGCGTGCCGCGTTCGTGCTTCAGATAACCCTTGGCAGTTTCAACGAGATTGGGAATCAGGTCGTAACGCCGCTTCAACTGCACATCAATCTGCGCGAAAGCATTTTTGTAACGGTTACGCAGCGTAACCAGCGTGTTGTAAGCGCCCATGACAAACAGCGCGATCATTACGATGCCGCCGACAACAACCAGGAGAGTGATAATGACAGGTCCCATAATTTTATCTTTCGTTTACAAGGACAGCTTTCTCCCAAGCGCGCTGCCCCGCAATTAGAATTTTCGGGGCGGTTTCTAACTCTGAAAGGTCAATCGGTCGACTTCGGAAACACCCACAACCTCCGTGGCGGGGTCACGGACACTCCAGCGGGATTGCGCGCCAGCAATCGATAACTGCCGGCATGCCCGAGTTTCAATCCATGGATGGTGAGGGTCGCATTGGTCTGGTTGCGAATATTTACGCCATTGTACTGCCATTGATAATGCATCGGCTCACGGCCGAAGACATGAACCGGCCACGTTAAATCATTACCCACGAATCCGACGTCATCGTAGTAATCGGCAAAGAAGCTGGGCACCCAGTCCGCATGATTTTGCACGAGATTCAATGTGAAATCCGTACCCATGCTAAAGTAGGACGCAGCGGTCGCAACTCCGATACGATAGGTCGTTTTCTTCTGCGCATGAAATCTTAAAATGTTGTGCAATTGAAAATAGTTCGTGGAGAATTCGATCTGCGACGCAATTGGAATTAACGATCCAAGCGTGTCGCCAGTATAAACGGCGAGCTCCGTGCCCAACACCGTTCCGTAGGTTGAGAGAACCACCTCTCCGTCGGCGGGCGCGGTCCACTTCCACCAGACCGCTGGCAAATGCAGGGGCTCGCCTGGTTCCTGTGTGGCAAATTCGCTTGAGCCCTTTGCGTGCACCGTCATTCCCGAAATAAAGGTCGCGTTCGTAAAAGCGTCGTTGACCGGCGGCACATACCATGGATATAAGCGCGCGGTGGCACTCGTGGCACTGCCGAACGCATCCGTCACGACCACATCGTAGAGTGCGAAGTCCTGTTTACTCACCTTCGACAAAATGAAGTCAGGCTTATTGGCTCCGACAATTGCGTTTCCGTTTTTCCTCCACTGATAACGCAATGGACCGCCGCCGGATGCGCTCACGCTCAACGAAATGGTCATTCCCGGTCCGATGTAAGCGCTCGTCGGTTGCAAGGTGATCCGGGGAACTTCCGGGCAATTCTGGATCAGATGGAATCTGCTGTTGCTGGCCGGCTCGAACAGACCATCAACACAGATCCAGTATTTTGTTCCAGCCAAGGCCGGGAAAGTTGTGGATCCACCGGCAGCACAGTAACCCAACGGATTGTAAAAGAAAAACTTATCAGTTAAGACTGCAAGACCATATGAACTTTGCCCCCCCAGCGCGCTGATCGTTGCATCACCGGTATACGGCGCAGTCCAAACCCACCAAATCGATCCAGCGATTCCTCCGGCGTCACGATATTCACCCAGCTCAGGCTCAGGCGTCGCGCCAATGTTCGAGCCCGTCGCGTAGACATCGGTCCCGGATAAAACCGCCGCACGGCTAAACATGTCGTTCGCGGGAGGCCGCGGAACCACCAGCATCGCATTCGACGTCACAATGGTGACTTGATTGGCATCGGTTACTGCCACCGTGTAATCACCATGCATATTCACCTCGACGGGATTAAGGATCAATGTGTCACCCGTAGCACCCGGCAAATCCATTCCGTTCAGTCTCCATTGATAACGCAAGGGAGGTTCCCCGGAGGCCGTGATATGAAATTCCGCACGATCCCCCACGCGCGCGATCTGTATCGTCGGCATTGGCTGTGATACCTGTGAAAAAACAAGGTCCTGGTTTAAATGCAGAACAAACTCCCCGGGGTGCCAAGGCGACGCCACCGAGATCTGATACGTCGTCCCGCCAATGGCTTGAAATTGCGCCGGAAACTTGAAGGGCTCGACTCCCCACGCCACCACCTTCAGCGTTTTTATAGAGCTACCCGTTGATACCGTGATGTCTTGTCGACCCGTCGTTTCGGTATCCATCGTTACGGTGCCGGTGAATGGAGCAGTCCACGTCCACCAAACAGAGCCCAGGTTCGACGAATTCGTGGAATAAAGTTCCTCGTCTGGTTCTATCGTCGCGAAGGTATTCGTTCCCGCCACAACGATGTTTGTCCCGGTGAGTGTGATGCGATTTGTGAAAGCATCGTTCGGTGGACGGTCCGCGTCGACCGCCAGCCGCATGACGATGTTCCCTGTATTCAACCGTCCTGCGGCGAGAGGTAACGAGCCCACGGAAATCTGGTACGTCTGTCCCGCCGTGACGGGAAGTTCTGCTATATGGTACAAATCACCTGAAGCCACCTGTGTCAACGTGGTCAGAGCATCGCCGGTGAAGATCGCGAGCATCGGATAAATTGCACAGTCACCAACATTAAACCTTGCCTTACCGTTGCACGGAGCGGTCCACGTCCACCACAGGGATGACCTCGGATACCACGAAAATCCATTAATGGTCGACTTCGGTTCGTCTAGTTCGTAGGAGGAATTGGCATTCGATGCCGTGGCCACGACGTTCGTCCCCGTCAACGTAAAGCGGTTCGCGAAAAAATCATTGGCTGGCGTCTCCGACCAATCCAGTTTCAGGCGGACCGATCCCTGGTACTCATTCGCGATCGCAATCTGGTAAGCCGTTCCAGCCGTCGCAGCGAAAGTAACGGTTCCGTTATCGCTTTTCGTCACCGTCCGCAAGGATGTGAGTGAATCGCCTGTGTATACGGCCAGATAAAAGGTTAGCCCCACACTTTTGTTAATCGCGACAACGCCGTTCGACGTCGCGGTCCAACTCCACCAGACCGAATACCTTTCAGCGAACCCGGAAATCCTGTGCTGTGGCTCCCCGGGTTCCAGCGTGGCCAGGTACGTGTTTTCAGTGACATCAATGTGGTCGCCATTTAAAACCGTGCGGTCGGCAAACATGTCGTTGGGCGGAGACGCATCAAATTTTAAACTAAAACCCAGCAATCCCTCCGCGTCGGCACCAATCCGGTAGGTCGTGCCGCCATTCACGCGCCACATGTTGGAATATGGTGCATTCGTCATCGGCACCAACATCAACGCCTCAACCTCTTCACCCGTAAAAACGGCCAGCCGTACGCCTTGGTAGGGATACGTGTCGAGGCGAAGAAGGCCTTTCGCCGGCGCGGTCCAATTCCACCAAACCGTCTTCCCCGAAGCACCGACAGCAAAACTCGGTTCTCCCGTTTCCCGAGTCGCTTTAACACTCGATCCCGTGATCGACAAATTGGTTCCCGTCAACACCGTCGCATTCGTGAACATGTCATTCACCGGCGACTCCACAAACTGGAGCAATCGCAATCTGATTGAGCCTTCGCTGGGTGCCCCTGCGAAGCCATCGACGGCAATGCAGTAGGTTTCTCCCGCGAGTGCCGTGAATGAAACGTTTGTGCCAGTCGCCAATACGATCAAATTGGAAACGCTATCGCCGGTGCAGACGCCCACCAAATGAGGAACAGACCCGGTTTGTTGCCATATAGTCGTGGTGCCGCTGGCTGTCGCCCTCCACGTCCACCAAATGGTTTTCCCCGCTGCATCCAAACCCAGGCTCGTCTCTCCCGGCTCACTGGTAGCCCCGACATTTGAACCGACGTCCGTGGCATTGGTCCCGCTCAGCGATACGCGGTTGGTGAAATCATCATTGTACGGCACTTGCGCCGACGCGGCATGCGCCCACAAGAGGCTCAGCAGCAATAGAATCATCCGCGAATGCAAAAAGCTGGAGCTGACGCAATAGCTGCGCCGAATTGGTTTGGTCATGATGTTGTTTGGCCCTGTTACCGGGGAAGGTTCTAACGAGACAGAGCGCCGCGGTCAATTCTGTAACTCACCGGAACGAGAATCTGGGATGCTAACCATTCGCCACATCTCACCTTCTCGCCAATCCTTGGAAAGTTCGCCGTCGCGGTGTTGGAAATACCCGAAATATCCATGCCGGAGCACTCGAAAAACTCCCAAACATCCGGTAGGACGGAAAGCGACCGGTCAGAATTCTCTCATTATGCGGAAAGTGGAAAAAAAGCGTGTCCGAACGAGCCCAATCCGCAGATTGCACCTCTTTCTGGCAAAGAAAAAAGCCTGAAACCGCGAAAACCGCACATTTCCGCCGCAAAAAATTGGTCTATACGGATAATTCGTTAACTTTTCTTTGCATAAAACTCCTCCATATCCGTATTCGTTAACTTTCTTTTGCATGAAATCGGGTTTTACGCGTAATCGTTAACTTTCCTTTGCACGAAACTGGTCCATTACCGTCATTCGTTAACTTTTCTTTGCATGAACTTGCTGCATAACGTTATTCGTTAACTTTCCGTTGCATGAAATCGCTCTTTACGCGTAGTCGTTAACTTTCTTTTGCATGAAATCGTCGCATGACGACACTTTGTTAACTTTTCTTTGCATGAAATCGGTCCTATTCGGGGCTTTGGTGACTTTCTTTGGCGGCAAAATGGGGAGAATGGAGAAACAGGAAAAGCCACTGACGCCGACGAACGGCCCTTCCAAACATCCGCTCTTTCTGGCGACCGAAAGTTATGCCTTTTGCTAAAACACCACTTCTCCGTCACAGCATTTTTGTCTGTGCGCGCCCAGCCGAAATTTTCGTTCCTCAAGCAACCCGAATCATGCCACGACCGAAATCCACCGTGAAAGATTTCTCCTCCATACACACAACCGCCCCTGGCGCGAGGCTGTGAAGAGGTTTGCGTGCGTCCTGCGGATTTTTCTTTGGACTCTGACTGCTTAATCACCACCCCTGGCAATCCTTACACGAAAACAAATTGAATTCCGGAACGAACAGCTCTCGCCGGTTGCTGATCGTGATGTGCTTCTCGCCATCGGATCGTCCCGGGCAAAGGCGGCGGCACTCCAGGTTGCATCGCGCTAATAAGCACCCGCAGATGTTCCTCCGCTTCTTGTTCGGACAACGCGTAGATCATGAGAGATTGATTCGCAAGAACCTTGATCGATGCCCTGTCCCCAAAAGAAGCTACCCATGCACGGCAGTTCAACATTGGTTCATTAAGCATGAGCAACTCACGTAAAGATTGATGGAAGAGCACGACTGGTCCAACAGCCTTGTCGCCGAGTGGTCGGTCAACATTCAATGCGGCAAGAAAATGTTGCCGAGCCGCCGCTTTGTTTCGGGCCTCGACTTGGATCCGACCCAGGCCCAGGCACGCTTCGGGAAAGTAAGCCGTTGCTAAAGCTCGTTCGTAGAAGCCAGCGGCCTTCTCGTTCTGTCGGGCCGCTTCATAGGCATGCCCCAGTTGAACCTGAGTTTCAGGCTGTGACGATTTCGCGTTCAGCGCGGCGGTCCATTTGTCTGCATTCTCCTGGTTGTGCTGCATCAAATTCAGCTGCACCAGAGGCAACAGGAGTTCTGTATCGTCACATGCTTGTGGTTCCAACGGGAGCAGCCATTCCTTTGCTTCACGCCAATGTCCACCATCAAGAAGTAAATTGATCAACAATTTAGTGGATTCCTTGCTTTGCAGTCCGGGAGCACAGGCACGGCGAGCACTTTGAAGCGCACTTTGCGATTTGCCACGCTGCGACTGCGCTTCGCTCAGAAGAGCAAGTAACGTCGGATGATCCGGACGTTGCTTCACGGCTTCATCCAGAAATGCTTCCGCACGTCCCCATTCCCCATTCAAAAATAAAGTCCAGGCCGCGCCCCATCTTGTAGAGCGAGTTTTCAATCCGGTAAACTTTTGCGCCTGGTGCAGCGC
>JAQGOU010000266.1 GCA_028293445.1 Verrucomicrobiales bacterium | reverse complement strand
AGATCATCCACAGCAGTCACGGTGAAGGTAGCGGTGTCACCCACAACCTTGTTCGCGCTGCTAGGATTAGCAGTGATAAATGGGAGGTTGCGATAGACGACAGCCAAATTCGTGGTGTCCAAAACTTCCACAGCAAAGACACCCGTTCCGATGTCGGTATTAGCAATGTTGTTGGTTGTAACGCGGAATTTGTTCGCGACGAAGTTGGTGAGACCGTTGACGGCGTCGATCATCTTCCAAGTCTGAACGTTAAGTTTGCTAAAGTTGGTGATCGTGCCAGTTTTGCTGGAGAGACCCACGTTGAACTTGGAACCAGAGGTGGCCGTGATATTGACCCCGGTGCCGACTTTGATTAAATCCCAACCGGTATCTGAACCAGCGGTTCCGGTAGAATCACTAATATCAAACTGGTTAGTACCACCACCCGCCAAGGTCAGGCTGCCGCTGTTGGTCAGGATACCGATCGAGCCGTTAGTATTCGCCGCAATCGATCCCTGACTGTTTACAACAACCGCACCACCAACAATACCAACACCCATAAGAGTGCCATTGGCGTTGACCGTGACCGTGCCCGTACCAGTCGCACTGCCAGTCGCGTTGGCGACTTTCAATTTACCGGCAGTAATCGCTGTACCACCCGAGTAAGTGTTGGCACCTGCAAGCGTCTGGATCGCGGCACCTTTTTGCGTGATGTTACCGGATCCTGAAATGACGCCACTGTATGATTGATCGGTTGTATTCGAAACTGTGACCGCCGCGGAACCCAAAGTAATCGTACCAGATGCTCCAGATAATCCACCAACAACATCGGCAAACCCGTTAAAATCAAATTGTCCACCAGCGGTTTGAACCACGGAAGCATTGGGAATCTGGTTGGCAGCAGCAAGCTGGATGACGCAATTCAATTCTTTAGCGACCGTCGGGCCTACATAACTATTTGCGGTGGCGGTTGTATTCGAAAGAATTAGAGTACCACCCGCTTGATATGAGGTTACCGTTGGACCCGTTGTGGTCACCACGAGACCAACCGTGCCGGTTCCACCGGAACCGTCCGTGACCGGACCCGCAAAGGCGATGATATTGTTTGCTGCCGACATACCGACAAATGCTCCGCCACCTTTAATGATAATTCCCCGGTTCGAGGAAATGACATATCCAGCCGTATGGGTCGATGCAAACCCAATACCGATGCCACCACCATCAAAGGTGATATAGTCGGATCCCGTAGCAACACCAAAGAAATCCCAACGAGCAGCGAGGATCATTCCGCCCTGAAGGATCCATTTAGGGGTCGAAGCGTTGTTGTTAAGCGTAATGCGCCCGGAACCAGTTTTAGTAATAGTTCCCGTGCAGTTAACAGACATCGTCAGAGAAGCAAGAGCCGGAGTGTCGACGGTTGGAGTAGTTCCTGCAAAAGTAACCGTGAAGGAACCTAACAGGTTCACCGCTGCGGTGCCGTTACGCGTCATCTTATTAACGGTTTTATTACTGGTCATCTGAACGGTGTAGGAAAGAGTGTTAGCACCGCTGAAAATGACAGCATCACTCGCGGTGTTCACCCAAGCCACGCAAGCCCCGCCCGTCGAATTCGGGCTGAAAGCCGCAGAAGTATTATCCCAGGAACCCGCACCACCAACAACGCATGCGCCGGTCGTCCAATACCTGTCTGCGGCGTTCGCAGAGCTAACCCCCAGCAGTGTCAGGCACAGCAGGGACATCATTTTACTCGTGAGTCTTTTCATAGGTTTATAACGCGATTCTATTACTTTTAAGCAGCGGGGAGTTGGATGAATGAACCAAAGTGAGAACGGAATTTGAGGAACTGCGGACGCAGTTACGACAGCTCAGCCTGATCTCAATTTGGGGCATTCGCCGATTATCTCACCAAGAATCCCTGAAGATGTCAATGGGGTTTTGCAAAAAAGTGATCCTTGATACCCTGATAAGGGAACCCCTGAAGCGCTGCTAATTGGCAACCTTATGGGCCGCAACAAGGTAGTCCCTTTTCATAGAGAACCAGGTGATTGGAGAGACCCGAAAGTTCATTCGTCTTTCCGGCCTTAATCGCCAGATCAAGGGCTTGACGAGCCGTTGCAACCGCTTCGGGAAACGCGCCGTTCTGCGCTTGAGCCGCCGCTAGCGTGTCGAGCATTTCAAAATCATTAGTCCTGGTGAGTTCGACGGCACGGCGAGCCAAACGAAGAGCTTCGGCGGAATTGCGCAGAGCCGGTTTGGGATTCGTTGCCAGTCGCCAGGCGAGATTGTTCACTGGTTCCACCCAATAGGGCGCCAGTATCATCGCCTCTCGCAAATGAAAAACCGCTTTATCATCCTGCCCCCCGGCAGAGAAGGTACCAGCCAACCCAACATGCGCACCAGGAAGGTTAGGGTTTAGTCTTAACGCCGCTTCGAACTGTCCTCGCGCGGCTTCCAAATTTCCCTGTTTTGCATAAACATTGCCCATGGCGATCCTGGCGGGCACATGGTAAGGCGCAGCGCCCAGTCCCTGCAAATAGTGAATTCGAGCCTCGTCCAATCGGTTCTTTCCGTTCAGGAAATCGGCCAATTGAAAATGAACAGACGGACTCGGTTCGATTTCCAGTGCTTTACGATATAGGCGCTCTGCCCGGTCACCTTTGTCTTGCGCCTCGTAAACCGCTGCCAGGCCAAGCATGGAAGCAACGGCATCACTGTCAAGAGACAGACCCGATCGGAACTGACGAGCAGCTTCTTCCAATCGGCCATGGCCCAAAGCCAGAAAGCCAATACAGTGACGCACGAGTTCACTATCACCGGCCGTTCGCAGTGTGTGATCCATAAGCTCCTCATTGCTTCGCCAATGGGTCAGTTGCGCGCGCGTTTTCATTGACAGACCGGCCAACGCCAGGATTCCCGCAAATGCCAGAATGCGCCCGCGCCAGGGAGAGCGGACGGCATTTGCCGCTGCTTCCGATGTTATGGAATTGGAGATCGGCGAAGTATTTCCGGTGAGGCTGGCCAGCGCCCATACGGTTACGAACACGATGCCAATACAAGGCAGATAGGTGTAACGATCAGCCCAGGATTGAATCCCGACTTGAACCAACCCGATCACTGGAATCAACATTCCGAGGAACCAAAGCCAGCCAACGAACAACCACGGCATCCGTTTACGTGAACACCAGGCAAGAACCGATAAGGCACCCAGCAACACGATCGCGATGATCACGTCCACGTTGGCTAGAGTCACGAAACGGTAAGGATAAACTACGGCCAGGCAATCCGGTAAAAAGGTTTTTGAGATGTATTGGCTGTAGGAAAGAAACATATTGGCCAGCCGCATCGAGATCGGCAACGTCTGCAATTCGGTCATGGCGCGGGACTGCACCTGAGTGGTGATGTAGGAATCAATCAGCGTAAGAATAATGAATGGAATTTTTTCCCGCAGCAGAGCCCAATAGAGGGATGCTCGGCTCGAGCGGGAAGGTTTTAAGCCCGAATTTGGAAACCGTTGCAACGGCCAATAGTCCAGGAGAAAGAGCACGAAAGGCAGCGTCACAGCCATTGGTTTACTCAGAAGGGCAAGAGCAAAGAAAACCAAGGAGAACCCGTAAAAAGGAAATCGAGACTTAGATGAGGATTCCCCTGGTCCGACCGGTGAATCCGGATTCGCGAGACGGGAACGCTCTTGCGCATACCGGGCGTAGGCCCAAAGAGTCAGAAGATAAAAGAATGCACAGAGAACATCTTTACGTTCGGAAACCCATGCGACGGACTCGACACGAAGAGGGTGAAGAGCGAAGAAGGCCGCGACAAAAAAACTGCGCCAGAGACTCCCGGTCAAAGTGCGCACCAGCAAAAAAAGCAAAGCCGCGTTGAGCGCATGAATCAGAATATTTTCCAAGTGGTGCTTTACCGGATTCAAGCCGAACAACTGGCAGTCAACCATGTGAGAAATCGTCGTAAGAGGATGCCAATTCCCTGAGTGCCGAGCGACGAAAGCGTATGCAAGCCCGGTGCGCGTCAACCCCTGCGTGACCAAAGGATGGCTTGTGACGTACTCGGAATCGTCAATCATCATGAACGGGTGTTTTGTTGCGGGCCAAAACAGTACGATCGTGAGCACGATAAGCAGCAAGGCGAGGGCATACGGCCGCCAACCCCATCGAGCCCGCCCCTGTGGCGATTGGCTCACCACTTGGGCAGCATCATTCATGATAGGGTTTTCCGGCTTCATAAGACTTTTTGCGCAGTTCGATTTTATCGGCGTCAGTTTTAGCCCCTGCCGCTTTCGCCAGTTTGAGCGCTTCGGTCGCGTTACGAGTGGCTTCCTCGAATTTTCCACTTGCGGCGTACGCAGCAGCTAATGCGTCCAGCGCGACGGCATTCGTGCTATGGGTCAAAGCGACGGCGCGAGTTGCCAGGGTAAGTGCTTCGGGAGCGTTCCGGATCTGTTCATCCGAAGTGGTCGCCAAAACCAGAGCCAAACCGGCAAGGGCCTCGGGCCAATCGGGATTAAACTTGATGGCTTGTCGCAGGAAAGAAATTGCATTGGCTGACTGTTTCCTCTCAGAAAGGATGAGGCCAGTTTGATAGTGAGCTTCCGCAAGGTCCGGCTGCACCCGCATCGCCTCTGCCAATTCTCTTAAGCCTTCGTCGGCATCCCCCGCACGCCAGAGCGCCGCTCCTAATCGAGCATGAATTTGCGGATCCTTGTAGCCGAGGTCCAATGCCCGCCTGAAGGCTTCCACCGCCTCTGCATACCAACCCTGGGATAACAAAGCATTGCCTAAAGTGAAATGAGCATCCGCGTAGTTGGGGTTTGCGCGAATGGCATCCTGCAGAAGAGATGTAGCCTCGGATCTGCGGCCAAGCTCCAGGAAAATCACCGCCAGATTGTTCAACGCTTCAGCGTAATCAGGCCTGATGGTGATGGCGTGGGTGAATTCCTCGACCGCTTCCTTCTTCTTTCCGGCGGCGTATAAAAGACATCCAAGATTGCTGTGAGCCTGAGCATGGCCGGGATCAATTTCGATGGCCTTACGATAATTGGACTCTGCCTCTTGCGTATGATGCAACTGATCATTGGCATTTCCCAAATTATAAAACGCCATCGCGGCACGAGGAGCGATCTTAATCGCCTTCTGGAGGTATGTTACTGCTTCCTGTGCCCGACCCTGGTCTAACAGAACCGAAGCCAGATTATTGATCAACTCAACAGAATCAGGCTTGGCGGCCAACCCTTTGTCGAAATGCTCGAGCGCCTCTTGCGTTTGACCTGTGGCGGCAAGGGAGTTGCCCAAGCCGTTATGCGCGAGCCAACAGGTTGGGTTTTTCTTCAGCGTATCCTGCCACAGAGTGTCCGCATCGTGATACGCATGCGCTTGCTTCCAGGAAGCGGCACTGAACCAACCAACGCACGCCACTGCAATAACCGGCAGCAACCAGCGATTGCCATTCTTAATGCGGCCAAACACATAAGCTCCGCCGCTGACAACAAACACGATCAATCCGAGACCAGCAAAATAAGCCCAATGATCCGCCACGGGTGAGTAGCGTTGGAAATAAACGTTCACCAGCCCGAGAATCGGCAGCAGCATCAGAAGAAAATAACTCAGCGTAAAAAACGGGGATCGCCCCCATTTCCGCCGCATGACCCAGCACGCACCAAAGGCGAGAACAATAGCGGTCAACGGCAACCAGGCGAGCACGGCGTTGGCCTGGATTTTCCACTCAGGATAGACAAAGCAAACCTGCAACGGCGCGAGCGTTTTGCCGACGTAAAACCAAAATGCATAACCGACCGCCGCCAGACGGGTCGGAAGATCGTCGCTGCGAATAATCTCGCTGCCAATCGCGCGATGACTTTGAAACCAGAGCGTCACGAGACCGAGCGCCAGCGATAGGCCAAAAAAGGGAGCGAGCCGGAGAAAAAGTTTGGAGCGACTGGTCGGGGCGCTCGCCTGATCATCGTTGCGCCACCAGGCCACGAGCAGCAACACGACCGGCAACATGACGACAGCAGTTTTACTCAAGAGGGCACACAAAAATGCTGCCAGCGACAGCCAGTAGTATGACCGGGAAGATCGCGGTCGGGAACCGGCGCTTGAATCATCGACGTTCGCTGTAACTTCTTTCGTTTGCGACCGCAGATACCAAAGAACACTGAGCAGGAAGAAAAACATGCATAACGTATTTTTTCTTTCCGCGATCCAGGCCACAGATTGGACATTCATCGGATGCACCGCAAAGACGAGAGCAGCCAACCAGGCACCGGGCAAACGTAGAGCTTTCAGCACTCGCCACAGCAGGCAGGCGCTGGCCCCATGCAGGAGAACGTTCACGAGATGGTAACCGAGTGGACGATCTTCCCAGAACCGCCATTCCAACCAGAACGACGAGGAGGTCAGCGGGTAATAATCGGGCAACGCTGTGCTAACCCAAATCGGGTAAATCCCCAGTGGATAACGGACGAATGGGTTTTGCGTGAGCATGGCGTCGTCGTCCCAGACGTATCCCGCGCTCAACACCGGCCCGTAACAAAGGAGCGTGAACAAAAGAAGCAGAGCAGCTCCGCCCCAAACGTTCCCGCCGTTGGTGGATGAACTGGCAGCGTTGGCCGTGCGACGTGATGAGGCACTTCTAGCGCCAGTTTTACTCATAGTTGCAATTGTCTAATGGTAGAACGAAGCTGCGCCTGTGCAAAGTCTTTTTGACAGACCGGACTTGTTGACTTGGAGGGGAGAAGGGATTCGAGGTGATCTTCATCCACATTTCCGGTGCGGCTTTGACCCGCTTACCTTCGTTGTTTTCTAAACTGGTCCGGCATGCTTGGTCAGTGCTGGTGGTAGGGTTGTTTGCTTTGATAAAGCTGCAGCCGCGTCGTAAATCCTCTTGGGGCCGCGGTGCTTTCAGCCAATTCCACGGCACGCTGTTCGTTCCGAACCGCTTCGTCGAATTGCCCGACCTCGGCCTGCGCCGCTGCGAGGGTATCGAGGGTGTCCAGATCGGTTGCTGGAGTTAATGTAGCCAGGGTCCGCGCCAGTTCGAGAGCTTCAACGCCATTGCGCACAGAGTCGTCCCTGGAGGTAGAGAGAAGCCAGGACAAATTGTTTAAAGCTTCGATCCATTTGGAGTTCAAGTGGACCGCCTTCCTGAAATACAACGCAGCGTTCTTGTCGTCGTGTTCCCGGGAGAAAATCGTCCCCAACTGATAATGCGATTCGGCCGAGAGCGGGTTCAGCTTTACAGCAGCCAAATAATGCTCACGCGCCTGACTCCCCTTGTCCCCGTTGAACAACGCGTTCCCCCACTCGTATTGAATAGAAAAATTAGCAGAATCCAGTGTGGCCGCGAGGGCAAAACTTTCCTCCGCTTCCGCCAGCTTTTTCAATTTGGCCTGGGCGAAAGCCAGGTTGTTCCGGGAAAGGGCATGATTTGGCATAAACCGCACCGCCTCGAGCAGGTGTGGTTCCGCCTCACGATATCTGCTCATCTCCAGCAGAGCGTGTCCGAGGTTGTTCCGCAAATATCCGTTGTCCGGCACTGCGGTGAGAGCATGGGTGAACAGGCTTAGACTGTTTCGCCAATGACTCACTTGCAATCGGGTCGCGATGATAAGAGCGGGGAGAACCAGACAGCCAATGATAATAGATGCTTTGGAGCTCAAAACTTCGGCCATGATCCAAACCAAAGCAATGAATAGTCCAATATGGGGGAGATACGAATACCGGTCGGCGGTCGAGGAATTCCCCACCTGGATCAACCCGATCACCGGGAGGATTGAGCCCACGAAAAACAACCAACCGATGAGCACGAAGGGCCGCCGCCGACAAACCCACACCGCTGCAATCGTGATGGTGATCAATATCAAGAGGCAAATGGCCACCGACAATGTTGGCCACTGGCCTGCATGCGGATAATAGGGGGAGAGCGCCGACGGCCAAATCGTTTTCCAAAGATAAAGCACGTAAGAAACGATCGAGTTCCCGATTCTCCAACTTAATGGAACAGGCATAACCAACCCGTCCGCTTTTTGCATACGATAGGCCATCAGGCCGGCCACGAGTGCAAGAAGGAAGAAGGGAATTTTTTCACCGACGCATTTTGCCAGGGTCTTCCAATCCCACGGTTTTAGGTCAAAGCGCCGCAAAGGCCAGTAATCCAGAAGCAGCAAGACACAAGGAAACGTGACGATGGTCGGCTTGCACATCAGGCCGAGAGTGAAAGCAACAATGGTCAGGATGTAAGCTGGCCACTTACGTTTTCCAGCACGCAGGCCGATCGCATAGTGTGCGTAGAAAAAGAGCGCGAGCATCCAAAAGAATCCGCTTAGGACATCGACGCGATCCGAGATCCAGGCCACCGCTTCGACATGCAACGGGTGCCAGGCAAACAGACCAGCAACGATCGCACTGCGCCACGGCAGGGCGGTCATTTTGTTGAGGGCGGCGAACAGAAGCAACGTACTGAAGAGGTGCAGGGCAAGATTAGTCACATGGAAGCCGCCAGCATCCGTTCCAAAAAAATGGGCATCCGTCATCAGAGAGAGCCACGTCAACGGACGCCAATAAAATTGGGGTTCCGAGCTAAAGGCCCAACGGATATTTTCCTGCGTTAAACCGCCTGTCACATGGGGGTTGTTAATGATGAAATGGTCATCGTCCCAATTGGTAAAGGCGAACGCATGCACTGGCCAGTAGAGGGCAATGGTAACCAGAGCAAGGACTCCGGCAAGAAACCAAGGGTTTAAAAGCAGCTTGCGTAGATTCATTTCGCAGGGATGCACGCTGTGCCAAAAAACGCCTGAGCAGGAAGGCGCTGCCGAGCCACTGCGCCGCTGTATCTAGACGGCATTATTAAAAACATCAGGCGTATGATAGCCAATAACGGCTGCCCTGACAAGAAAACCAGTCCTTGAATAGCCTAAGCGCCCGGCAGCACAACGGGCAGAGAGATTATAGTTCAGGGTTTTGCAAGGGCCTGCTAACTTTTCGTCATCGATGATTCCTTTAGTGACAAACTGCCGGATTTGCAGAAACGACCAGTTGGATCCCGTCCTGGATCTCGGCGATATGCATCTCTCCGGTGTTTTTCCGAAAACGCGTGAGGAGGGAATCACACATGGACGGCTTGAATTGGTAAAATGCCGCACGGATCGAAAGGAGCACTGCGGCTTGGTGCAACTGCGACAATCCTACAACCTCGAGGAAATGTACGGGCAAAACTATGGTTATCGTTCTTCCCTCAACCGATCCATGGTGCAACATCTCGAGAGTGTCGTCGCCGGGCTTCGCAGAATTGTCCAATTGGAAAAGAATGATCTTGTCCTCGATATTGGGAGCAACGATGGAACATTGTTATCATTCTACCCGCCGGAAGATTTAATGATCGTTGGGTTTGATCCCACGTCAGAAAAGTTTAAAGCTTTTTATCGTTCGGACATTCACCGCATTTCTGATTTTTTTTCCGCCGAGACATTTCAAAAACATTTTGGGGATCGCAAAGCAAAAATCGTGACGTCGATCGCCATGTTCTACGACCTCGAGTCACCGCTCGCGTTCATGCAGGAGGTGCGAAACATCCTGGCGCCCGATGGCCTCTGGTTTTTTGAGCAAAGCTATCTCCCCCTCATGCTGGAACGAACCGCCTACGACACCATTTGCCACGAGCATCGGGAATATTATGCGTTCCAACAAATTAAGTGGATGACCGATCGAGCCGGTTTAAAGATAGTCGACGTTTCGACCAATGACATTAATGGCGGAAGCTTTGCCGTCACGGTAGCACGCCAGGAAAGCTCCTTTCGCGAAAACGTTCAAGCGGTGAAAACATTTTACGAAACGGAAGAACTGGGGGGATTCAACGATCTTGCCGTTTATAAAAAATTTGAAGAGGCGGTTCTTAACCACAAAGAAAAGTTGTACTCGACGTTGGAAAATCTGGTTTCCAGAAACAAACGGGTGCTGGGTTATGGTGCTTCAACCAAAGGCAACGTGATTTTGCAATTCTGCCGGATCACAACGGAATGGCTCCCCGCGATCGCGGAAGTGAATGCGGATAAGTTTGGCGCGTTTACCCCTGGAACGCTGATTCCGATTATTTCTGAACGAGAAGCGCATCAACAATGCCCGGACTACTTTCTTGTGTTCCCATGGCATTTCCGCAGCAATCTTCTGCAACGCGAAGCAGCATTCCTGAAACGCGGTGGCAAAATGATTTTTCCGCTGCCGCAAGTTGAGATTATCGGCGAATGAAAACGGCAATTATTGTTGGGGCAGATGGCCAGGACGGACGCATCCTCTTCGAACAATTAAGAAGAGAGGGCTACGCCATCCTGGGCATCGGGAGAGAATCGATTCGCACGGAAAATCTCGCGGAACTTTCCCGGATAAACATTTTGGATGCAGGACAGGTTTCAAGTGTCGTCGCGAAACTGCAACCCTCAGAAATTTATTATTTGGCCGCGTTTCATCATTCTTCGGAAGAACTACCGACGGACGCATCAACTCTGTGGCAAAGAAGCTTCGATGTGCATGTGCGAGGCCTGCTGCACTTTCTCGAGGCGATCAAAAAAAACTCTCCCGCATCACGACTTTTCTATGCGGCCTCGTCGCACATCTTCGGTGATGTCGACCGGGAACCGCAGGATGAAAAAACGCCGTTCCAGCCCAAATGTATTTACGGATTGACCAAAGTGGCGGGCATTCACGCGTGCCGACTTTATCATCACAACGATAATGTTTTTGCAGCAGCCGGAATTCTGTACAACCACGAATCGCCCTTTCGCGCAGCAAAGTTTGTCTCGCAGAAGATTATCCGCGGCGCGATTAACATCAAACGAGGCACTCAATCCAAACTGATCCTCGGTGATCTGGCGGCACGAATCGACTGGGGTTATGCCGCCGACTACGTTGCCGCAATGCGGGCGATCTTGAAACAGCAGATGCGGGAAGATTTTGTCATTGCCACGGGGGAAACGCATTCCGTATTGGAATTTGTTGAAATCGCTTTTGGCTTTTTGGGACTGGATTGGAAAAAACACATCGAAGAAAACTCGTCATTGGTGATGCGCCGACGAAATCCTTTGCGGGGAGATGCCACGAAATTAAGAACCATGACCGGTTGGAAACCAACCGTCACGTTTGAGGAAATGATCCATTGCCTGCTCCAAAATAGCGATGAAACCATTTAAAACGCTCGTTTTCATCCCGACCTACAATGAGCGCGAAAACGTGGAGCAACTTTGTGAGCAAATCTGCTCACTGAAACTCAGTGCAGACATTCTTTTCATTGATGACAATTCTCCGGACGGAACCGGGCAGATACTTGATGAAATAGCAAAGAAGACCCAAGGCCTGTTTGTCATTCATCGCTCCGGCAAACTGGGCGTAGGCAGCGCACATTTGGATGGGATCGCGTGGGCATACGACCACGATTACGAACGGCTGATCACACTGGATTGTGATTTCACTCATTCACCGGAGGATATTTCAAAATTGCTGGCGCATGCGCCGGACTTCGATGTCGTCCTTGGTTCCCGTTTTCTGGAAAAAGACAGCCTGCCAGGGTGGACCGCCTACCGTCGCTTTCTAACCCACTTCGGCCATTTTCTCACGCGCCATTTGTTAAAAATCAAACAAGACGCCACCGGTGCCTTCCGCATTTATGACCTTTCGCGCATCCCGCGATCTCTTTTTGAGAGGGTGGAATCGAAGGCCTATTCGTTCTTCTTCGAGAGCCTCTTTCTGCTGACTCGAAATGGCTTTCGCATCAAAGAGGTTTCAATCGTGTTGCCGACACGGACTTACGGTCATTCAAAGATGACGAAGAAGCACATTCTTCAAAGCGTCCTGCGGATCCTCTCCCTTTTTTGGGGGAGCGTGACGCGTCCGGCGAAGTTCTCCGTCGAACGTTCCTTCAAGGGTGCCGATTCCAAATTGATTGATCCGCAGGGATGGGCCAGTTATTGGAAAAGCAAAAGCCATGCGAGTGGGCTTATTTATGAAATAATTGCGGAGATTTATCGCAAACTGATTATTCGCCGGGAATTAAACCGGGCCATTCGCAATGCGTTTACGCCAAGCGCCCGACTGCTTCATGCGGGGTGCGGGAGCGGACAGGTGGATCAGGATCTTCAACACGAAATGCGCATCGTGGCTGTCGATATTTCTCCAGAGGCATTGGAGCTTTACCAACGCAACGTTCCCTACGCGGTTAAAACACAACACGCCAGCATTTTTGGACTGCCATATGCGGATGGATCATTTGATGGCATCTACAATCTAGGCGTCATGGAGCACTTCACTGCCGAGGAAATCATCCAAATTTTACGGGAATTCCATCGTGTTCTGGCACCTGGCGGAAAACTGGTCCTGTTTTGGCCTCACGAAAAGGCGACTAGCGTCTGGTTTCTTAAAAAAGTTCATTGGTTCTTCCAGCGGGTGCTTCGGCGCAAAATTCAACTGCATCCACCGGAAATTTCGCTGGTTAAATCCCAGGAGGATATGGATCGCACTCTCGCACAGGCCGATTTTCAAATGGTGGACTATTCTTTTGGACCCCGAGATTTCTTCGTTCAGGCGCGAATAATCGCCGAGAAACGCCGCCGGTAAAAACGTTCTGAGCGACAGGGATAAAATTACCAGCCTGCGTGCCGCTCAATGTCCCGACGAACCTGTTTTCGTTGAAGAAAACCGCGAATAGTTTTGACAAAAAACTCTTAGTTTTATTAATAATCAAGGCTCGCACCTGACCTGAACACCTCACGAGCACTCGCTCATTTATGAAAAAACAAATCCGGCACGTCATTCACTCTTTGCGTCACACACGTTCGCAGCAATCGAGGCTTCTCCTGCTGTCCGCTTTATTGTGGATCGGGGCGAGTGTGACGGGCCAGGCCCAGGTGTTGGTCAACGAGGATTTCGAATCGGGGACCCTCGATGGCTGGCAAGTCGGGGCCAGCCCCGCAACGATGCTGACCAGTTCCACCGAGCAAAACATCCTGCCTGTGGCCGGGACGTATAGCGCCAAAATGGTCAGCTCCCAGGATCGTATTGCGACCAATGTGGTGATCACGGCAGGGAGTTCCAAGCTGACTTACTATTTTTATGATAGCTCTGCCACCCGTGCGTATGCCGAGGCGCGCACTTATGATGGTGGTGCGTATAATGTGGGCGGCCTGCTCCAACTGTTGGCAGCGGGCAAGTACGTGGCGTCCGACATTGCGGGTGATCCTTATGATCCCACAAAATACCAGGGCCGGATGTTAGGCGCGGGATTTGGTTGGTTTAACCTCAATGCGCCCGGCTCACCGGTCCGTTCACCTGGTTGGCATCGCTTTGACATTGAGCGCGGAGTGAATATCGATAGCACGGTGACGGTACGATTTTTTGCGGACGGAGCGCTGTCCAGGTCATTTACCCGCAGTGCCGTTGATCTTCCGGCCTGGAACGCGATTACCCTGGGCTTCGGCAGCGGCAGCACCGGAGGTGATGCCTACTTTGATGGAGTCCGGGTGGTGCAGGGGCAGCCTTACATTCAGGTCCAGCCCAAAGGGAAAACCAATGCCGTCGGGACGGATACCACGTTGTCTGTCACAGCCATTGGCAACGCCACTTTAGCGTATCAATGGTACAAGGAGGGCGGCTTGCTGACGGGCAAAACCGATTCTTCCTTGCTGCTTTCCAATCCGCAGATCGGTGATTCCGGCAATTACTCGGTGGTGATCACAAACGATCTGGACAAATCCACGAGCTCGGTCGCCGTGGTCAGTATCGTCCTGCCTTTGGCCATCATCACGCAGCCGCAAAATTCTCCCATCCTGAACCCCGGAGCGACGGCTCATTTCGATGTGGTCGCCTCCAGCGCCAACCCGATTTCCTACAGTTGGAGAAAAGGGACGACCGCGCTGGTGGAAGGGGGCATTATTTCGGGATCAGCCACGGCTAACCTAACGCTGACCGGCATCTCGGCCGCGAACGCCGGAACGAATTACAACGTGGTTGTCTCGGACGGCATTAATCCGTCGGTGACGAGCACCAATGTTTCCCTCACCTTGAATGCGCCTCCTGTTGGCACCGGCAGCAATCAAACCGCGACGGTGGGCAGTGTGTTCAGCTACAACGTTCCAGCGACCGATGATTACTCGATCACTTCGACCCCGTTCCAAACCTTCGAAGCATTCAATCCTGGCGCGAATGTGATGCTGGCGGATCCGACGGCGTCCGGCACGACCGGGTTTTTGACCGATACCAATGTCGCGCATTTTAGTTACGTCACGAATGTGTTCCCGGCCAATCACGCCTCCTCCAAGGTGTTGCAGGCCAAATGGAGTTTTGCCGATGGCGGCGCCTCCGAATGGGCGCGCATGACCACAGCGACAAACCTGGTGACCAACATGATCAATCCAACGATTAGTTTCAGCCGGTCACTTCGTTTCGATATGTATACCGATCGTGATCTCCAACTGGCGTTAGGAGTCCGCGAAACGAGCCCGGCCGGGCCGATCGGAACCTACGGCGGCGGCAGTGGTCCCATTGAATGGGTCGGCTCAACCGGCGCCGTCGGAAATGGTCCGGCACCAACGCGGACGATCACGAATGGAGTTTGGACGCAGGTGCAATTTGATTTGCTGACCGAGCCGGTCACCCCTTTCGGCGGTACAGGCGCTAATGGCGTGTTGAATTCGACGACTGGCTTTGGCGTGCTGGAACACTTGGCGCTGGTCTCGCCGGGCGGCAATACCTACGGGGAATTTAATATCTTTCTGGATAACTTTTTGGTCCTGGAAACCAATGCGATCACCTTCAGCCTGGTCTCCGGGCCTACGAACGCAACCATCGACGCAGCCACTGGACTTCTTTGCTGGACGCCTGCCGCACTTGGTGTCAGCAGTTTCTCGGTCCGGCTGACCGACAGCGGCGGGTTGAGCAGCACCAACAGCTTCAACGTGACAGCGATCGTGGCCGCGCCCCCGATCCTGACCCATAGCCATACTGGAAACAGCATCACGCTCAACTGGACAGGAACCTTTGACCTGCAATCGAAGACGAATCTATCCAGTGGGACATGGGACAATGTGGGTGTTTCCAATGGGCCGTATACGACAGGGATGACGAACGTGGCAACATTCTATCGCCTGAAGTCGCCCTGATATAACCAGCATTGAAAAGCAAGAAGCCGCGATTAACGTCGCGGCTTCTTTTTTGTCCGCAGCGGCGCACCTTGACTCTGCCACCCCGCCGACTGAGGGCAGTCGGCCTACAAAAGCATGGTGTAGGCCCGCGTGCCCTCACGCGGCGCGGTTCCAACAGGCGAAGACGGCAGTGTTAATTTCCGGATCGCAGCGACCGATCGCGGGGGGGGTTCGGACAGCCACCCGTTTCGGGGGCAGCAACGTCCGGGAACCGAGCGGTTTGAAAGTGCAAAGCCGGTTCCTCAACGTTTTCAGTGGAATAAAGAACCAGAAACGAGGATCCAGATCGAAGGCGATAGACACAAGAGTAACGATCGAAGGCCACCCCCTCTCCTTTGGGGCTAAGCATTACCCATAAGTACGAACGGTACGAGTTGGTACTTGTACATTTGGTGAGATATGTACAATTAGAGCGATGCAAAAAGCATCGATTGCGGGATGGATTGAGAGAGAATTTGCGAAGGTG
>JAQGOU010000259.1 GCA_028293445.1 Verrucomicrobiales bacterium | reverse complement strand
GGCGGTCCGTTTCCCCTCACCTTAATCCTCTCCCCAAAGGGGCGAGGAGACCAGAAGCCTCGGTTGACTACGAGGCTTCGACCCTGCCAACGATCGTCGGTTTCCTCGCCCCTTAGGGGAGAGGATTAAAGGTGAGGGGAAACGCCCGAATTAACATCACCACGTTCGATCCGGAAATGTCTTCGAGAATTACTACCGCAATAACCACAGTTGATACGGGTAACTTTGCTCGGCCACGCTGGCTGCTTGACCCGCAAAATCGTCGCACGCACGATCTGTCATTGCATGATCAAACTCCCTTGCGCGCTCCTGTTCAGTGCTCTTATCACTTTGCGAATGTCAGGTCAGGTCGCTCAGCCTGAAGTCAAAAACATAACGTCGGTTACCAACCCCACCGCTCTCGCCAAAGCGAGCCCGGCGCAGATCAAGGCCTTCTTCACTTCGGCGGATTACAAGAAAAAGCACCGGTCCGATGCCGAGTTTCTGAATGATCTCTTCCGCGGCATTTTACACCGCGAGCCGGACACGGACGGTTTCCAGAATTGGATTGCTTCCTTGCACAGAGGCGCCAAGGACCCCAAGGCCCGCGAGAAAGCAGTCGACGCTTTTTTGAAATCGCCGGAATTTCTGAGCCAACAGCCCGGGGCCAAGCCGGTGGTGGTTGCTAAAAAGAAACAAGGCCCGCGCAATCCGGCCAACGTGCTTTTTGATCAGACCGGTGTCTTCGTGAGTACTGCGACCGCCTTCCCGGCCGACCGTTACGCGTCGCTGCTCAAGAAGGCACGCGTCGCCTGGGTCAGCCTGCAGATCGATAACACCGGCGCGATCCGCGATGACAACGTGGCGTCCATCAACGCCGGTTGGATGAAGACCTGGCGGGATGCCGGTTTCAAAGTTGGTTTCTGGGGTTGCCCACGCGGCATGAGTCAACATAACAGCAATGCCGCCATCGCCGAATCAACTCTGCAGGTGCAAACCGACGCCGTGCTCGGGGTAAAATTAACGGCGCAATATCACGGCGACTTTTACATCGCCGACTGCGAAGACGGTTACCAGGGATACAATCCAACGGATCCCACTCCGATGTTGAACCGCGTGTATGTCGACGCCTTCCAAAAGGCAGCCCTCGCCGCCGGCATTGAAAAGCTGCCGCGCGCGCTCTCGAGCATGGGCCGCGTCGCGCTGGACATGCAGCCGTGGATTGATGCCGGTTGGGATACGATGCCACAAGCCTATTGGAATTCTTACGCCGTCTATCAACCGAGCAAATGCGTCGATTTCTATGTGAAAGAAGCGGGTTGGCCGATTGAGCGCGTCCATCCCACGATCTCAACCTTCACCAGTGAAGGGGAAAAAAGAGTTGTGTCGCTGGAAGAGTATGGTGCGGATCTAAAGACAAGAGAGACCTCCGGCTTTTCCTTTTATCTGCCGGAATCCTATCTCCTCTTCAACGAAAGCCTCTACGAGCAATTAGCCAGGATGGGCGCACGGTAACCCTATTGGCAATTGGTTATCGGCCGAGCGGCCTTCGTGATATTGGTAAGGATGACTTCCACGTCGTCCCATACTAAGCCCTGCGTATGATCATTCGGAGGCCATTCTCCGCGTACGCGGTCTACACCATTGAATTTCGGATGTCTCTCGCTTAGTCACGGCTGAGCGGCAGCTCAGCCCTACCAATTATTGGTAGGGTCGGCGCTGCCGCGCCGCCCATTCTGTTTTCGCTTAATGCGTCACGATCGTGATCTTCTCCGACAACTGGCTTTCGCCACCGTTGTTCACGGCTGAGATGTAAATCTCCACCGTCGAAGCCGTCGGCAGATTCTCGAGTGTAAAATCGAGATCCGCCGGTGAACCAACCGCCACCGGCTCCACATCCACGCCGACCACCTTCCGCCACACGCGGTAATACTGCGCACGAGTCGGAGCCTTCCATTTCGCTGCCGCTGCGTTGGGTCCGATCAGAACTGCCGTGACACCGGTCACTGCCTCGGGTGTTTCTTCCGCACCCGGCATGTTGAAACCAAACGCCTTCCAACGCAGATCCAATGGATCCAGCTCAGCGTCCAGTTCACCGATCAAGCCCCGCAATCCTTTGCGAACCGCGAGGAACTTCTCATCGCGCACCTGGATCAGGTTCCCGACCGCGATCACCTGGTTATCCACGGCGCGACGGGCATCCGACAACGCGGTCAGCAACAACTGGGCGTGCGCGGCCGTGACGTTCAACGATGGCGCCTCCAGATTCGGATGCGCGGTGAGATACGCCACGATTGTTTCCAGCAGCAGGATGAGGTCATCCACGCTCTGCGGAATTTCGAGCGAACCGACCAGACCAGTCGCATCCCACACCAGGGAATATTCTCCGCCGAGAACGGTCTTTAGAATATCGCGGGTCAGGAGCATGAACACGCGTGCCTGCAAGCGCGCCACGTTCAACGCCTCACGCATCGCCGGCACCAACGCCTTGCCGGCTTCATAATTATCGCGTGCCGAGACAGCCGCCGCGCGAAGCGCCAGCAGCACCAGCAATGGATAACGCAGCAGGGTGATCGTTGGATTGAGTATGGCGCCGTTAATCGCCAACGCCACCGATGTCAGGGCGCCATTGTTTGTTTTCGCTATGATATTTTGCATAAGTTTACTTTCGTTTTTATTAAACCGACCCGAATGGCGCTCGCTGATTTCTCAAACTCAAATAAGTCTGTTCATCACGCGCGTTTGTCACCTTCGTATTCAATTTCTTGAACACGTCCATTTTTGCACACAACCCCTTACTTTTAATGATAGGGGTTTGAAATAGGTGCCGCGTTGTAAGTAGCTGATGAGGAATGGCTTCACTCGAAAATGGCGTTCAGGTCGAAAAAAAGTCACTTTCCGCAGTTTCCATCTTTTAGAACCGAGCCCCCAAGCCTTCGCGGCCTGATGCGATTTATAAGCCACTGAAAACCAATGACTAGCAACATGGCAGGAGGAATTTATTGCCAATAAAAAGAGCCTGCCACGCGGCAGCCCGGAAAAATCGGGAATAAAAAGAGCCCGCCACGTGGCAGACCAGAATTATTGGCAATAAAAAGAGTCCGCCGCGCAGCAGACGGGAATTATTGGCAATAAAAGGAGCCTGCCACGCGGCAGGCCTGAATCATTGGGAATAAAAAGAGCCTGCCACGCAGCCGACGGCAACGATTGGAAATAAAAGCAGCGCGCCACGCGGCAGACGGGAATCATAGGGAATAACAGGAGCCCGCCACGCCCAGTCCCCGCTCGACAGCCATTTTCCAACGACCTAGTCTCCTCCTCATGAACCGTAATATGCCTCAGAACTTGGGTATACTCAGCTGTTAGACTTCCTGCGCACGATGTCAGCTAAATCCAACACAATCCGAGATGCTGAAGAGGCAATTAGGCGTAGATTCAGCGCCGATGGTTTTCGGGGAACGCTTAAATATAATTTAGCGGAGATGATTGAGGCCGAACGATGGTGGTATATCCCTTATAAATGGATTGGGTGCTTTGGATTTATTGTGAACAAGGATGACCTATACGTAAATTGGTTGGGTTCGGGCTTATTCAAGTTGGAGCTTTGCTTTTGGGGACACGATCACGGAATAGTGAATGATTTGGTTGATTTTAGCTTTGCTCCAGACACTGACACCACGGTTGCAGCGAAATTGCTTTCAGGCTTTATGCACATGCATCCAAACGCGAGAGGCGTTTTGCCAACAGAGCCAGTTTGGTATCGGGATTCAGAGATTCCATCCGCTTTGTCGACGCAGTTCCCGCTTTTCAAACGCCATCTTGTTTGGACAAATCTCCGAGGTTTGTTCGAGGCTTATGAAAAGGACGGCCTTCGATTCGATTGCCGACTGGCAAAGAAAGTCTAACCACGGCGCTCGAGCCAACGCGGTGGACGTGTTTGGTTTGCCACAGAGTCAGAGATTGTTTTGCATTTTCCCGCCGCGTGGCTCAGCTTGGCTGCGTAAATTTCATGAATAAACGCACTCTTCTGCACACATTTTTGTTTGTCCTGCTTTGTATCTCTCCGGTTCTCGCAGAGCTGCCTTCCGATACAGAAACAAAGCGCCAGCTTGTTGGAGATTGGGTCGCCGATAAGCAACCCGGGCTCGTTGCTGCCACCACGAAATTCAAGCCAGATGGAACTTTTTCGAGCGACGCCACATTCATGGCACCTGACGGGCAAATCACAATCAAGGTGGAAGGTAAATGGCGCGTCGAACGTGGAGTCCTGATCGAAGAACTTACCCGTTCCAGCCACCCAAACATCGTTCGACCTGGATTAGTCACTCGCGATACCTTGATCTCGCTTACGAAGGACAAATGTCGCTATCGCAACAAAGAGGATAAGGAACACGCCTTGTTGCGCGCAGCGGATGCGGTGAAGCCCCTGCCGGAAAAATGACGTCTAACCCGATGCAGCGCGATCGCGTCGTCCTCGCATTCTGGATATCACTGGCGCGGGCTCGCTGATCTGGAATATCGTTAGAGGATGAAGGCCACTCGAGGTGACTATATGCTTAGCTGTCTGGCAGAAGACCAGCAGCCGGAGCGTATTCACGCGTATCTCGCTCAATCATACTGGGCAACTGGTATACCACTGGAGCTTGTGAAGCGGAGCGTCGCCGGCTCATTGTGCTTTGGTATTTTCTTTCGCGGCGAGCAAGTCGCATTTGCCCGGGTCATTTCTGATCGAGCCACGTTTGCATATCTCGCCGATGTTTATGTGTTGGAGGAGCACCGTGGCCAAGGCCTCGCCGATTGGTTGATGACTACGATCGTTGCACATCCGGAGTTGCAAGGGCTTCGTCGGTTTATGCTGGCGACTCGTGACGCGCACGGGCTTTATGCGAAGTACGGATTCACGCCGACAGCGAAGCCGGAAGCATTGATGGAGATAGTTAAGCCCGATTTGTATCTGCGCTCAAAACCGGCTAACCAACCCGATTGAGTGAACGCCGGGATCACGTGACGGTTGCAATTCTAAAAGCACTGGCGCGGGATCGCTGCTCGGGAGTAATGTCGACAGTCATGCGTAACATCGCTCTCATGGCCTTACTCGTATTAGGTTTCGTCACGCTTTCTTGCAAGAAAGCGCCGGCACCCGCGAACATTGAGGGGAATTACATCGCCTGGCGTCCGCATGGCATCGAGAGGCTGGAGTTGAAGACAAACGGAACCTACGTGCAGGTATTCACGAACAGCACGCTTGCGCGGACCAATTCAGGACAGTGGATCTATCATTCACCAACTCTTACTCTGAAGAGTGCGCTGATCTTCGATGATGGTTATGGACGCCCGGCAACGCCGATCGTCACGAACGATTGGCAACTGAAGGGTAGATATTTGATAAACGTTTGGATGTTTGAGGATCGACAAAACGAACCCTTTTCCCAAGTCACACCCGAAAATCAATAACCTTGACCGGCTGCGGCCCACTTCACCTCCTGAGTCGTTAGGAGGCATCGAGCAACGCCGAAGCGAGAATTAAAATTGCATCCATGACTCTCACCATCACAGATAAAAAATATCTTAAGCCGTACGACGGTTCCAGTAAGGCATCGCGTTGGCAGACTGATATTGTCGCCAAGGACATCGGAGTTGTGCTGGATCGGAACGCAATCAAATTCCAGGTGCATTCCGATGATACCGAGTCCCTCATTTCCTGGTCCACGCCTCGCATGCAGCTTTGGATCGGTATCGAGTGCACTGACACCGATGCTCCTTCGTTTCAGTTGAGTATTGGCGCTGGCAAGCGCGTGATGTTCATCTTTTCCCGCTCGTTTCCTGATTCCAGTTATGCTGAGGAGCCGTGGTTGCTTCAGCTAAAGCAGCTCGCTTCAGAGGAGCGACATTTATGAGTGCGCGTGATAAAACTTCGTAAAAAAATTTGCGTTACTCAAAAACTGGCGGACATTCCCGCCGTTCATGAAGGAAGGGGCAATTCCCTTTGACCACATCGTCGGTTGATTTCGGCGCCCAAAGTTTGATCCCTTTCGTGAGAATCCAAGTGTAAGGTTCTCTTCCTTCACAACCATGACCCGATCACTCTGAAACGAATGACCAAACATTTTTATCCTCGAACAAATAAACACAAACAATACATCTCATGGATTGCTCTGTTAGGCCTGCTGTTTTTACCGGCGACGTTCCTGCCG
>JAQGOU010000257.1 GCA_028293445.1 Verrucomicrobiales bacterium | reverse complement strand
TTTGCCTGTTGCACGATGAGATTCGCAAACAACGCGGAAACAATCTCCTCGCGACTGAGGTTGGCCATGGCCTCTTCAATTTCGCTCTTACTCATGAGTTTTGTGTTTACGCTCCTGGCGTATTTCTTCGATTAAGAAATGGATCAAGTGTTTGAGGCGCGGCTCAACATCCACCGTTTCCAGAATCGTTTGGCGCTCTCGTGATTTGGCCAGCATGGTGCAGGAAACAAGATCGGCCACCTGATCCGGATCTTCCAGTTCCTCGATGAACCGCACGACTTCCTTCATCGGCAGCAGGGGATTGACCTTCTTCTTGGCAATCTTCTTGGGGCTGGGCAAGCCGAGTTGAACCCGTTCATTCACGAGATCACGAACTTTTGCGAGCAACGCGTCGATCATGACGTTGTCGGCTTGCGGCGCTTGCAACGGACGAATAAGTTGCACCCGGTACGGTTTGTAACGCACGACTTGCCCCAGTTCCACGCGAGTCAATCCTTGTAGAATCAGATTTGAGGTGCCATCCGGGTTTTCCATGGCGATGCGGATTAATCCCAGTCCCGCGACCGCCGACGGCGCCTCACGGACACAATTTTCTCGCTGCATCGCGACAATAAACATGCGATGAGACTCAAGTGCTTCAGCAAGCATTCGACGGTAGCGTGTCTCGAATATATGGAGCGGAAGCCATGCTTGAGGAAATAAAGTGACGTTCGGCAACGTCATCACCGCTACCTCTGAGGGAATTTCCATGAAGAAAATGTACGTCCAGCCGTCCAATTTTCAAGCGACCGATACGCGCTTGACTAAAACCTGTTTGCATCCATTTTAAAGGCCATTTTATGAAAGGAAAATTTCTTGGTATTATTCTACTCGTTGTCTGCGTTGTTCTGGGTATCAGCCTGTATGTGACTAATGACAAGGCGAAGGAACAAAGGACGGTTGACGCGGGGAAGATCGTTCAACTCTCCAATGACCTGAACCACGCTCAGGGAAATCTCTCAGAGCAAAAAACTGTGAATCTCACCCTCGAGGGAACGGTCGCCAAGCTTAAGCAAGAGGGTGCTCAGATTTCCAACAAGCTTTCCAACACGGAAGCCACGCTTGTCACGACGGAAACCAATCTGAAGAAAACCCAGGAAGAAGCCAAAGCTGCAGCTGAACTTGCTGCCGCCGAAGTGGCCAAGCGCGACTCCAAGATTAAAGAGTTGGAAGGTCAAAACGATGAGATGACCAAGAAGATGGTCGATCTGAATGGCTCGATCAGCAATCTGGAGAAATCCATCCTCGAAACCGAGAATAAGCTCGCTGCCTCCGAAGGAGATCGTGCTTTTCTTTTGAAAGAGTTGAAGCGCTTGCAGGTTGAAAAGGCCGAACTCGAACGGCAATTCAATGACCTCGCCGTCTTGCGCGATCAAGTTCGTAAGTTGAAGGAAGAACTTTCCATCGCCAAACGCCTCGATTGGATCCGTCGCGGTTTGTATGCGGCTTCCAATCAAAAGGGTGCAGAAGTTCAGTTGCGCGGACCGGCCTTGCAGCCGACTGGGACAACGAACACCAGTGCTCTCAACGTCGAGTTGCGTCAGGACGGCGGCGTAAAGATCCAAACGAATGCGCCAGCAGCGACTGTTGCTCCGGCACAAAAGTAATTTGGCAATCCAATTTCAGCAAGGACACGCCCCGGCGTGTCCTTGTTTTTTTGTAGCGAGCCCGAGACTTCGGCCTTACTTTAACTTTCGCTAAAACCTGATTCCCTTTGAGCACCTTGCAGACATTGATCGATTCGCACGGACGAATCATGCGCGACTTGCGTGTGAGCGTGACCGACCGCTGCAACTTTCGTTGTATGTATTGTCTGCCCGAAACAGAAGCGGCCCACAATTTTTATCGAGGCCGTTGGGCGAACTTTCCCAACCCGGCGCCGATTGCACGCCAATGGCAGTCGCACGAGAAGATTCTAACCTTTGAAGAGATCGAGCGGGTCGTCCGCATTGCCGTGGGACTCGGCATTGAAAAAATCCGGCTTACCGGCGGCGAACCGATGTTGCGTCAAGAACTCGAGAAGCTGATCGAAAAGATTTCCAGGATCGATGGCATCAAAGATCTGGCCATGACGAGTAACGGTTATCTGTTTGCAAAAAAAGCGAAGATGCTGCGCGACGCCGGTCTGCGCCGGATCAGCTTTAGCATGGATTCTTTGGACCGGGAGAATTTCAAAAAGATCACCGGTCGCGATGGCTTGACCGAAGTTCTCGAAAGCATCGAACTGGCGCGGCAACTCGGGATGAACCCGGTGAAGGTCAACGCTGTCGTTATCCGCGGCATCAACGATCACGAGATCGAGTCGCTCGCGGAATTCGCCCGTCAGCAACAGCTGAAATTTCGTTTCATTGAATTCATGCCGCTCGATTCGGGACGCGCCTGGCAGAAGGATCTCGTCGTCAAAGGCTCCGAAATTCTACAACGCTTACAAAAGCGATTTTCACTCTCGCCGGTTAAATCCGATAATGCTTCCGAAACCGCGAAACGCTGGGGCTTTGCCAATTCCAACGCGGAGATCGGTATTATCGCGCCAGTGAGTGAACCCTTTTGTGGTCATTGCAATCGCATTCGCCTCACGGCCGATGGCAAGGTTCGCACCTGCCTTTTCAGTGTTGTCGAACACGATTTACGGAGTCATCTTCGCGGGGATGCGAGTGACGAGCAGATTAAAAAATTCTTCGTCGATGCGGTGTGGCAAAAGGAACCGCGTCATTACATCGGTGAACCCCAATTTAAACAACCCGAACGGTCAATGAGTTGTATTGGAGGATAACTGTGGACGTTGCCAATTCTTCTGCGGCCTCCGGTTCCCGCGCACCGGGGCTTCCAGCCATTTTAAAGTGGCTGTTCTGTATCTGGGTGTTGTCGCTGGCGGCTTATCAATTCTCCGAAAATACCGCTGACCCTGATCTCTGGGGTCATACCCTCTTTGGCCAGGAGATGTTGAAATCAGGAACGCTGGAGAAATCCGAACCTTATTCCTGGACCGCAGCCGGTCATCCCTGGATCAATCACGAAATCGTTTCTGAAGTCGCGCTCGGGGCAGCGCACAATTGGCTGGGTGGAGGCGGTATTTTACTGCTGAAGATGTTCGTCGGCATGTTGACGTTTGTGTTAGCCCTGCGACTTGGCGCGCATAAACTTCCCTGGCCAACGCAGGCGTTTGCCTGGGGCTTCGGTGCCCTGGCGGTGGTGGAACTTTCGTTTGGCTTTTCGCCTCGGCCACAAATCTTCACGGCACTCGCTCTGGTTTGTGAGTTGTGGATATTGAAGAAGATTCACGATCGATCCTTCGCGTGGGCTATTCTGCTGCCAATTCTTTTTGCTGTCTGGATTAACACGCATGGTGGTGTGCTCGCGGGGGTGGGGCTGATTGGAGTCGCCGCGGGCGCCACGACGCTCCAATTTTTAATCAGCAAGTCCCGATCGAACGTAGCCAATTTCTTTGAAACCCCGGTCTCGACCAAA
>JAQGOU010000245.1 GCA_028293445.1 Verrucomicrobiales bacterium | reverse complement strand
ATCTACAGCACTTAGGAAACGATCACGGTCCTGTTCCAGAAAATTAACCTGTCAATGTCGTGAACGGAAAAAACGCCTGAGTTGCGAAACTGCGTGAAAGATCATGGAGGTTCTTTCCTTAGCTCAGGGCTGAAAGCCCGCGATGTGATAGCCCAGGCTAAAGCGAGTCGGACGAGCGGAGGCCTGGGTAAAAGTTCCCCCCGTCGGGCTTAAGGCCTGTAAGGCCGAACCATTTCCATCATCTATATTCCAGAAGTGCCGCCCTTACAGCGCGGATCAAAAATGTAGTGCGTTTAACCCGGGGCTCCGCGCGATGCGCTGTACCCCCGGCTATCACATCGCTGGCTTTCAGCCCTGAGCGCCCGCCGCCTTTTTTGTTGATTCGACAATTATCCGTCCGTGACTAGCATTCTTTCATGAGCGCAAAGAAGCCCCATGCCTTTGGTGTTTACGCCGGAAGTTTTGATCCGCTGACGATTGGGCACTTATGGATGATCGAACAGGGAGTACGGATGTTCGATCGCTTCGTCGTCGCGATTGGATTGAATCCCGACAAGAAATACGCCTTCAGCGAGGAAGAGCGCATCGCGATGTTGCGCGAAGCGACCCAACAATTTCCGAATCTCACCGTGGCCTCCTATTCGAATCTTTATTTGATTCAATATGCGCAATCCGTCGGCGCGTCGCACATTCTGCGCGGCATTCGTTCCGGAGCGGACTTCGAATACGAACGCACGATGCGCAACATCAATGGCGATCTCGATCCGGGCATCTGCACCGTTTTCCTCATGCCGCCGCGTAACATTGCGGAGGTGAGCTCAAGCATGGTCAAAGGTTTGATCGGTCCGAAAGGTTGGCAAAAGGTGGTGCGCAAATATGTGCCCGCCCCTGTTTACAAAAAATTAGTCGCCCTGCAGTCGTGAAGACTTTCTGTCACGAACGTTGGAGCAAACTCTGGCAGTCCGCCGGAGTCGCGACAGAGCCGCTGGGTTGGTTTGATCAGTTGTCGAAACGCTACGCGGAACCGCAGCGCCATTATCACAACGTTCAACACATTAATGAATGCCTGCGTGAATTTGATTCGGCCCGCCATCTCATCGCGCAACCGCTGGCCGTGGAAATGGCGATCTGGTTTCACGATGCCATCTACGATCCGCGCGCCCCGGATAACGAAGAGCGCAGTGCGGATTTAGCGAAGCAATGTTTGAGCGCAGCGGGGATCGATAGATTAATCGAGCCCGTTTCCAAACTGATCCTCGCCACGAAACATCATGTTACCGACAGTAGCGATGGCACCGTTCTGCTCGATATCGATCTCAGTATTCTCGGGCAACCCGAAGAACGCTTCTTCGAGTATGAGAAACAGATTCGTCGGGAATATGAATGGGTGCCTGAGGAAACCTTTGGCATTAAACGCGCGGAGATCCTCCAGAATTTTTTGAATCGGCCACGACTCTATACGACTGATTTGTTTTTCTCGAAATATGAACGCCAGGCACGTTTGAATTTGGAGAAATCGATCAGGATACTCGGTAACGTGACGGACGGCGCGCCATGAGAAATCCTTTAACCTTTCGGTCCGGCTATCGTCCATCCAGCTTCAACCGCGAATTATTATCATGCTAAAACCGTTTAGAACATTACTCCTGCTGATCGTCGCCAGCGTTTCCCTGGTCGCGGTGGCAAAGCCGACGAAACCAAACATCATTTTCATCCTGAGCGACGACCTCGCCATGGGAGATGTCGGAGTTTACGGACAGAAATTAATCAAGACGCCGCGCCTCGATCAAATGGCGGCTGAAGGGACGCGTTTCACCCAGACTTACTGCGGCACCAGTGTTTGCGCACCATCGCGCACCTCACTCATGACCGGTTTGCACATGGGCCATTCGCCGGTGCGCGCGAATCGTGAAATCGCGGCCGGCGAAGGGCAGTTCCCGCTCCCAGCTCAAACGGTGACGGTTGCGTCGATTTTGAAGAGTGCCGGCTATGCGACGGCCTGCACCGGAAAATGGGGCATGGGAATGTTCAATACGACGGGCAGCCCATTGAAGAAAGGCTTCGACCATTTCTTCGGCTACAATTGTCAGCGCCACGCGCATGATTATTTCCCCACTTATTTGTATAACGATGACCAGAGGTTTGATTTGCCCGGTAACACTGGCAAAGGGGTGGGGAAAACGTACGCCCAGAATTTAATTCAGAAGGACGCGCTCAAATGGGTGCGCGAAAAAGCCAACCAGCCCTTCTTCCTTTTTTATGCCGTCACGCTGCCGCATGGGAAACAGGAGATCGATGACGTCGGTGAATACGCCGCGCACAAAGACTGGTCGGAGCAGGAACGAGTTTATGCCGCGCAAGTCACGCGCCTCGACCGCGATGTGGGACAACTGCTGGACCTGTTGAAGGAGTTGAAGATTGACGAGAACACGATCGTGTTTTTCGCTGGCGATAACGGCTCCCAATTCGCGCCTGATTCTCCGATTGGAAAACGTTTTGATCAATCGATGGGCGGACAGTTGCGTGGCTGTAAACGCAGCATGTACGAAGGCGGATTGCGTCAGGCCGGTTTGGTGCGTTGGCCGGGAACCGTTCCCGCCAAACGCGTGAGCGACGAGCCGTGGGCGTTCTGGGATTTTCTGCCGACGGCCCTTGAGTTGAGCGGTGCTTCGGTGCCGAAATCATTGCAACCGGACGGCTTCTCGTTGGTTTCCTTTTTGAAAGGAGGCCCCGCGCCGAAGAGAGAATATTTCTACTGGGAACTCCATGAGAGCCCGTCGAACCAGGCAATTCGCTTTGGAGATTGGAAAGCGGTGAAGAACGCCCCAGGCGCCGCCGTGGAATTATACGATCTGAAATCAGATGCCGCGGAGCAAAAGGATGTTGCAGCTGCGCATCCCGACCTTGTGGAAAAAGCGGTGCGCCTGATGAAACAGGCGCGCGTCGACGATCCGAACTGGCCGATGTTCGCAGGCAAAAAGAAGGCTGCGAAGAAGTGAGATGGGGGTGCGAGAATAGATCGAGGCGAACGCGTTTATTTTGCGAAGTGTGATTTTCGGGGAAAAGAAACCTCACCCTAACCCTCTCCTTCCCAGGAGAGGGGACAGCATTCGGAATTTTTCTCTTTCGCGGACATCGATTTGGCAAATCCAGCGCTCGATTCTTTCAAGGAGCGGAATGCGATTCTCCCTCTCCTGGGAAGGAGAGGGCAGGGGTGAGGTCGTGTTTGGATTTACGTCCGAGCGCTCTTTTATCAGAGGATTACTTTCGCCCGTCAACACTCCCGCGTGAACCAACGTTTCAAAAAATTCCTGCGCTCTTTGGCCCGCATCCTCATCGCCCTCATTTTGCTTTGCGCGATCGTCGCGGGGTCGTGGTTCTTGTGGCACCCCGGCCTCGATATTCGCGACGGCAGTCACGATCGCGGCAGCAACGCCGTCTGGATTGCCCACGGTTGGCTGGGTGCGGATGACTGGTTTATTCGCAACGGGAAGACTAATCAGTTTCATCAATACCGTGATCGTGAAAACATTCGGACGCTCGCGCAGAAATTTAGGCAGCACGGCATCACGGATGTTTTCCCGCATCTCTGTCCGAGTCAACCCGACGGACAACTGGCCGCACGTGATCGGGCGCAGGTGGAAAAGTTTCTCGATGAGTTCAACGGATTTCGCGTAATGCCGTGGGTCGGTGGACCGAACGGTTCCGGCGCTCAGTTGGATGAATCGCTGTGGCGGATTCGTTTTGTGAAAAACGTTCGTGTGCTCCTGACGCAACATCCGCGTCTGGCGGGCATCCACTTAAACATCGAACCGCTGCCGAGTGGCGATAAAAACTTCCTGCTGTTACTCAGCGAACTACACGCAGCGTTGCCACCGGGCAAGATTCTTTCTGTGGCAGCCTACCCGCCGCCGACGCGCTGGCACAAGTTTTCCGACGTGCATTGGGATGAAGCTTACTTCCGCGAAGTGGCGAAACACTCTGATCAACTGGCGGTGATGATGTACGACGCCGGACAAAAGATCCCCAAGACGTATCAGAAGCTGATGTCCGATTGGACCGGCGAAGTCTTGAGTTGGAGCGAGGGGAAGCCGGTTTTGCTTGGTGTTCCTGCGTACGACGACGCGGGAACGGAGTATCACAATCCGCAGGTCGAAAACATCACCAACGCATTGCCTGGCATTCATCGTGGGCTGGCGAAGCAACAGATGCCGACGAATTACCAGGGCATCGCGATCTACTGCGATTGGGAGACGACGCCGGAAGAGTGGCAGCATTTACGGGAACATTTTTTGCGGCCTTCCAAATAGCAGCATTCCCGGGCGTTTCGTTGATGGCTAAAATTCTTTCCGCGAAATGAACTTTTCGCCGTTGGCGAGCAACTTACTCTGTGAAGCGCACATGGCGGTCACTCCAGAACAACTTTACGAACAGACGCTCGTTGTCCGAAGCCAGCTTGGCGACGAAGCAGCGTTTGGGGAGTTGTTGGCCCTGTATGGACCCCGCCTGTTGCTCTTCGCTGAACGCATGATGCAGAGTTCGCCGGAATCTATCGGGGATGTGATGCAGGAAACGTGGATTGCCATCTTTCGCGCGCTGCCCGGTTTAAAGGACGTCGCAAAATTTAAGCCATGGGCATTTCGCATCGCCCGCGATCGGATCTACCGGGAATACCGGCGGCGCAAGATTCCGGTGCAACCGCTGGATGAAATCCATTTGGAGGAGGTGCCGATGGCTGTCGATGACGAGTCTGGCATTGATGCCGAAGAATTCCATCGTTGCCTGAACGTGCTGGCGCCCGAACAGCGTGAAGCCCTTGTCCTGCGATTCTTTGAAGAAATGAGCTACGAGGAAATCGCCCGGGTAACCGGCGCCTCGATTGGGACCATCCGTTCCCGAATTCATTACGGTAAACGGGCGCTCCGCAGCGCCTGGGAAAGTAAAAGCATATGAATGAAAATAAATCCAGCAACCCGGTAACGTCCGACATCTCGTCGATCAGTGAACGAGTGGCCTCCGCAGTCCGCGCGCAGAAGCGCACGATGGGCATCTTAACAGGGGCGGCTTTCTCGTTCGGTTTCGCGACAATCATCGCGAGCGTTATTATCGTCGCTGGCTATTTCCTGCTGTACCAGCCGAAGCAGAACCATTTGTTGAAACTGGCTAAAGAGGCCGCACAGGCCCAGTCGGCGGGGACCCGTTACATACCTCCAGCGAACGAGAACTCATCGCGAGGCGAGCCTAAGCCGGTTGACATTCCATTCCTGATTTTAACGAACACTCACGCACTTGGTATTGGGATAATGCTGGTCGCCGCTGCGGTGGGACTTTTGGCTTTGGGCACGGTGGTGACGCTAACCCTCGTTGTCGTGCAACGACGCGCCACGCTGAACCAAATTAATCTTAGCCTCGCGCAGATCTCCAGTCAGTTGAAAGAACTGCAACCACCTAACAGTCTGTTGAAAAAGTAGGAGACGAGGTAACGAGTCTCTAACTTCTCAGCTGAAAACCGAGGAAATATGAGACTCGTCACCTCGTCTCCTACGAGAAAAGAGGATTTTTCAACAGCCTGCTAAACGCCATTCGTAATGTGTGGTTAGCGCTTGAAGCGATAGACATGCACTTCGAACGGCCCGAACCAATCGCTGAACTTTCCATTCTTGATCGACACCTTGCGTGGTTCCTCAAACATCATATCGCCGCCGGTGGACGTCGCGGGTAAACCGCTGAACTGAACTTTCAGCGTGCTGTCATTTTCACGATTGCAGGCGAGGACAAAAATCTCATCGCCCACTTCGCGCACGCAGAATTCGATTGGAAACAAGTTGGTTGTGTTATTGGTAAACGGGCGATTCGGCGAGGCGATGGCCGTTTCTTTGGGCGCTTTGCCGCTGGAACTTTCTTTCACGGCAGCAAGGACCGGGAGCTTGGAATCGGCGACGAGGAGCGCCGGGTTCAGCGGGCTCTTATCGCCGATCTCTTCAATGACTGGACGCAGCACGCGGTTCCAGAAACGCCAGTTCCAACCAAGTTTTGCATCCGCCGCCGATTGGGCGATTTCGATATTACCACCAAAATAGAGCAGGCCGCGCGCGCCATTGATGATCGCCTGATAAGTCATGAAGCGTTCCTGCGGAAACGTCGGAAAACGTAGCGTCTTGCCTTCCTTGAGCACGCCGCTCCAGGCGATTTGTAATACCATCCAGACCGGCATCTTGCCGTTCGCCGTTTCCATCATGGTGCGCGTGTAATCACCGACCATGCTGAGTTCTTTGTTGGCGAGGAGAGAATGGCTGGCGGGTGGATAACTGACGGGATAAACATCCGCACCAATAATGTCACCCGTCTGATTGTAGGGCCGGAGCGTCTCCACGGTTCCGCGCGGAGCGTGAATGATCACGATGGGATGATTGGCGTCCTGCTTGCGAATGATGTCGCGCGTGGTGAGAAGAGGTTCGAGCGGTTGTTTGCCCCATTCGGGTTCATCTTCGCCTTTCCAGGCGCCAAGGCCCGGATGATCACGGAACTTCTTCACGACATACTCCAATTGTTTGGCGCGTTCTTTATTCCCCGGTTTGACAGCGGCCAGTTCCTTCAGATATGGCAGACAATGCATCCCGTACTTCGCGGCGGCGTCCTCGTATTTTTGTTCGAGGGCAATGGTTTCTTTATTCCATCCGCTGCCCCAGGCCCCCGTGCGCATGAAGTTCGCGCCTGCATCCGAGAGTTCCTGAATCGCATTTTTTCCTTCCGGCGTCTTCCCGTCCGGCGGCGGTGGCATGGTGAATCCGATGGGGAAGACTTTTTTTCCATTGATGACCATCACTTGATCGGAATTGATGCTGACTTTGCCCGGTTCGGCTCGAAGCGAAATGAGCCCACATATCAGAAGGGCGAAGGCGGAAATGCGGCGGATAGACATGCTCATTCTCTAACTGCGTCCTCCGCGTTTTTGAAGGAGAAAGGAATGTTAATCAGGACAAGGAATCTCGCGCGTGTTTGAGGGGAAACTTTTCCTTGTTCCAACTTTCCTTTCTGCAAATCGCCTTTTAAAATCGGGGCACATTCCCTCAACCGAAGCGCGTGCTGACTATTCTAAAAAAACTCGGTGCCTGGATCCTTATCGTTGCGTCCTGCTTTTCGGCGATCGCGAAGGAGGAGGATCTTGAGTTTTTCGAGAAACGGATTCGGCCGGTTCTCGCGGAGCGTTGTTACTCCTGTCACAGCGCCGACGCGGAAAAGCTCAAGAGCGAACTCTTTCTCGACTCCAAAGAAGGGATGCGTAAAGGCGGTGCTTCCGGAAAACCGGCCATTGTTCCGGGCGACTCTGGTTCAAGCCGTCTGATCGAAGCCATTCGCTACGCCAACGGGGATCTGCAAATGCCACCGCAAAAGGCGGGAGGTAAATTAAACGAACAGCAGATCGCAGACTTTGTTGCCTGGGTGAACATGGGGGCGCCCGATCCAAGAACGAATGCGCCGCTGGCAGCATCTCCCCTCGCGGAAAAATATAAGGCCGCCAAAAAGCATTGGGCCTTTCAGCCGGTAAAAAATCCCGTGGTTCCTTCCGTGAAAAACACGAAGTGGGGGAAGACATCCGTCGACAACTTCATTTTGGCCAAGCTTGAAGAAAAAGGGCTGTCGCCTTCCGCGCCCGCAGACAAACGGACGCTCATTCGCCGCGCTTACTTCGATCTCACCGGGTTGCCGCCAACGTATGAGGAGGTCGAAGCGTTTGTGAATGATAAGTCGTCGAATGCGTTTGCAAAGATTGTGGATCGCTTGCTCGCTTCGCCGCGTTACGGAGAACGTTGGGGACGTTACTGGTTGGACATCGCACGTTTCGCAGACACGAAAGGTTACGTTTACGGCGATCGTGAGGAGACGAAGTTCGTCCAGTCCGCGGCGTATCGCGATTGGGTGGTGCGCTCCTTAAACGCAGACCTTCCGTATGACCAGTTTTTGAAACTGCAAATTGCCGCCGATCAGATCGAAGGCGCAGATCGTGATTCTCTGGCAGCGATGGGTTACCTGACGTTAGGACGCCGTTTTCTCGGTGTGGTGCATGACATCATTGATGATCGCATCGACGTGGTCATGCGCGGGACGCAGGCGCTGACGGTCGGTTGTGCGCGGTGTCACGATCACAAGTTTGATCCCATTCCCACGAAGGATTACTACTCGCTCTATGGCGTCTTCGCAGGGTGTTCGGAAAGGACCGTGCCATTGAACGGCACGGAGGCGTCGGCAAAAGGCTATTTAGATTTCGAAAAGGAGCTTAAGAAGCGGGAGGAGAAATTTCGCAATACGTTCAACACGAAACGCGAAGAACAATCGCAACGCTTCCGCGCCAAAACGACCGATTACCTGGTCGCCGTGCTGGACGTGAGCAAAATTCCGACGGAAGAGTTTTATTCGTTCATCGCTGCGGATGAAATAAATCCGGTGGTGATTCGCGCCTGGAATTCTTACCTGTTGAACAGCGCCAAAATGTTTCATCGCGTCTGGGCGCCGTGGCACACGTTCGCTGCGTTTTCGAAAGAGGACTTTGAAGCACAGACTAACGGTTTTTCAATGTTCCTTTCGTCGACGAACAAGATTAATCCGCTCGTGAAAAAAGCGTTCAAAGAAAAACTCCCGGGGTCGATGCGCGAGGTGGCGGAGACCTACGGAAAGCTCCTGACCGACGTCGATAAAAAGTGGAGTGCCGCCAAAGACAAAAGCGCCGCTCTCACGAAAGACGAAGAAGAACTCCGGATGGTGCTTTATGCTGGAGATTCACCAGCGCAAGTTCCTGCAGGCGCGATCGTCGAATTGGAATGGTACTTCGATGAACCGACCCGCGTGGAGATTGCGAAGTTGGCAGCACAGATTGATCAATGGATTGTTCAGTCACCCGGGGCCCCGCCGCACGCGGTGATACTAGAGGACAACGCCACGCAGAAAAATCCGCGGGTTTTTAAACGCGGCAATCCGGCCAATAAAGGGGATGAAGTGCTACGTCAGTTCCCGGAAATTCTCTCGGGCGAAAAGCGGCAGCCGTTTGCGAAGGGGAGTGGCCGACTGGAACTCGCGCAGGCGATCGCCAGTAAAGACAATCCGCTCACCGCGCGAGTGTTGGTGAATCGCGTTTGGGCGCATCATTTTGGAGCGGGCCTTGTCCGAACGCCGAGCGATTTCGGAACACGTGCTGAACCACCAAGTCATCCTGAACTGCTCGATTGGTTGAGCAGTTCCTTCATGGGGGACGGATGGTCGGTGAAGAAGTTGCATCGACTCATCATGCTGTCGGCGGTTTACCAGCAATCCTCGGAGTCGACCGATCGCGGGACATCTGGCGCGGCCACACGGACATTAAACGTCGATCCCGAAAACAAATTACTCTCCCATTTTAACCGGCAGCGACTGGATTTCGAATCCTTGCGGGATTCGCTGCTCTCCGTTTCTGGTCAGCTCGATTTGAAAGTCGGTGGGAAAGCAGAGGAGTTGTTTAAGCCGCCCTTCAGTAAACGGCGATCGATCTATGGATTCATCGATCGGCAGTTTTTACCGGGTGCTTTCCGCGTCTTCGATTTCGCTAGTCCTGATATGCACAGTCCGCAGCGATCGGAGACGACGATCCCGCAGCAGGCGTTGTTCTTTATGAACGGACCATTCGTGGCGGAACAGGCGAAAGCGCTCGCGGCAAGAATTTCTCCGCTCAACCCTTGCCCGATGGTCCCGAGGAAAGCCCGGCTGACTACGAGCATTCCGCGAAAGAAATCGGCGGAAGAAAAGATTCACGAGATCTATCGTTTGGTTCTGCAACGCGAACCGACGTCAAAGCAGCTCAAGCTTGGTTCTCAATTTCTTTTGTCCGTCGAAGCCGAAGCCATCGAGGAAACAAAGAAGCCGACGTCGTCATGGAAGTATGGCTACGGCGAATTTGATGAGGCCGCGAAAGAGATAAAGAATTTCGAGTCATTACCTTATTTCAATGGGGACGCGTGGCAGGGCGGGAAGAATTGGCCGGATGAAAAGCTGGGCTGGGCGCAAATCACCGCAACGGGCGGTCACGCCGGAAATTATTTGGCGCACGCCGTGATTCGCCGGTGGATTTCACCCGTCGATGGCAATATCTCCATTGAAGGAATGATTAAACATGAGCATCCCGAAGGGCAGGGGGTTCGCGCTTATATTTTCTCCAATCGGAATGGGTTACTGGGTAAATGGATTCTGCATAACCAAAGCGCGGACGGAAAAGTGGAGAGCGTTGAAGTGAAGAAAGGCGATGCGATTGATTTCATCGTCTCGATTCACGAAAGCCTGAGCTACAACGATTTTCTCTGGGCACCCACAATTCGTATGACCGGAGCGACGGCGATTCGCGACCCCAATGGCTACGCAAAAGAATGGAACGCGCAGAAAGAATTTAGCGGTACATTGGCCGAAGATCGCAAGCCGCTCACCGCCTGGGAAAAGTATGCCCAGGCGCTGCTGCTGGCGAATGAGTTTCTGTTCGTGGATTGAACCGTGATGAAAATTTATGTCTCATAAATTTAATGTGAAGGACGCCTTTCTGACGCGCCGCGACTTCTTAACGAAATGCGGCATGGGGATGGGGGCGGTTGGTCTGGCAGGGCTCTTCGGCGAGACTGGTCTTCTTTTGCCCGCCGCGCATGCGGTGGAAAGCAGCAATCCACTTTCTCCGAAGGCTCCGTTTTTTCCGGGTAAAGCCAAACGGGTCGTTCATTTCTTCCTGAATGGTGGACCGTCACATGTCGATACTTTCGATCCGA
>JAQGOU010000230.1 GCA_028293445.1 Verrucomicrobiales bacterium | reverse complement strand
TAAGCGGCTTTCCTCGAAGTGAGTACCCTTACCCGCTGAGACTCAAACAAGATCGCTACTTGAAGACTTTTCCCGGCAGTTATGAAGAAAAGCTTGGATCAGCCACATCGGTAGTCCAAGAAAGTCGTCTTCACATTCCACGTGGAAATATCTGGATGGCAATATGGACAACGTGGCGCGTGTTGCTCGTCGCCCTGCTGTTGCAAGCGTTCGCGATATGGACGATTCAGCGGCGGAAACATTTGGGGCGTCTTGCCTACATGACATTATTTCTATTTCCACTGGCGCTTATATTTTTAAAATTGTGGATCGACCCCTCCAACGATTTGACGAACGATGCCTTCATTTTCTTACGTATCCATTGGGCAATCATGTGGTCTGGCTTGCTTCTGTGCGGCCTTTTGGTTCAGATCTATGGCGAACAGCAATTTAAACGCATGGAGCTGCTATAAGCGGAACGCTCTAGGTATTAAGGGGAAGCTGGAGGTGGTTTTGGACGACATCGTGTCTACCTCTTTTCTTTCCCGTCTTGTCATCGCTGGAATTCTTTGCAAACTCCCTGCGAGCAATGAAAAATCCTGGCCAACGGCTTTTCGTTTTCCTTTTCGCAATCGCCTTTTCCTTTTCCGCATTCGCTGACGAATTACTGCCGCCCGGTTTTCGTCCGGTGCCGCCGGGGGTGCATGCGCTGGTCGGCGGGAAAGTATTCGTCAAGCCGGGGGAAGTGATCGAGTCCGCCACGATCATCATTCGCGATGGGTTCATCGAAAAGGTCGGTAAAGATATCAGTCCGCCTGCGGACGCCCGCATCTGGGATATGAAAGGGATGACGCTTTATGCCGGCTTCATCGATCCTTATTTGAAGATCGGTACGGTCGGTGAAGTAACTAAGGAGGCTAAGAAACAAGTCGACTTAACCTCGGGGCGTTTCTTCGGTTTACCGGGCGGCGAAATAGATCCGGGCAATACAGGTGCTGGTGCTGGAGTCGGTCTCATCGATCCACAACGTCGCATCTCGGAAATCTATGCGCCTGATTTTAAAAATTTAGAGAAGATGCGCGACCTCGGTTTCACTGCGGCGAATATTGTTCCGGATAAAGGAATTCTGCGCGGATCGAGCGCGTTCGTGCAACTCTCCGATGTGGATCCGAATCGGGCGATGTTGAAGCCGAACGTCGCGCAACATGTGGTCTTTGATAATGAAGGTCGCAAAGATATGGCCTATCCCGAATCGCTCATGGGCATCATCAGTGTCGTGCGTCAGACATTCTTCGATGCCCAGCATTACGCGACGGCTCGAGATTTCTACAACAAGAACGGCGGAAAACGGCCTGAGTTCAATCCAGCCCTGCAGGCGTTGCAATTGGCGATTAGCAAAAGCGTGCCGGTCGTCTTCGAGCCGGACAGCGCTTTGATGGTAGATCGTGCCGCGCGGGTTGCACGTGAGTTGCATGTCGATTTTCAAATCGTCTCGAGCGGACAAGAATGGCGTCGACCCGATCTGGCGAAAGAGACAGGCGCGAGTTTCATTGTGCCCTTGGATTTTCCGGAGTTGCCGAAACTGCCGGCGGACGATGATTGGGAACAAATTTCCCTCGATCAACTGCGCGCCTGGGATTGGGCGCCGGAGAACGCCGCGGTGTTGCGTCAGCAAGGTCTGGAAGTCGCGCTGACGACACATGGCCTGGAAGATAAAACAAAGTTTCGCAAGAACATCAAAGGTGCCGTCGATCGCGGCTTGTCTGAGCAGGATGCACTGGCGGCGCTCACGACGATTCCCGCAAAACTTTGTGGAGTGGAGCAACTGCTCGGCACGCTGGAGCCGGGCAAACTGGCGAACCTGACGATCGTCGATGGAAAAGGTTATTTCGATCCCGAAGCAAAAGTGCGCGAAGTCTGGATCGATGGACGTAATTATCACGGCGACGTCGAGCCAGCGAAAAAAGATAAGAAGAAAGACGACGAGAAAACGGATAAAGAAAAAGCCGAGAAGGAAAAGAAAGAGACGGAAAAGAAGGAAGCGTTGAAGAAGCGTCTCGCGAAGTCGCCGTTGGAAGGCAGGGGAGTAATCACCAATCCAGCCGGCATCTATATTTACGGAGCGACAGTTTGGACGTCTGTTTCCAATGAGAAACCCGCGACTCTATCCATTCTTATCAGCGACGGAAAAATTCAGAAGATCGGCTCCTTCAAGGCTGACGCCGGCCCCAAAACACTCACAATCGATGCTCGAGGTCAGCACATCACCCCTGGCCTGATTGATGCCCACAGCCACTCCGCAATTCTCCACGACGTAAACGAAGGAACACTCCCATCTTCAGCAATGGTGCGTATCGGCGATGTGGTCAATTCCGAAACGGACAATCTCTACGAAGAACTCGCAGGCGGGCTCACCACCGCGAACCTGCTTCACGGTTCTGCCAACCCCATTGGCGGACAAAACCAAGTGATCAAGCTTCGCGACGGAGCGAGTCCTGAAGGCTTGAAGTTTGCCGAGGCACCGCAGGGAATCAAATTCGCGCTTGGCGAAAACGTGAAGCAATCCAACTGGGGCGAGAAATACAAAACCCGTTTCCCGCAAACCCGTATGGGCGTAAAGACATTCATCCGCAATCGCTTTATTGCCGCACAACAATATCTCGCCGGCTGGAAAAACTACTCCAAGAACGGCGGGTCTCCTCCGGCGCGTGATCTTGAATTGGAAGCGATCGGTGAAATTTTAGAAGGTAAACGTTGGATCCATTCGCACTCCTATCGTGCGGACGAAATTCTCATGCTGCTGCGACTCATGCAGGATTTCAAAGTGCAGATCGCCACCTTCCAGCACGTGCTCGAAGGCTACAAAGTCGCCGATGAACTTGCCGCGGGAAATGTTGGTGGTTCGACCTTCGCCGATTGGTGGGCCTACAAGTTCGAAGTTTATGATGCGATTCCGTACAATGGCAGTTTGATGCGCGATCGCGGTGTGCTCGTTTCCTTTAATTCGGATTCCCACGATCTCGCTCGTCATCTGAATTTCGAAGCAGCCAAAGCCGTGAAGTTCGGCGGCACACCGGAAGAGGAAGCGCTGAAGTTCGTCACGATTAATCCGGCCAAACAATTGCGCATCGATAAACATGTCGGCTCGCTTGAAGTCGGCAAAGATGCTGACTTCGTCATTTGGTCGAAATCACCGCTCGATTCCAGCACCGTTTGTTTGCAGACCTGGATCGATGGTAAGAAATATTTCGATCGCGACCTCGATGCGCAACGGACCGAAGCGATGGTGAAGGAACGCGCCGCGATCCTTGAGAAAGCGAAGAAGATTCTTGGAGCGGACGGGGGGGGCGACACTAAGGATCCCGAAGTGAAGAAGTTTTTCCGTCGTTCCCTGGAACATCAATACGACGGAGTCAATCGCCATTGCCTCGACGACGAAGAATAAACCCTCGCGAACCAAACCTGAATCATTCCATGCGATCTCAAATTAATATCGGGCCAGGAGCGCGGGCGGCCGGCCTGCGAGTTCAAAGCAAACTGCAACAGGCGGGCAAGCTGCCTTCCCTCTTGTGCGCGTTGGCTATTTGTTCCAGTGCCTTCATTTCAAGCAACGCTGTGGCTGACGCACTCGTGCTGATGAACGTCACGGTCCACACCGGTTCAGGCCCTGTGATAACCAACGGCTACGTCATGATCGAAAACGGCAAAATTAAAGCCGTGGGTCCCGGCAACGAAAAGCCGCCCATCGATGAGGCTCCGAAATTGGATTTGAAAGGCCTGCACTTATATCCAGGCATGGTCGCACTCGATACGGCGCTCGGCCTCAGCGAAATCGGCGCGGTCCGCTCCACGCGTGACGAAACCGAAGTCGGTGACTTTATTCCCGACGTCGAATCCTGGATCGCGGTAAATCCATCGTCGGAAATCATCCCCGTCGTTCGTGCCAACGGAATTGCTTACATCGAACCTGCTCCGCAAGGCGCCATGGTTCCTGGTCAATCGAGTGTCGTCGCGCTGGATGGTTGGACAACTGAGGAGATGGTCTTCAAGAAACAGGCAGCCTTACATGTGGTCTGGCCGGAAATGGAATTGGACCTGACACCCAAAGATAAATTCTCAGGCGACAAGTCCAAATGGAAATCGGTGGAAGACCAGGCCAAGGAACGCGACAAGAAGATAAGAACGCTTCAGGACTTTTTCTCCGAGGCCCGCGCCTATGCGAAGGCCAAAGCTGCCGACAAGAGTGCCACAACATTGCAATTCATCCCCGCATGGGAAGCGATGATCCCGTACGTGAACGGCGAATTGCCTGTGATGATTCACGCCAACGAATTGCGTCAGATCACCCACTCGATCAAATGGGCGCAAACGAACGATTTGAAAGCCGTTATTGTCGGCGGACGTGACGCGGTTCTGGCCACCAACGAATTGGTCGCAGCGAAAATGGCGGTCGTTTACGAAAACGTTTACACACCGCGCTACAGAGATTCCGAGGCATACGATATCCATTTCAAAACGCCCTCGTTGCTGCAAAAGGCCGGAATAAAAATCGCCATCAGCATGGGGCCGGAAACATTCGACGGGCCGCTCACGAAGAACCTGCCTTACCAAGCCGCGCAGGCAATTGCCTTTGGCCTGCCTGAAGAGGAAGCGTTGAAAAGCATTACGTTATATCCCGCCCAGTTGATGGGCGTCGGCGACAAGATCGGTTCGATTGAAGCCGGCAAGGAAGCGACATTCTTCACGATGAACGGCAGCGTCTTTGATATGCGCGCTCAGGTGAAGCACATGTGGATCGCTGGAAAAGAACTTAGCCTGGAGAATCGTCACACGCGGCTCTACGAGAAATACAAAGGCCGGCCCAAAGCAAAATAATTTCTATGCGTCTAACACGATTGCTTACTGGAGTGTTGTTCTGTTCTCAACTCGCGGCAGTCGCCGAACCGGATGTCATCATTCGTGGCGGCACCATTTACGACGGCAGCGGTAAACCCGCGTTCGTGGCTGACGTCGCAATGAAGGGCGATCGGATCGTTGAGATTGGGGATTTGAAAAAAGCCCATGCGAAAACCGAGATCGATGCCAAAGGGCTCGCGGTTGCGCCCGGCTTTATCAACATGCTGAGTTGGGCTGGAATGAAGTTGATTCACGATGGACGTTCGCAAAGCGATATTCGACAGGGGGTCACGCTGGAAGTCATGGGCGAAGGCGAGTCGATGGGACCGTTGAGCAAAGCGATGCAGAAGGAACTGCGCAAAGGGCAAGGGGATATCAAGTTTCCGGTTGAATGGAAGACTCTCGGAGAAGGCTGCGAATGGCTGGAGCATCACGGGGTCTCCTGCAATTTTGCTTCGTTCGTCGGAGCTGCCACGGTGCGTCAGCATGAATTAGGCGAAGTTGATCGTGCACCGACGCCGGCAGAATTGGTGCGAATGAAAAAGCTCGTGGCGCAAGCGATGGAGGAAGGCGCGGTGGGAGTCAGCAGCGCGTTAATTTATGCGCCCGGTGTTTATGCGAAAACGGACGAGCTGATTGAATTAGCGCGAGTGGCTTCGAAATACGATGGGCTCTACGCGTCGCACATGCGCAGCGAAGGGAATCGATTTCTGGAGGCGATCGATGAACTGATCACCATTTGTCGTGAAGCAAAACTGCGAAGCGAGATTTATCATTTGAAAGCCGCTGGCCAATCGAACTGGCCCAAGCTCGATGACGCGATCAAAAAGATCGAGGACGCACGAGCTTCCGGCCTGAAGATTTCGGCTGACATGTATAACTACACCGCCGCAGCGACGGGGCTGGATGCAATCATGCCGCCGTGGGTGCATGAAGGTGGTTTCGGTAAATGGGTGGAACGGATGAAAGAACCAGCGACACGCGCTCGTCTCCTCAAAGAAATCTCCACACCGAGCAATGAGTGGGAAAACTTTTACCTCGCGGCCGGTTCACCGGAAAACATTCTGTTTGTCGGCTTTAAAAATGAAAAGTTGAAGCCGCTCACCGGTAAGACTCTCGCGCAAGTTGCGAAGATGCGTGGCACATCGCCAATCGAAACGGCCATGGACCTGGTGATCGAAGATGGCAGCCGTGTGGATGCGGTGTACTTTTTGATGTCCGAGGAAAACGTTCGGAAAGAACTCCGTCTGCCTTGGGTCTCCTTTTGTTCGGATGCGGGTTCCTACGCGCCGGAAGGTGTGTTCCTGAAGTCCAGCACGCATCCTCGTGCCTACGGAAACTTCGCGCGCCTGCTCGGAAAATACGTGCGCGATGAAAAGATCATTCCACTCGAAGAAGCTGTCCGCCGCTTAACCTCCCAACCTGCGGAAAATCTGAAGCTCAAAGATCGTGGTGCATTAAAGGATGGTTACTTCGCCGATGTCGTTGTGTTTGATCCCGCAACCATTCAAGACCACGCGACCTTTGAGAAACCGCAGCAGTATTCCACGGGTGTTGTTCACGTTTTCGTAAATGGGAAACAAGTGTTGAAGAATGGCGAGCACACGGGAGCCAAGCCTGGGCGCTTCATTCGCGGTCCCGGTTGGAAAAAATAGCTCTCCCGATAACTAAACCGTAGCCGTTGCCTTCGCGATGGGTAGCTTGGCGCCGACCAATTGGTTCCATGCGATGATGGCGGTGATCACTGAAATCACAGCGCAGGTGATATAAGGGATATAGGGATGTTGATCAAATAATGGTGCCGCAAACATGGGGGCTGCGATTCGCGCGAGACTGCCGACACTTTGCGCGACGCCGATATTGGTCCCTTGTTCCGAAGCAGAGGTGAGGTTCGAAATCAAACCGAACACAGGTGGACGGGTCAGACTCGACCCAATCGCGAGTGCTGCGAGCGCGACTAATAAACCAACCCACGGCAAACCTTCCGCATGGAGAAGGGTCTTCCAGGCAAAGGGAACCTCCGTGTGGAGAAACGGCATGGGCAACAGGCTGAGGCCCACCAGGAGCAAGCTTACCGTGATGAGCATTGGTTCTCCCATCTTTTTCACCGCGCGGCCAATTCCCCCTCCTTGCACCAAAGCGCCGACGATTCCGCAATAAGCAAAGAGGTTTGCCACTTTGCTCGCATCGGCCGCGTTGGTGGGATCGATATGGAAATTCTTACTCACCAAAAGCCCCAGCGTGGTTTCAAAGCAGGCAAAGCAAAAGGTCGCGAAGAAGAAAATCATGATCAGCAAGCCGATGCGCGGTTCGCGCAACGTATGCAAGAATTGGGCAAACTGTGGTCGACGCGCCACATGAGTTGAATCGGGTTTCAAACTTTCGGGCAATGCGGCGAGCGCAAAAATAAAATTGACGGCGCAAAACCCTGCGGCGAACCAACCGGGTCCGGTCACTCCAAAATACTGCAACGCTTTGCCGCTCAGGAACGGGCCGAAAACAAATCCAAAACCGAACGCCATACCGATCAACCCCATCTTCTTCGAGCGCTCTTCCGGCGGTGTGATGTCGGCGATGTAGGCCTGTGCCACGGTAATATTTGCGCCACAGATACCGGCGAAAATGCGCGAGACAAATAAGACGGCGAGCCCTGTACTGCCCGGCATTCCGCAACCGACGGCAAAGATCGCATAGGAAATCGCAGCGCCCGCCGTGCTGACCAGGAGAACTGGACGACGGCCAATCCGATCTGAAAGACGACCCCAGATCGGCGCAAAGATAAACTGCATCAGCGAGTACGAGGCCATCAACGCCCCGATCATGATGCCGTTTGCCAGATGGCTCTTCGCGAAGATCGGGAGGAGTGGCAGGACCATTCCGAATCCGATGAGATCGATAAAGACCGTTAGAAAGATAAATAGGACCGATGGTTTTCTCATGAGTTCGCGACGAGGTTCTATACCGAGTTGCCAGTTGTGCCAAGTCTTTCGGCGTTCGAATCTACACGAAGGTTAGTGTGCCGCAACTTCGGCGGCACCAGGTTTTGTCTTTTTGAAAAAGAAAACGAGAGGAATACAGCATGCGCACGCGATCCCGAAAATCCGGAAGTTATCGACGAATGCCCAAAGCCGGGCTTGTTGTAGCAATTGATTATAGACGATTTGCAACGCTTGAGCCGAAGCTGCGGCGTTGCCGGTCTGATGGGCGAGTCCTGCTTTGATTCCCGCGATCGCCTGGCGATATGCCGGGTCAAAAGGTGTGAGGTGCGAGACCATCATGGCCTGATGCACCTGCGCATCGCGCGCCAGTAGCGTGGCGACGAAGGCAATGCCGATACTGCCGCCGATGTTCCGCATCAAATTAAAAAGACCGGTGCCATTGCCGATCTGGTCCTGACGCAGGTGGCCCATGGTCGCGGTGGTGAGCGGAACAAAAATGAAACTGATCGCCACTCCGTTCAGGACGCTCGGCCAGATCACGCTCGAAATGCTGATCTGCAAGTTGATCTTGGCGAGCCAAAAGGAGGAGGCGGTGAGCAGCGCGAAACCAATCATGATGAGATACCGATTGGGCACCTTTCCCACAATCCTTCCAACAATCGTCGTCGTGATCAGTGCTCCGATTCCACGAGGGCTAAGCGCAAACCCGGTTTGCAGCGCAGGATAACCCATCATCGTTTGCAGGAAAATCGGCAGTGCAGCCGTTGTGCCGTAAAGAACGCCACCCATCAGGGTCATAAGAACCAGTCCGATCGAGAAGTTGCGATTCCCCAGAATGCGCAGATCGACGATCGGGTGCTTAATGAGCAGTTCGCGGATCACGAAAGCGATAATTGTCACCAGTGAAATGATGGCGGACCAGGTGATCCAGATCGAACCAAACCAATCTTCCTCCTGTCCTTTATCCAAAATAAGTTGAAGCAATCCGAGCCCGACTGCGAGTAGCGCAAAACCAACGAAGTCAATTTTCTCAGTTCGATTGCGCTTCAGATAGGGAGGATCTTCCACCAGAGCTTCAGCCATTAGTGCCGCGAAAATCCCGACCGGCAGGTTGATGTAAAATATCCAGCGCCACGAGTAGTTATCCGTGATCCATCCGCCAAGTGTCGGCCCGAGAATCGGCGCGACCACGACACCCATCGCGAAAACGGCCATGGCTTGACCGCGTTTGTGCGGCGGAAAGCTTTCCAGGAGGATAGCTTGAGAAATTGGCAGCATGCACCCGCCGCCAATCCCCTGGAAAATACGGGCGAGGATCAGGATCGGCAGTGATGGGGCCATGCCGCAAAGCATTGACGCGATCGTGAACAGGCTAATGCACCAGATAAGAATTTTTTTGCGGCCGAACCGATTTCCGAGCCAGCCAGTGATTGGAAGAACAATCGCGTTCGACACAAGATAGCTCGTAAGGACCCAGGTTGATTCTTCAGGAGTGGCCGAAAGATTTCCGGCAATGTGCGGCAAAGCCACATTGGCGACGGACGTGTCGAGCACCTCCATGAAGGTCGCCGCCATGACTGCCACCGCGATAAGAAAAGGATTATGCTTCGGCCGCCATTCCTGTGCTTGCTCCTGCGCTGGCATTTTCGCCCTTTCGTTTTGGATCCGTCAGAAACCAGAGCAGCCACGCGATGCTCATCGCCATCACTAACGCGATCATCGCGAGCGCAAGCGAAGGAACATGAAGCTCTTTAATTCGCACGGACGGCATCGCTGACATTCCGGGCCCTAACGCTTGTGGAATATTCAATGGTTCATCGAAGACGATCTTTACCGGAACGCGCTGGACTACCTTGACGAAGTTCCCGACTGCGTTTTCCGGCGGCAGTAAACTAAAACGTGCGCCGCTGCCGGATTGGATGCTCTCGATGTGCCCGCGAAATGGTCTGTCCGCGACGGAATCGATTTCGACCTCCACCCGCTGGTTGGTGCGAATCGTTCTGAGTTGCGTCTCTTTGAAGTTCGCTGTGACCCAGAGTTCGTTGGGCACCAGGGCAAAGAGTGCCTGGCCGACTTGCAGATAATCGCCGGGTTCAACGCGCTTGTTCGTGATACGTCCATTTCCAGGTGCGGCGATTTTTGTATAAGAAAGATCTAACTCCGCCGCCGTGACATCCGCCTTGGCCTGGTTCAACTGTGCGCCGGAAACTTCGAACACCGTCTTTGCGGCTTCGAGTTGCGCCTGCGCTTCTTTCACCTTGGATTCTTCTCCCGCCAGCTTCTCGCGGGCAGCGCGGAGGTTTGCTTCGGTGGAGGCGGCAATAGTTTTCGAAGTTTCGAATTCCTGGGCCGAAATGACATTCCGCTTTTGCAGGTCCTCGCTTCGCTTCAGGTCCGAACTCGCCTTGGCCTGGGTAGCTTCGGCAGACGAAACTTCGGCGCTCACTTGTTTGGCACTGGCTTGCGCGGTGGCCACGCGAGCGCGGATCAGCTCGAAGCTCGCAAGCACAGTCTTGGTATTGGCTTCAGCGGCGGCGGCGACTGCCTGCTTTTGCTGGAGTCGTGTTTCAAAATCCTTCGGATCAATTTCGATGAGAAACTCGCCTTTCCGCACGAATTGATTCTGCTTGATGTGAACAGCGCTGACGATGCCCGCGACTTTCGGTGCCATCGTAACGACATGAGCGTCAAGGAATGCGTCATCGGTCGTCTCGTGAGTGAAGGATGCGAGCATCCACCCAAAAAGCCAAAACAGGCCCGCGGCAAAAACAACTGTTCCGAGTGCAAAAAGCCACGGGCGCCGAAAGTTGGTCTTCCCTTCTTTTGCATCCCCGGAGGACGCTTCCGTACCTGGTGAATTTTGCGGTTTCATCAACCGCTCTAACGTACGTGAAAGTCGGTTCAGTGCGACCCGTGTGACACCTCAATGATTTGCCCGATTGCCCGCTCAAGGCGCGCCCGCGTGACAGAGTAATCATGCAAGGCCTGGATCTGCGTGGTGCGTGCTTCCGTCAAAGCGGTTTGCGCACTGAGCACATCCGTTTGCGTCGTCGTGCCGGCACCAAAGCGAGCTTCTGCGAGGCGAAGGGCTTCTTCGGCCTGTTCGACGGTTTTTTTCTGCGACTCCATGACTTCCTGCGACTCGATGAAATTCGAATAGGTCGTGCGCACTTCCAGTTCGATCCGGCGACTGGCGTCGTCCACGTCCAGCTTGGCGCGTTCCTGGCGCGCTTCCGCTTCGATGACGCGACCACGGGTGAGACCGCCGTCGAAAATATTCCACGTCGCTTGCGCACCGGTAAACCAACCGGAAACATCGCGGGTCAAGTCGTCGCTGAAACTGGAATTGCGTGAACCGTATCCGGCGACCAGTTGAACGCTCGGTTTATAACCACCTTGTTGATTGATAATATTCTCCCGCTGCAACGCCTCTGTTTTACGGAGGGCAATCAGTTCCGTGCGGCGTTCCAGTGCTTTGCCAATCGCCACCGGCAATTCGATTTGATACGGCTCGGCTTCCAACTTGCCGCTGAGTTGCATCGGAACATCCTGCAGAACCTCGCGCGCCAGATTGTAGCCGAGCAGGTTGGCGAGATTGTTTTTTGAAATACGAAACGCGTTACGGGCGCGGATCAATCGCGGGCGTGCGTTGGCCAGTTCCACTTCCGCGCGCAGCACGTTAAACTTCGGGACGGTCCCGGCTTCAAAGCGGTTCCTGGTATCCTGCAGTTCCTTGGTGAGTAAATTGATCGAGGCTTCCTGCACGGCGATCTGTTCGCCCGCCAACAATGTGTCGTCATAGGCCACCCGCACGGCGAGCAAGGTGTCGGCGACGACCGTATCGTAGTTGGCAATGGATTGTTGTTTCGTCAGCTTCGCCGCGCGCAAGGCTGCTTTGACCCGGCCACCTTCATAAATCGATTGGGTGAGCTGGATATTCGCTGACCAGCTTTGATCCGGTAAAGGGAAGGGGCGCGTCGTCGGAAATGTTTCAAGGCTCCCTGGATCACGAGCGGTGTAATTCCCGTTCATCCCAAGCTTCGGCAGAGCGACAGCGCGCGTCTGCATGATGATTCCTTGCGTGGCTTCGAGATCACTTTTGGCTTTGAGGATCGAAGTGTTCTGTTGGAGGGCAATGTCGAGGGCATCCGCGAGCGAGATCGGTTCTTTGGCGAAATCTTTTACCACGATCTTTGTCGGCGTGGCGCGGTTCGTCTCGGCGGCGAACGCAAGAGGCGCAATAGCGAGCAGCAGGGCGGTGGTTTGGATCTTAAGGTTCATAAATTTCAAATTGGTTTTCTCGCTAGTCTAGTTCTTGCGCCTCTCCCTCACCCCGACCCTCTCCCACTGGGAGAGGGAGAATTAATTCCCGCCACGTGGCAAAAGCAAGCGCCAGGTTTCGCTGAAAAGCATCATTCATTGTGCAGCGTGCGTCCGCTGTCCCTTCTCCCAGCGGGAGAAGGTTAGGATGAGGGAGGACGCTTAGATTTCTAATGGTACGCACAAATTTATTTAAGCGCCGTCTTTGTCGGTTCAGGCCGCTGGATATAAACATCTACTTGTTGTCCCACGTAAATGGGGGTCTGTGGCCGATCCATCTCGAAGATGATTTGTAAAACCCGGGTGTCAACCCGTTCGGCGCTGTCGCCGGTCAATGATTTCTTCGGCACCACGAACGGCTCGATCCGGATGAACCGTAACGGAATTTTGTTTTTCGTGTCTCCTTTTAAATAAGCAAAGGCCGCTTGATTCGGCAGCACCAACGGAGCGTCCTGCTCATCCACATCCGCCCGGATTTGCAGCGTATCGACATCGCCCAGAATAATCCATGGGTCTTGAGAGGTAACGTTCGCGTATTCACCGGCGCGGATATTCACCTGCAAGATTGTGCCGTCGCGTGGGGCGCGCACGGTCAGAATATCGAGATCTGTTTCCACCTGGTGGATCTGGCTTTGCAGCGCCTTGGCGTCTGCTTTGATTTTGGCAATACGCGCTTTGCTCGCCTCGACCTGGAATTGTTTACGGGTCTTTTCTTCCTCGGTGGCGACGTTGCTCTTCTCCAGTTTCAGAATGCGCGCGAGTTGATCGTTCGCATCAGCCAACTGCACTTCCTCGGTGTGCGCCGTCGCTTCGAGCGCTTCCAACTGCGCTTTGACGGTTTCCAGTTTTGCCTGCATTTCGCGGTTATCGAACTGCATTAATGGATCGCCCGCCTTTACTTTCGAACCCACGGCCACAAAAACCTTTTGTACCAGACCGGATTTGGTGGCGCCGATGCGGACGTTTTCACGTGTCGCTTCGAGAATGCCCGTGGCGGCAACAGCGTAAGGGAAGGGGGAGCGCGCCGGTTCCTGGTAAGGCGGTGGCGGTGGCGCCTGGTAGCGCAGTTTCTTCACGAGGAAAAATCCGCCAGCAATTCCTGCGAGCGCCAGATAAAAGCTGAGTCGTTTGAACAGTATCATAAATTTTCGGGGGCAGCGTGAACGCGCGCCACACGACCGTCTTCCATCTCGGTCATGCGATCGGCAAAATGATAAATACGCGGATCATGTGTCACCACGATCACGCAACGTCCGGGAGCGCGGGCGATTGAACTCAAGAGCTCCATGATTTTCGCGCCGTTCTCCTTGTCGAGCGCCGACGTCGGTTCGTCGCAGATAATCAGTTTTGGATCGTGCACCATGGCGCGAGCGATCGCGACGCGCTGTTGCTGACCGCCGGAAAGTTGGGAAGGCAAATGATTGCCGCGCCCTTTCAGTCCAACGACCTCCAGGAGTTCATGCGCCCGCTTCTCGGCGATAGCGCGCTTCATTCCGTTGATCAGGAGCGGCACGCTGACGTTCTCCGCATTGGTCAGCGTGGGAATCAAATGAAACTGCTGGAAAATGAAACCGATGTTCTTCGCGCGAAAATCGGTGATGTCACCTTTGCTCAAACTGTGCAGCGGCGAACCAAACACATCTACTTCGCCGGAGTCAAATCCGAGCGTGCCAGCGATGACGCTGAGCAACGTCGTCTTGCCGCAGCCGGACGGGCCCACAATCATGAGCAGCTCGCCTTCGCGTGCATCGAACTGCACTTCGCGCAACGCATGGATCGTCGCGTCGCCGGTGCCGAAGGTCTTCGTCACGCTGCGAACATGAACCGCGTAATGGTTGCCGTTGCCATTCCCATTGCCGTTCGTCGAAATGTTATTTGCGTCAGCCATGACCATTTATTTTGACTCGAACCAAGAAGGAAAAACTGTTCGACACGAATTACACAGATTAACACTAATTAACGCGGGAAAATTCGTGTTAATCTGTGTAATTCGTGTCACGCCTCTGTGTTCGTTTTTCTTCATTCGTGTCTTTGTTAGCCCCGGAAAACAATCGCCGGTTCGAGATTGAAAATTTTGCGCAGGCCCAGCACCGCGGCGAACGCGCAGATAAAGAGAATCGCGAAAAAGGTATAGAGCGGCACCTCGTAGGGCAGGGAGAAGGGCGGCATGCCTTTCTGTAAAAAGGCCAGCCCCACGACCACCGTCAGTCCGATGCCGATTCCGTAACCAATGATCCCCACCGTGATCGCCTGCAGGATCACCATGCGCGTCAACAAGCCGTTGCTCGCTCCCATCGCTTTCAGCGCGCCGATGTGGCGGAGGTTCTCCAGGATAAAGGAGTAAAATGTTTGTCCGGCAATCGCGAATCCGACGATGAATCCCAGGATAATCGTCGTGGCGAACGACACCGGGATGCCGGTGTTCTTGAAAAACCATTTCACCGTCATCGCTCCGAATTCTTCTTCGGTGTGGGCACCGAGACCGGTTTCTTCGTGAATTCGTTTCGCGACGGCCGCAGCGGATTGTCCTTCGGCGGGTTCCGCCAAAATGAAGCTCAGCATCTTTCGTTGCTTCGGCGCGAAGCGGAGCGCCTGGTCGTAAGTGGTAAACACGTACGGATAGCCCCAAAACATTTTCTCCGTTTGGCAGATGCCGACGATGCGCGCTTCTTTGTCGTTGATCTCGAAGGTGTCGCCGATGCCGATCGGTTTCTTTCGACCCTGACTGAGGCGCTGCACGCCGAGGTCGTCGATGATGACTGTGTTCGGCAGACGCATATCTTCAATGCGCCCGGCGATCATGTGCACCGGACGTCCCACGAGTGAGGAGTTGTCGAGACCGACCAGAACGATTGGTTTGAAACTACCGTCCGCCAGACGCGCCTGTTGCGGATTCCAAAAGGTCGGCACCGCCCACGCCACGCCCGGGACCGAGCGGACGCGATTCACATCCGTGTCGCGCATGGCTTTGATTTCGTTGACCTGTTCCACCTTTGGATCGACCACCCAGATTTGCGAGCGGATGTTTTTGAGATTGCCATTCGTCCACCCGAGAATGCCGAAGAACACCCCCGCCTGCTGCGTCATGAGCAACGCGGCAAACGTCAAGCCGCTGATGAGCATGATGTACTTCGCGCGATCAGCGAACAGCATTTTGAGAGCGATGTGATACATCTGGATTTACGATTGACGCGCTGGGTTGGTTATTAAGTCGAAATTAGAGAAGCGCTCGCCCTCATCCTAACCTTCTCCCCCGGGGAGAAGGAACAGCGTGACCGCATCTCTGGTTTTTCAGATGACTGTCCGGCAAATCCCGTCGCGTGAATTCTAAAAAAGGCGGCAAATGGATTCTCCCTCTCCTCGGAGGAGAGCGCCGGGGTGAGGACGAGCGTGCGCTGTCTTTTACTAACTAAGTTCATGCCTTCACTCCCTTCAACGCCCCGAGAGAAAATTGTGTGATGTGTTCCGCCAGTCGCTCCACATCTTCCGTCGTGAACTTCTGATTCGGAAACAGCCGAATCACCACCGGACGACAATGGTGATGAAACACGCATTGACTCACGATGCTCATCGCGCAGAGGCGAACCTTTTCGTCGTCCACACCGGGACCGATCAACTCGCGGACGATCTGCGCGAGCTGCATCGCGGTTGGACGAATTTTCTCTTCCACGAGCGCATCGAGAGCGCCGGTCGGTTCGATCATTTCACGCGACATCATCTTCCCGTGATGCGCGGTGGTGCCTTCATCGAAAATGCGGAGCAGAAACGAACGGACGAACGCCTTGAGTTTTTCCTCAGCCGAAGCCCCGGGCTTGATCCCGTAATCGGGCGGATATTTTTGGAACGCCTGTTCCTGGCTCCGACGCAGAACTTCCACATAAAGTTTGGCCTTGTCGCCGAAGTGATAATTTACGGCGGCGATGTTTGCTCCCGCCCGTTGGCAAATCTCCCGGACGGTCGCGGCGCGAAACCCGATTTCAGCGAACACCTCCGACGCCGCCTCGAGCAAATTGCGTCGGGTAAGGGCTTGTTCGGAGTCTAATTGGATATTTTCAGCGGACATGATCTAAATCTACCGTTTCAAACGCATATTTCAAACATCTGTTTGAATTTGTCAACGCAGAAACTCCTTTTTGGTAAAACGGTCAGGATTTCTGGATGCAGATCGGCAGCACCAGGGTATTTATGGCCGCTGCGGACGAGGACTTCTCCTCTCCTTTACAAGCGTATGGTGCAGAATCCGAAGTCGAGGATGGCGCCGTGTTCGCTTTTGAAAACGCGCACCAACGAAGTCAGACTGTAATGCGCTTTGCGCCTGTCGGCGGGGTTTTCCGTCATAATGACCAGGCCGGAAGCGCGGAGGTGTTCGAGATGCTTGCGCGTGGTGCTTAGTTGAAGTTTTGGTCCCATATGCAGTTCGAAAGCCGTTTTTGGCGAACTGCGGGCGAGCGACATCAAGATTTTGCGCCGGGTCGGGTCGGCGATGGTCTTATAAACCAGATCTTCATTCAAAGGCGGTGGTGTCGAAGCCGTCGCCGTCGTTATTTACCCATTAGTCATGGGTTGGATCATTGAAAAATCCTCCACAATCGACAAGGCCAAATTTTCCTGGCAGAAATCCCTTCCGCCACCGTTTTCCTTGAAATCCAGCTGTTTAAAAGGGTTCCGTCACGAAAATACGCAAATTTTTGGAGTAAAAAAACCTTCCGCCACGCTTTTTGGGGAATTTCTACTCCCCAAACGTCTACCGCTGAAAATTTCAGGGAATTCTGACTCCCTAAAAACATGCCGAGATACATTTTGAGGAAAATTCACTCCCCAAAAACACTCCGCCATACATTTTTAGGAATTTCTACTCCCTGAAAGTATGCCGCTGAACATTTCAGGGAATTTTCACTCCCGAAAAACCTTCCGCGATACATTTCCGGGAATTCCCACTCCCCAAAAACGCTCCGCAAATCATTTCCGGACAAATTTGTCCCCCCAAAATCTGCCGCGACAGGTTTCCAGACCTTTCTCTTCCGCCAAAATCCGCCGCTGACAATTTTCGGAGATTTTCACGCCGCCAAAATATCCCCCGTGGCAATTCCGACCTTTTCCTTCTCACCGTGATCGTTGGCTACAGTCGAACCGTTGAAACAGATGAATGAGCGCAGACAGAATGCGGCGCCCGTTTTCTTCATTTTATCGCAGGCCCTATCTCACGGTTGAATGCTTCGGCGCGCTTTGTGCCGTCTGCGATTTGTGTGTCGGTCATCCGTGGCAAGAGCTTTTCCATGTTTACTGCGGCATTGCGGTCGCGCTGTTGGAGCGCCAGGAAATACCACTTGTGGGCTTCCACTAAATCCTGGGGAACACCTTGACCCGTATCATAAGAATAGCCAATGGCGTTTTGAGCAGCAGGAAAGCCGCGCATAGCCGCCCGCATAAACCATTTTGCTCCTTCTGTGAGATCGATAGGGACATTTTTTCCCTTTACATAGTAGATGCCAAGATTGAACTGGGTGACGATATCGCCGCTTTCGGCAACTTTTCGCGACCATTTGATTGCTTCCTCGGGGTCTTTTGGGACGCCCAGACCTTCAAACAACATCGTCGCCCAATTTTTTTGAGCCTCGATGACACCTTGCTCAGCTGCTTTGCGACACCATATCGCAGCTTCGGCGGCATCTTTCTGAACCCCGAGGCCGTTTCCGTAGAGAATGGATAATTGATGTTGGCCCTGCGCAAATCCAGCTTCTGCGCATTTGCGGTACCACTTTGCAGCCATCTCCATGTTTCTGGGATAACCCTTTTTCCCGGTCTCATAAAGATAGCCGAGAAGGAATTGTGATTTAGGATCCCCGTGCTCGGCCTTTGACCAGGCTCGTTCCAAACCGTCCTTTTCTTCGGGACGAAATTTCTTTCCAGCCGTTGTGTCCTTGGACGTCACAGGAGTGAATGCCTCCACCAATACAGCTGCCTCGCGGAGTTGATCGGCGGACATGCGCGCCGCGAGCTTTAGTCTATACGCCTTGGACTGCGAGTCGTCTTGTAGCGCCGCCAAAGTGAACCATTTATAGGCTTCAACGTAATCAGTTTTACCACCTTTACCGGTCGAATACATAACACCGCAGAATTGCTGCCCCAGACCGAAGCCGGCTTCGGCTGACTTGCGGATGAGTGCCATGCCGAGTTCTTGGTTCTTAACGTTTTCCGGTCCATCGACGTATATCATGCCAAGCGTAGCCTGGGCGCCGGCATTTTTCTGGTCCACTGCCTTGGTCAGCCAGGGGATAGCTTTCTGCAGGTTAGTCACCGCGCCGGTTCCTTGTAGAAGGGAAATTGCATACGCAAACTGTGATTCGGACATGCCCCTCTCTGCCGCAAGATGAAACCATTTTGCCGCCTCTTCCGTATCGCGAGGAACTCCGCGTCCCTTTTGATAGGCGTTGCCTAAATTATGCTGTGACAAGACATAGCCCTGTTCCGCTGCGAGCCGGTAAAGCCTGGCTGCTTCGCGGAAATCTTGCGCGACACCGATTCCCTCAGCGTAGCAAACGGCAAGAATGTGTTGGGCAAGATAATACTTCTGGTCAGCGGAGAGACGGTAAAGCCTGGTCGCCTCGAACAAATTTTGCGGCACCCCAACACCGTCCTCATAAAGGCTCCCCAAATGATATTGCGCGGGTGCGTAATTGTTCGATGCCGCCCTTTCCTGCCATGTAACGGCCTGCTGAAGGTCTTGTTTCGTGCCGCTGCCGAATTGCAGGCAAAGAGCCCACTTGGATTGCGCTGGAATAAACCCTTGTTCGGCCGCCTTCCGAAAATAGGACGCTGCACGTGGCATATTCGTGTCGCCGAGTCTTGCATAAAATATTCCCATACAATGTTCGGCGACGGGTAGTCCCTGGTCGGCGGCGAGTCGGTACCATTTAACTGCTTCTTCTAAATTCTTGGGAACTCCAACGCCTTCGTCGTATCGAGCGCCTAACTTATATTGGGCAACAGGATTCCCGCGCTCGGCGGCCTGCCGACAATTATTCAGATCATTCAACTGTGGATCAGCATTGGCAGTTCCGCTTAGATGGGAATATGAACGGTCCGAGGCGACCAGCCTGCGCCATCGTTCTGTGCCAGCCACGATATCCTGCTCGTCTGGCCTGTTTTGGTGTGCAGACAGACTCGCGAACATCGGTATCGCGCCAACCAATCCGATAACCGCGAGCACCAGGGGAATAAGGTGTCTCAACTTCATCGCACGAATGTTAGAGCCTCAGCGATCCGTTCGCCCAGTGTAAAAACCGAAAACGGATCATTCCTTGGTATTTACAGAAAAAACAAAAGATGAAACTCGCTGCGCTCGCGCCTGCGGCAGAATGATATTTTCACTTTGTCGCTGAACCCCGTTTTGAAAAACGGGGCTATTAATGGGCGGCGCGGCAGCGCCGACCCTACCCAATTTGGTAGGGCTGAGCTGCTGCTCAGCCGTGACTAATCGGAACAGAGGCCGCTCGGGAACTCTCGGGAAACCGGGCGGCTTTTTCGTTTTCATCTGTGTCCATCTACCGTTGAATCCGAGCCGTGAACTTCTGCTCCGACTTCAAATCGGCGACGAGTGTCATGGTGAGTTTTTCCAGTGCTTCGAGGCGCTTCTTGAGATCGGAGTTTTCGCTCTTGAGTTGTTGGATCTCTGAATCCTTTTCGCGCTTTAATTCCTGGATGGCTGCGGCGGAGTAGATCGTGAGTGGATAAGTGTCGACCTGGAGGATTTCCTCGCCGTTCGGCAATTTCTCGCCGCTCCTTTTTACGTAATCGGGAAAGGTCTCTTTGAACTCCTGTGCGATGACGTTGTGATAAGTGCGATCGACGATGCCCGGATGAGCGGCGCGGTAGTCGTCGGTGTAACGGAAGCTGACGAGGCGGACTTTGTTCAACGTTTCGAGGGCGTGGGGGACGGTGGCGATTTCCTGTTTGATGCGCTGGTCGGAGTTTGCGAGCCAGGCGCCAGCAGTGGTCTTCGAGGTGTTGCCTTCGACTTCGAGTTTGTTGCTTGCCGCGGTGCGACCGAGGCCGACGGTTCCAGAGCTGTTGTTGATGACCACGATATCTTCGGTGGAATTCCGGCGAATAATAAATGCGTTGCTGCTGGCGAATCCAACGAACCATTTTTCCACGCCGGCGCTCTGGAGATTAAGTCCGGTATAAGCGTTATTCGTTCCATTGACGGTAATCACGGTCTGGTTGATTCCGGCGCCAACCGTGAGATCGCTGGTCGGTGAACTTGTTCCGATGCCCACACGTCCGGTGTTATCTACGGACACCGCCACCGCTGGGCTGCCATCGGACGCGGATAACGTGCTGATATTGGTGAGCGCCGAACCATTGCCGACAAAGGAGGTGGCTGTGACGGCACCGTTGACATGCAAGGCGCTGGCGGGTGCGTTCGTGCCGATGCCGACGTTGCCGTTTGCGTCAACGATAAGGGCTGTGGCGGGACTGCCGTCCGCTGCAGCCAGACTGCTGAGGTTCGTTACGGACAGACCTGTGAGGAGAGAGCCGTTGCCGACAAAGGATGTGGCTGTGACGGTGCCGTTGACATGCAAAGCGCTGACGGGTGCGTTCGTGCCGATGCCTACGTTGCCGTTTGCGTCAACGATAAGGGCTGTGGCGGGACTGCCGTCGGATGCGGCCAGGCTGCTGAAGTTCGTTGAGGACAAACCTGTCAGGAGAGAGCCGTTGCCGGAGAACGACGTGGCAGTCACAGTGCCGTTTACATGTAGGGCACTGGCCGGTGCGTTCGT
>JAQGOU010000209.1 GCA_028293445.1 Verrucomicrobiales bacterium | reverse complement strand
CACCCAACCAACCACCACCCCACCCAACACCGAACACAACCACCCCCCAACCCAACCCAAACCACACAGAGCCGCGAAAAACAAAAACCGCCCACAACCCAAGCCCGAACCCCCCCAACGACGACCGGTGGCATCAGCGATGACATGGTGCGCCGATGGCAACGCTTTGGTGAGAGTGGCGCGAAAATGATTTACGGCGGTGAAGCGATGGCCGTTCGCCCGGATGGTCGTGCGAATCCAAATCAACTCATCATCAACGAAGAGAACAAAGGTGGAATCGCCACGCTACGCGAGACACTCGTTGCCGCGCACAAGGAACGCTATGGCACAACCGACGATTTGGTGATCGGCTTTCAGTTGACTCACTCCGGAAGGTTCTGCCGACCCAACGACAAGAAGCGCTGGGAATCGCGTATCGCCTATCGCCATCCGATTCTCGATAAGAAATTCAACGTGACCAGTGACGCACAGGTTTTCACCGACAACGAAATTGAAGAGCTGATTCAAAGTTATATCGCGGCGGCAAAAATCGCGGCCGAAGTAGGCGCGGACTTCGTTGATATCAAACATTGTCACGGTTATCTGCTGCACGAATTTCTGAGTGCCTTCACGCGACCGGGAAAATACGGCGGCTCGTTTGAAAACCGGACGCGCATCCTTCGTGAAATTGTCCAGGGCATCCGTGCCAGTGGAAACAAGATTGATATCGGCGTGCGATTGAGTGCGTTTGATTTTGTTCCATTTCGTCCCGACCCGACCAAGTCGCAACCCGGCAAGCTCGGCCCCGGTATTCCTGAAGATTTTTCGCTGCCGTATCCCTACGGCTTCGGGACGAACCAAAACAATCCATTGGAATATGATCTTACTGAGACGTTCAAGTTCATGGAGCTGTGCGGAGAGTTAGGCGTGAAGATTGTCAATCTGAGTGCCGGTTCGCCGTATTATAATCCTCATCTGCAACGGCCCGCCGCTTATCCGCCGTCGGACGGCTATCAACCGGCGCACGATCCGCTCATTGATGTGGTGCGGCAGATTCAAGTGGTTCGCCAGATCAAACAGAAGGCGCCCGCGGGATTGATTCTCGTTGGCACCGGCTACAGCTACTTACAGGAATATCTGCCGCATGTCGCGCAGGCCGTGGTGAAGGAAGGATGGACCGATATGGTGGGCATTGGCCGAATGGTGCTGAGCTATCCAATGATTTTCACGGACGCCATTTCAACGGGGCAACTGACACCAAAGCTTCTTTGTCGTACGTTCAGCGATTGCACGACTGCTCCGCGCAACGGGATGATCAGCGGATGCTATCCGCTCGACAAACATTACAGCGCGAAACCGGAATTTCAAAAGCTGAAGGAAGTCAAAAAAGCGGTTGGGGCATAGCCAAAAGCGGCAGATAAACCGCGGCTCATGCTCCCTTATCTGTGTTCATCCGTGGTAAAACAACGGAATCGTTTTAGTTTACGATTCCACCATGAGAACGAGCGGAAGGGGGTAACGCCCCGCTTCCGTTCCATAGATCGTTAATCCGCCGACCGCAATTTCGAGTTCGGGAACGGCACATTTTACCCGGATTTTCCCGTCACGAATATTGCCGAAGACTTTTTGCAGGGCCTCGCCTTCAACCGTCGTGGTAATGAGATAACCGTAAGCGCCTCTTCCGCCCTCCAGATAACTGAGCACCCCGCGACTGTCATGCGGATGATTGCGCAGAAACTGCCGGATGACCGGCACGTCGTTGAATAACACGTGCAAGGTGGTTGGATAATTGTCGAAGGTCGTTTGCGGCGTATCGAACCGCCGCGAAGAAGCTTCACAGAAAAACCGGAGACGACGCACCTTGGTCAGGTCTACTCCTTCCAGCGGAAATTCGTACTCAAAAAAGCCATGACCGCTGCCGTACGAATAATGATTCTTTACGGCTTCTTCGCGACTGATGATGGGACCGCTCCAGGTCGCGGCCGTCCACTCATTGGGAAAAGCGCGCAAGAGCAGGGTGCGTTCGGTTTCCTCGCGTGAAGGCAGCGTTCCATCGGCCACAAAGAATTGAACGAAATTACCCGCGACCTGAGCACCCATTGCGTCGACCGCCTCCACAAAGAGGGTGCAAAGCATCGGCATCTCAGGAAGTTTTAATTCAATGGTTTGCGCGTGCGCGACACGACGATGGGGAAAGGCGATGAGCGCTGAACCTTTCGCCAGATCCTGCTGAACGCGGCCCCACGAATCCATCCCGCCCGCATGCCAGCGCAGGCGAATGCGATCCTTCGCGACAGTGGAAAAATGAGAAGAGGCTACATTGATCTTGATGGTGGAACCGGGCAGTTGTTTTGAGACCGGTGGAAAATCAATCGGCAAGGCATCGCTTTCGTTTATCAATTTTGGATCGTAACCAAATTCCTTTGGCGTTCGATCGTAGGCGAGAAAACCATTGTACTCCCATTCGACGTCATGCAACTCGGTATAGATATAGGCGGAGATCTGCCCGTGCCGGCGGAGTTCATTCGTCAGGAATTTAAATGTCCAACTGCAATCGCGATTCCCGTCCAACGCACCTACCCCGCCATACTCACTATTAATCAACGGTTGGCCTTTGTACTTATAGCCAGGCACGTAATTGAATGATGTCCCTGTGACCGTCGCGTCGACGATTTTCTGGATGTGTTCCTTCGCCCGTCCGTAGTCGTCGATGTAGAAGTGCCACGAGTTGATGTCGGTGTCGGTGTGCGCAAAATATTCCAGGTGCTCCCAATGCACGACACTCATGTCTTCGACCAGGCGCGTGGGATCGAGATGTTTTGCCAGTTCCCATGTTCGATGCACCCATTGATGGGCGTCGAGATTGGCTTCCCGAATTTTATCTTTTTTCTCCGCAACCGCCGCCGCATCGGCGTCACGGTTGGTTTTATCTGTGATGGCCCGATCTAAGGCGGAAAATGCTCCCGGTGGCAGCGATGCCTGATAAATTTTCTTCTTTAAATCCGGGAACAGTTTAACGAACTCCGACTGCCCGCCAAAACCCCACGTCTCGTTGAACACGCACCACGCCACGATCGAGGGATGATTGAAGTCTCGTTTAATCGAGGCACGCATCATTTCTTCAAAGCGTCGTTGGCCCAGCGGAGTGTTCCCGCCTTCGCCGAAGTTCGGGAAATCGCACATCAACATGATCCCGATGGAATCCGCATAATAAAGGAGCAGAGGATCGTCGATTTTGATGTGAACGCGCAGGAAGTTGAACCCAAACGTTTTCGCGGAACGGATATCGTTCTTGAGCGTCTCTGCGTCACCCGCAGTGTAAACTCCGTCCGGATGATAGGATTGATACAGAGCACCCCGCAGATAACGCGGCACATTGTTGAGGCGTAAAACGGCTGGCGCTTTCGGATCTTCGGCCGGACCGAAATCGATTTTGCGCATGCCAAAATAACTCTGCACGTAATCGAGAAGTTTTCCTTCCCGCTGCAATTTGAAAGCGGTCTTATAGAGATGCGGCTGATTGGGATTCCAGAGATAAGGCTCCTGAATTTCGATCGTTGCGCGAGCCGCATTTTTCCGGACGGGAATCTTATGGATCTTCACCTCGCCAACCGGGGGGAAAATATAGAGCGCAATTTCACCGTCCGGAGTATTCGCGCATTCAATTTCAAACCGTGCCGTTTTCCCGTCGATATCCGGATAGGCGCGAAAGGAGTCGATGTAGGCAGGTTCGCGCGGCTCAAGGTATACGGTCTGCCAGATGCCACTTGTTGACGTGTACCAATGCCATTGTTTCCCGACGGGTTGCTCGTGGTTATCCATGGGATCTTCCACGCGAAGCACCACTAAGGCATCAATGTTTCCATCGGCAGTTCGTTCGATCGTGTCCGTCAGATCAAATTCGAATGGGGTGTAGCCTCCTTCATGACGGCCCACATGTCTTCCGTTACACCAACAGTCGGTAAAGAAGTCGGCTGCCCCGACCTTTAAAATAATCCGTTTGCCACGCCAGGTTTCATTCTCAGGAATTTGAAGGCGGCGACGGTACCAGCCGACCTCATAGCGCCTTGCATAGGTGTGATTGGCGCGCGTCACCTCAAGTGGATTTCTGAAAACACGATTCGAGTAATAATTATCGTTACTGGCTGTTTCCGCTTCGCCCCAGGCGGCCAGAGATTCCCAACAAAAGGGTACAATAATTTGCTCGCGCCATTCGACACCGCCGGGGAGATGCCACTCCTGCTCGACGCCCAAACGGTCAGCGTCAAACCGGAATTGCCATGGACCATTTAAATTCAGCCAGTCCTGGCCTTCAACCGTTCCGCGTTGAAAATCCGGCCGTGGATATTCCGGCCGTGGGTAGATAGTGTTGTACGGCATAGTGCTTAGAGCAGACTTGTCTCTTTTAAATTATACGGCCTTCGCCGTGCCGCAATCGGGGGGCCGATCAATCCTCTGTCAGGATTCGCCTCAAAGTGAAATGGTGAAGAGACAAGGTTACGTGGCTCGCCGCGCAGACTCACTGCGGGACGTTCGAGCCAGCAGGCTCCGGGTTGTTGGCCGCCGCAGCTCCAGCCCGCCACCCAAGTTCACGCGCGAACGGGTAAGGGCCACGTCTGTAGCGTGGAGTAAATTCACCGCCGCTCTTTGCAGATTGATACCCTTCTTTATACGCCTCGAGATAAGTATGCCGTGCAAAGGAATCAACGTCGAAGGGGGTCGTGGTTGGCAGTTCGATCGTCTGATACTGCCCATTGGGAACCGATGCGCATCCGGAGAGGAACACAACGCCCACAGCAAAAACTAAACGCTTCAACGTTTGCATACCCATCGCAACGTCGTGCACATCTTTACTTTCAGAAAGGGAAAAGTGCCACGCCAGTGCATGAACGTGGGCGAAGGCAACGGATGTTTCGAATATAGGCATAAATTCCACAATCCTCGCCCACTCGGAACAAGCCGGAATAGCACCTCCGACCCACGGGAAATTCTCTGGCGAAAAAAGCCTCCTGAAAGCACTCTGACGGAAGCTTCACGGAGTAAAACAATGAAAACGCTGTTAGGAGTCGGTCTACTTTCGATTTGGATCCTTGGCCCCCTCACGACGGCACACGCCGATCTGCGCGGCGAACATTTGAAATGCGAGTATCGAACCGCCCCACTTGGGATAGACACCGATACTCCTCGACTTAGTTGGACATTGGCGTCGAAAGAGCGAGGCCAATTCCAAACCTCCTATCGCATCATTGCGGCGAGTGCTCCGGGAAAACTTTCCGAGCGGGATGCTGATTTGTGGGACAGCGGCAAGGTGGACTCGGCACAATCCGTAGGGATTAGTTACAAAGGCAAACAGTTGGAGTCGGGCCAACGGGTCTATTGGAAAGTGCGTGTCTGGGACAGTAAGGAAAAGGATTCGGGATGGAGCGAACCGTCATGGTTTGAAACCGCTCTCCTTCGAACAACCGATTGGCGCGCCAAATGGATTACGCGCCAAAGTCCGAAGCCCTTGTCTGAAAAGGAAATGTTCGAGGACCATCCTGCCC
>JAQGOU010000088.1 GCA_028293445.1 Verrucomicrobiales bacterium | reverse complement strand
ACGAAACGGCAAAACGGCCGTTGAGTTGGCGCAACGTGCCTGTGAGTTGTCGGGGTTCAAAGATGCGAAAGCCCTGGGGATTCTCGACGCGGCCTATGCTGAAGCGGGTCGCTTCAAGGAAGCGCTGGAAACGGCGGAGAAAGTGCGCGCTCTGAGTCTTCAATCCGGCCAGACCGGGTTGGCTGCCGCAGCGGACCGAAGGATTGCGCTTTATCGGGCAGGCCAACCCTTCCACCAGAAATAGCTGCGATCGTCACGGTTCGTGACGTGGAACAGTACAGTTGCCTCCGCAAACCGCAGACGCTACTTTCTTTGTCGATGATTGATCTGACTGACGTTCACCCGCGATTGGTGCAACCTGAGTTCGTCACGCGCCGGCCCTTGCCGCCGGATGAACTGGACAAGCTCTCACGCCACATTCTTGCCCTTAAAAAGAAGCTCAACGCCGTCATCCTCGCTCACAATTACCAGGTGCCAGAGATTCAGGACGTCGCTGATTTCGTCGGCGATTCCCTCGGGCTCTCGCAACAGGCCGCCAAAACCAGTGCCGACGTCATTGTGTTCTGCGGTGTGCATTTCATGGCGGAGACCGCGAAGATCCTGAACCCGAATAAGATCGTCATTCTCCCCGATAAAGACGCCGGTTGTTCGCTCGAGGAAAGCTGTCCCGCGCCGAAGTTGAAAGCACTGCAGGACACCAATCCGAATTTTTACACCGTGACCTACATCAACTGCAGCGCCGAAGTCAAAGCGCTCAGTGACGTGATCTGCACCAGCGGCAACGCCGTGAAGATCGTCAATGCCTCGCCGAAAGATCGCGACCTCCTTTTTGTGCCCGATGAAAATCTTGGCGCCTGGGTAATGGAACAAACCGGACGCAAGATGACACTCTGGCGTGGCAGTTGTTATGCGCACGTAGAGTTCACCCACGCCGGCATCGTGAAGATCCGACAGGAATATCCGAACGCACCTGTGGTCGCGCATCCCGAATGCACGAAGGCCGTGCGCATGCTGGCCGATGAAGTTTGTTCTACGGAGAAAATGGTCGAGTACTGCAAACGTTCCGCAGCTCGCCAGATCATCATCGCCACCGAAGCTGGAATGATTCATCGCCTCCGACGCGAGTGTCCCGACAAAGTTTTCATTCCAGCGCCCACGGGTTCCTGCCGTTGTAACGAGTGCAAGTTCATGAAGATGAATACGCTCGAAAAACTTTACGACTGCATGATCGATCTGGCTCCTCGCGTGGAATTGCCGCCCGAAATCATCCGCCGCGCCCGCCTGCCCATCGAACGCATGCTCGAAATCTCCGCGCGCCCGATCGAAAACGCCGGTTAACTTCCCGTTAACCGGGTGGGGTTCGACAATTGGCGATTTACTTCAGCATCCGATGAATCGGCGTGGGATAATCGACATCCGGACCTTTTGCGACGTACCATAAAATCCGGTTCAATTCATCCTCCGGTGCTTCATCGTATTCGCTGAAGTCCATCCGCTTGGATTCCATCGCAAACGGCGACTTCTTCGTGTTCTTCGCCATCAAATCGACCTTCGGCATGCGCGGACTGTAGTGCGTGACCTGCGCTGTTTTCTGGAAAGAATTAAACATCGGCGTCGCGCCCGCATCGTATTGCGTCAGCGGTGGCAGGCCGAGAATCAACTCCATCGTGCGAAGCATACTCGCGGTCGTGTAGAAGGTGCTGTCGACAAAATTCCGCTTGCAATAGGGGCTGATCACGAGCCCTACCGTCCGGTGCGCATCCACATGGTCCGGGCCGTTTTGCGCGTCGTCTTCGATAACAAAGATCGCCATCTCTTTCCAAAATTTACTCTTGCTCGCCGCCTCAACAATCCGTGCCAGCCCCAGGTCATTGCTTCCGACCGACGCATCCGGCGTAAATGAACCCGGCGTTGTTCCGCTCGTATGATCTTCGCCGAGTGACATAATCGTGAAGGAGGGCAGGGCTCCCTTCTTTTCCGCGGCGTGCAAGTCATCGATCCAGCTCTGCACGCGATCCATGTCACGCCCGCCTTTCCACTTGCCGCGATTGGCCGAAGGAACGCGCTTGGCCCCTTCGCCGTAATTGCGAAAACTCACGCCATTTCGACGGCAAAGATCCCATAAATAACCTGCCGCTGGTGTGTCCATCTCATCATTCCCTGGCACCACGCCGTGCCGTGAATACGACGACATCCAGTTGCGCTGGCGATAATCCGTCACAATCGCCGCCGAGCACCAACTATGGCCATCGAGGCTCACCTCGCCGTTGCAATAAAGATTATCCAGCAACACATAATCGCGCGCCAATTGATGATGATTGGGGGTGACGTTTTCGCCATAGATCGCCAGGCGCGGGTCGCCATTGCCGGCCGGTTTCCCCTCGTGATCGGTGAAGTCGCCGAGCATCTGGTCATAGGTCCGGTTCTCCTTAATAATGTAGAGAATATATTTGATCGGGCACTCTTCCCCCACGGCATCCGGAATGGCAGACTCACTTTTGATCGGTGCGACGCGAAAGTTCTTCGGTGTAAACGGCGAATTCCGCCGCACTTGTTCGGTGTAGTCCTTCATCTTCGCCTCGGTGGGACGGGTAATAAACGACAGCGACCCTTTCAAGGTGTGGCCGATATAATCATACGCGAGCTTCCCCGTCGTCCGGGTGTGTTCGCCTTGTGCCGGAAAATTCTCGCGCGAATGCATCCCTTTGCCATTGCCCACAAACAAGGTGCCGCTGTCCGGGCTCACCGCCAGCGCCGTCGGATACCAGCCCACGGGAATAAAACCTTCAATGACGGACACAGCACTGTCTCTGATGTTCACGACCGCCACGTTGTTGTTGTCCGCGTTGGCGATGAACAACGTCTTGCCATCCGGCGAAACGGCCACTGCGTCCGGCGTGCTTCCTTCCGGTGAATCGGGATATAGCGACGTTGAAATAATTTCACGCGCGGCTTCACGCGGACGCCGCTTCCGCGTCGCCTCCACCTTCACCTGCTCGACGACCTTCGTATCGATAACATGCACGGAATTGTCTCCCGAACAGGCCACAAACATCCGCCCATCCGGCGAGAGCACCATGTCATTGGGCCGTAACCCGACCGCCAGATCCCTCAGGCGCCGATTGGTTTTCGTGTCGACGATACTGACGCTGCGACTGCCCCAGTTGCTGACGTAAAGCTGGTTGCGGTCGAGGCTCAAGGCGCAGGTATGCGGATGCTGACCGACGGCGATTTGCGTTTCGATGGCATAAGTCTGCGGATTCAAGACGAGGATTTCATGCGCCCCTTCATTGCAGACATAAATTTTGCCAGTGATCGGATGCACGGCGATGGACGCGAGAAAAGTATTCTTCAAACGAGAGATCTGCACCGTGCGTTCGAAGGTCGCCGTGCCATTGGCGTAGTCGAACACATGCAGTTTTCCCGTCCCCGCGCCAGAAACGAGAATATGTTTTCCGTCCCCCGTGAATGCCAGCCCGTTCCAGCTCTCCCGCAACGGAAAGAATTGCGTCACATGTTTGTCCACCGGATCGAGCAGTGTTAAACCGGTGTTATTAAATCCGCCGCTGACCGCAACCAGTCTTTTATGATCGGGCGCCACGACGAGTTTCAGCGCCATGTCGCTCATCGCCACCGAGGTTCCGGCAGGCGTCATGCCCCAGCCGTTGAAGAGGAGATCTTCATTCGGCAGCAAGCCGGCCTTCTCGCGCAACGCGGGTTTATTCACATCCTCGCCATCAGTCCGCGTCGCGGTGGGCGGCGCCGCCTGGAGCGGAATCAAGAACAGAAGAGCGAGCGTGGCAATCGAACGACGGACTAAGAATGAGAGGGTCATTTAAAAATAACGCAATTGGCACAGAAGGGGACGCCGCTCGCGAAAATCGCGATAAACGGACTGGCAGATCATCAACTTCAGCACCGCTCCAGTGGACGTCATCATGAGCCAGATGGTTACCTGTATCAAGGCCGGTCGGTCCTAAGCCGGGAGCGATTCAGTCGAACCGCGAATAACACACAGATTGACACGAATTTCAGGACGAAGCAGAAGGCGAGGAAGGGACATCGGGCTTTTCTCTTCCTAAAAATTCGTGTTAATCCGTGAAATTCGTGTCTAAAAATCGGTTCCCCATCCGTGGTTGAAAATTATGTCCTGATTTCCGCGCTCCGCGTTGCTCTATTTCTCTAAGTCATTGTTCCTGAATGCTTCACGTCGACGCCGCAGCGCTAAATCGCCGAATTTCGCCGTAAAAATGTCCACCGTAGCGCTACGATGCCGATTTTCGTCACGAAAATGGTCGCCGTAGCACTTTGGGGAGTAATTTCTCCGCGAAAATCCTCGCCGTAGCGCTACGATGCGAAATTTTGCCGTGAAAATGTCCATCGTAGCGCTAAAACGCCGAAATTTGTCGTGAAAATGCTCGTCGTAGCACTTCGGGGAGTAATTTCTCCGCAAAAATGGTCGTCGTAGCGCTACGACGCCGAATTTCGGGGATAAATTACTCCCCAAAGTGCTAAAACGGGAAAATTCTTCGCGATTTTGGTCGCCCCGAGACGACTTTCAGCCGCTTTTTCCCTCCCGCCGCCGCCAGAATCCAACCCCGTCTGCCACCGCCCCAAAAAAGCCGATCCCGTGACACCGGTTCCGACAGTTTTTCCGTCCGAAAAGCTTTCACCCAA
>JAQGOU010000183.1 GCA_028293445.1 Verrucomicrobiales bacterium | reverse complement strand
CGGCTCTTTATTTTTTCCATTAACCCGCTCCAACGATGTGATGGCTCTTCCATCCACAGTGTAAAAGCAGATTGTAAATACAAAGTACATACATTTCTTTTAACCAACCCTTAACTAAATGGCAGTGCCCGGACGGTTCGGGAGGCTCCCCTGAGTCTTGGGGTCGGCTTCCGAACGGTTCGGAGGGGTGTCATGTGCTCAAAAGGGATTTTCAACTGTTCGGGAGGGTCGCTCGAGTCTCAAGGAGACCTTCCGAACTGTCCGGGACGTCTGCAGAGACTCAGGGGAAGGTCCGGAACTGTTCGGGAGGGTGCCCCGAGACTTGTTCCCGACCTCCGAACCGTCCGGAAGGGTCGACCGAGCCTTGTATCCGAGATGTAAACCATTGATTACAAGAGTTTAGCGTGGATCATAGAATGTGAACTGCAACAGAACGACCCTTGAGTTTAAGGATCCATTTCCAAGCACAAAACCGACCGGAAAAACTCGTGTTTCGGGACGATTTTCGACGCCTTCTTTTGATTGAAGCCAGCAAACCCGCAGTGAAGCGCTTTGAGCAACGATGGGCTGCCATGGAATCAAAATCCGCAATAGGCAATCGCCGCCTGAAAATCGCCAATCGACATCTTTCCCTTCGACATCCAAAACGTTTCCTGAAAAACTGCGCGCCGCATGAAACAAACCGTTGTCACCTTAGACCTTGAAGGCGTCCTCGTTCCCGAAATTTGGATTAACGTCGCAGAAAAAACAGGCATCCCTGAATTGCGCCGCACGACTCGCGACGAACCTGACTACGATAAATTGATGAAGGGTCGGATCGAGATTCTCGATAAACACGGTTTGAAGCTGAAGGATATCCAGGAAGTGATCGCGTGCATGGAACCGATGGAAGGCGCGAAGGCTTTTCTCGACGAGCTCCGCTCGCTCACGCAGGTCATCATTCTTTCCGATACGTTTGAACAATTTGCGAAGCCGGTGATGCGTCAACTCGCCTGGCCGACGATCTTTTGTAATTATCTGATCACCGACAACGGGCGCATCGCGGGATACAAGATGCGTCAGGATAATCCGAAGCGCAGTGCGGTGGTGGCGTTAAAGTCGCTGAATTATTTCGTCATCGCTGCGGGAGATTCTTTCAACGACATCGCCATGCTCAAGGAAGCCAACGCGGGTTTCCTCTTTCATTCACCGGACAATATTAAGAAACAATTCCCGGAGTTTAAGCCGTTTGAAGAATACGCCGACCTGCTCCACGCTATCCGGAATGCGATGTCCTGAAGCGACGCAGCCGGGAACGTGCTGCGGTGAGATGGCGCTTCGGGCTAACTAGGCACGCGGCCGTGGTATTGCCTTCACGCCGTCTAACTTGGCGATCAGCGGTGCGTCTCGTTCGGTCACCAAATTAATGACCAGCCCTGCCCTGCCAGCACGGGCGGTCCGGCCCACCCGGTGGATATAATTGTCGAGCTGTTGCGGCAGGTGATAGTTGATCACGCGTCCGACGTGCTCGACGTCCAGGCCTCTGGAACCGAGATCCGTCGAAATCAAAAGGTCGATCTTTCCTTCGCGAAAGTTTTTCAAGTTCGCGCGACGTTCGACTTTGTCCATCTCGCCACGATAGATCGCGCACTCCCGATGGATTTTCTTCAGCTCACGAGCGAGGTCGTCGCATTGTTCACGCGTATTGGTGAAAATCAGCGTTCCACCTTTGACCTTAGTGGCGAGTAATCTCTGTAAAAGTGGGAAACGTTTTCCATCGATCACTTTGAGGTTCTGCGTGCTCAATGTCGGCACGACGCGATGACTGCCCACACTGCGAATCACCTCGGCACCCGCAAATAGCTTCGTGATGAGCTCTTGCACTGACTTAGAAACCGTGGCTGAGAAGAGAGCCAACTGACGTTCGGGTGGGCAAAGACCGGCGATTTTTGTCGCGTCTGGAAGAAAGCCCTGGTCGAGCATTTGGTCTGCTTCGTCGAACACCAGAATTCGAACGTCACCCAGGCTGAGCAGGCGGCGATCGAGCAGTTTGATTAAACGGCCCGGGGTCGCGACAAGCACTTCAAAGTTGCCGAGGATGTTGCGTTTGGCGACGTCGAGGGTCGTGCCGCCAACAACCGAACGCACCCGCAGTCGGGTGGTATGGGTGAACGGCTTGAAAACGCGCGTGACCTGCTCGCCCAACTCCCGGGTCGGAACCATCACGACGGCACGGGGACGACTCTCTTTGCTGACGGGTTGACCTTTATTTTCAAGCTCTTTCAAAAGGTGAAGCACGGGCAGAGCGTAGGCGAGCGTTTTGCCACTGCCGGTTTCGGCGACGCCGACGACGGATCGCCCACCGAGCAACACGGGAATCGCGCGATCCTGGATTTCTGTCGGCGTGGTCAGGGCCTTTTCCACGAGCGTGGCTTGAAGCGTGGGCAGCAAATTGAAGTCAGCAAATGATCTCATCGCGCAGGTTCTTACCTTATCCCCAGGGATTAGTCTCCTACCGAAAGCAATTTCCGCAAGGTGACTGGTTCCGTAACCGGCTCAATCGGGCCGGAAGGAAAATGTTTCTGCAGTTCCAAATAGACGAGAAAGCCAATGCCAAGGGACATCAGCAGGATAAAATTAAAACGCATCGCACTCCAGGCGCGATCCGGATTGACGGGTTTCCATCCAGAATCAGCTAACATCGTTCGGCGCCGTCGTAAAAAAAATGCAGCCGCGCACGCCCATCCAAAAATCCCCGCGGTCACAAAACAGTAGTCGACAGCCAACTGTTGTGAACAGGAACGCGACCATGATGGACAAGGCAATGTTCAAATTGAGTCTTCCGGCTTCAAGTCACGCGACATCAGATCGTGCAACGCCTGCTTCAGATTTTTTCCTTCGTAAAGCATCGCGTAGGTTTCATCGATGATTGGAGTTTCAATGTTTAATTGTCGCGCGAGTTTGTAGGCGGAGCGAGCGGTGGGATAACCTTCCGCGATCGAAACGCTGCTCGCGAGGATGTCAGGAACTTTTTCTCCGCGTCCAACACGTTCGCCAAAGCCACGGTTGCGACTTAACTTCGAACAGCAGGTCACAATCAGATCGCCCAACCCGCTCAAGCCATTAAATGTTTCCGCGCTTGCTCCACGTGCGACGCCCAGTCTGCGGATCTCGACGATCGCCCGCGTGATGAGTCCCGCTTTGGTGTTATCGCCGAAGCCTTGGCCATCGCTGATTCCAGCGGCGATGGCGATGATGTTCTTGAGCGCACCACCGAGTTCAACACCGAGCAAATCGTTGCTCGTATAGACGCGAAGGTTTGGAGCGAGAAAAAGAGTTTGGATCGTGCGGGCGATTTGGTCATCCGCATTCGCAGCGACAATAGCGGCGGGAATATTCTTAGCGACCTCGGCCGCGAGAGTCGGGCCCGAGAGAGCACAGGCTGTCGCGCGCGGCATCGTTTGGCTGAGCACACCCGACATCGTCAGCCCGGTATCAAATTCAATTCCTTTCGTGACACTCACGGCGATCCCGGTGAAATCGCCCAGTTGCGCCGTGACAGCACGAAGACCTTTGGAAGGAACAGCAATGATAGCGCATTCGGCACCGAGGACCGCCGTGGCCAAATCCGTTTGGAACTTCAAACTGCCGCAGAGATCGATGCCCGGAAGGTAACGTTCGTTGCGTTTGGTGCGCTGCAATTCGGCGATGTGCGCAGGAGTATGCCCCCAGAGCGTGACGTCGTTTTTGTTTTGGCAAAGAAGATTGGCAAGGGCCGTTCCCCATGCACCCGCGCCGACAACGACAACCTTCATTTCGTTGCCTCCGGCACTTTCTTTTTGCCAAAGCGATTTTCCGTTCCATTCATGAGTCGTTGAATGTTCGCCTTATGTTTGTAGATCGCAAGTGCACCGAGAAAGAACGCAACAGCGATCATGCGCGAACTTCCGTGCAGCAGCCATGTGCTCACCGGCAAAGAAGCAGCGGCGATGATCGAGGCGAGCGAGACATATTTGCTGAGCACAAAAACTAGAATGAAAATGCAGAGCGCAATAATGAAGGTCCACGGAACCGTCGTGGGAGTGAATGGGAGTGAGGCCAAAACACCGGCGGTCGTCGCAACTCCTTTGCCTCCTTTGAACTTCAGCCAGCACGTATAGTTATGGCCTAGGATGGCAGAGATACCGGCTACGATGGAATGCCACTCCAGATACTGCAACCCCT
>JAQGOU010000125.1 GCA_028293445.1 Verrucomicrobiales bacterium | reverse complement strand
TGGCAGGCTGTTGCGTAATCGTTGGCGGAGTGGGCGGAGTGATGGCGTTGAAAGAGATGTCATCGAGCAGAGGGTCGCCCATGGGGTTGTCTCCAGCGGACAAGTTCCGGAATGAGAGTGTGACCATGGATACACCCGAAGGCGCCTGAAACTCCAGGTTCTCCGGAGCAAAACCGACATACGGAGATGTGCGTGTGTATTCTTGCGAGGCCACGACTCCGCCACTGGAAAGCACCTCCACTACCATCAAGGTGAAATTGCCAATGTGTTCGGGATAATTTGGATCCAGACTCGAGCCGTACTGAAATGCCAGCTTATACCAGTTGCCCGGCGTCACACACACCGTTTGCTGGATTGTTCCCCTAACCCCTTCTATCCCACTGAACCCGAGTTCTGCGTAATATTGGCCTTCTGGTGGCGTCCGAGGAGAGTTCCTGACAACGTCGTAGCCAGGCCAAGGTGTGAACCAATGATTCAATCCATCCTCAAAGTTTCCGTTCTGAAGGGAACCGCAATTAACCGTTAAAGTGGCTCCAGTGCTCGTGACTGAACCGGCCGAGTTGGCCACTGTCGCCGTATATGTCGCGGTATCAAATGTCGTAACCTGCGGAAGTGTCAAGGTAGCCTCCGTCCGCCAGGACATAGCCACTCCATTTCTATACCACTGGTATATAAGGTCATCAGTAACCTCGTCTGTTACGACCGTGAACTCAACATTATCTCCTGTATTGGCTACCACACTGACAGGTTGTTGCGTAATGGTTGGCGGCTGATCACAACGGCCCGTCGAACTTGCAACGGTGAGCGCCAGCAAAAGCGAGCAGAAAACAAACGCCAATGACAAAAAGCGCCATGGATGGTTTCGTTTCCGCCGGTGAAATGAGACGAGGGTTTGAGAGGTCATATATGCCTTTTTCTTTTTGGGTATACTGTTGGGGCCGTTCTGTTTGTGGGTGGGCGATGATTTTCTAAATCAGGAAATCAAGTCAATGAAAACACCCTCAGGGTTTCACGGGCTGATGTATCGTGACCTCGCCTGATGCCGTTGGCAAAAACCTTGACGCCGGGTGCCGAGAAGCACCCCGAACAGGTTCAACCGTTCGATGGTCGCGAGCAAAGTGGATGTTTCATTGCGCCGGAGATAAAATCGTGGCGACCAAAGGACAAATCCCCAATCCGCCCCAGCGACGGGCGTGTTTGATTTAGCGACCGTTTGAAATCCAAACTCGTAGCAGACGACGTGAGGAGGCTCTGAACAATCTCATGGCTGTTGCGCCTGAAGAAATGGGATCAGGTTCTTGGAATAAAACGGTTCCTCGGTACACCAAAAAATGTAATCGACCTTAAGATTGTCCCGGGCGAATTCGACCAATTCTGGAATGGTTACCTGCTGCCCGTTTTTCGGATTCTTGTCCGCATAGTTGCCATCTTGCACGGCGATTCCTGTCGGAATCTTTCCAGCGCATTCTTTGATGAGTGGATAAGCGTGATTCAACTGCCCACGCCGGTACGGCAGGAGATCAGGTCCGCCGACTCCAACCTTCAATTCCTTCGCCCGCTGATAAACAGTGCGGAGAAAGGATTTGTCATTGTCCGGAAGCCATTCGCCCGGCATGAAGTTGGCATATTGCGTGGTTATCGATTTCGGGAACGCACGCTTCAACACCGCCATGTTCGTGATGATGGCGTCCCGGTAGGCCTCGGGTGTGAAACCTTTCGGGAACAGTTTGCCGCTCTCTCCAAAATCCACGGAAGTTTCCGGAAGATTGATTCCCGCCACCTTGCCGTCGAATTCTTTTCCGAGCGCGAAGAGAAGCTGGTGGAAACGCTCCTGCACCGCCGGATCCCATCGCCTGGCCACCCAACCGCATGGCACCGCGTGCGCTTCGTCGTCATTTTCAACGCTGTATTGTTTGTCTGCGCCTCCATTGTATTGCGCGTCGTTCTGAACATAACGAGGCACGAGGATGTTCTTGGGATCAAACGACGTCTCCTGAAGCTGGATAAACAGTTTTTTGCCCTTCGCCCGCAAAAACGCCAGATCGTGCTGGATGACGCTGAAATCATAAGCGTCTTTCTCGCGTTCCAACTCGCGCCAGGTGTACTTTAATTGCGCCCCTTCAAAAGCCTTGGTGTCGAGAAATGTGGCCTCCGATATTCTCTCCCGGTCCATGTTGAAGAAGACGTAATGACGCAGGGTCGCCCCGCTGACATCCGCACTGCAGCCCAGACACACGAGTAGGCACCACGCCAGTTTGGAAACAGCACTCAAGGAATAATTCATTTAGATGGCAACATGGTTAGTCAGAGTGCTAGTGCAGTTCAATATGGAAAAAGGGAAAGGCGAGTCCTGATGAACCTCGGCGGCGACGTCATCCCCTCGGCCCACCGGAGTTAATCGCAATGTTCCACGAGGCCGGTGAGAAAATCATGGCGACCAAAGGCCAAATCCCAAACCCGCCACCGGCGACGGGCGTGTTTGATTCAGCGAAAGTTTGAAATTCAAATATCGTAGCAGCCGACGTGAGGAGGCTCTGAATGAATCAGGTAGCCTGCTCTACCTAGAAAAGTAAAATATCGATGGGCATTTACTCATCCTTTTTTGCTGCGTCTCCTTTTCCTGCGCGGGACTTCTCAATTCCCCACGCCGCCTGAGCAAGATCTTCAATTTTTGAAAGGAATTTATCGACATTTAATCCAGCAATAAACGCCAGAGCAAAAAAACCAAGATCGCTCGCCTCGGACTTTTTGCCGGCTTCTAAAACCAACAGTCCCGCTTTTAGAAAGAGGCAGCTCACCGCGCCACACACCAAACTTATGAAAGGCCGAATTAAATACCAAGGGAGCCAATCTTTGTCCCATTGCTTACGCACACAAGCGTTCAAATAGACTCCCCTCAAACAATACACACAGCCTCCAAGCCCTCCAGCGGCGGCACAGAGAAACCACAAATCGATTTTCTCAATCCAAAGCGGCAAACCTCCACTGACCCTTAAGATCAACATATAAACAATCGAGCCCAAAAAAGTTAATAAGAACAATATTACTGGTACCATATGAATTATTTTCGCTGACCGACAAAATGGACTTTCTGTTTGTCCCCGACAATCATCATTATTGCAGGAAGTGTTTCGGTACCCATTTTTGACTCAAGCCACTCAAACGCACGATAGTCAAGCTGGCTTGGGGACACGCTGACGTTTTTAGGATGGGAATGCCATTCGCCAACATAAGAAATCTGTCCGAGGGTCATAACTTCTACCGCTTGCACTTTCCCTAGCAATCCAGCACAACCTCGTATGTAACACACGGGCCATTCTTGACTATCCGGAGGCGACGGAAGTATATCGACGATGAAACAGATTTTCCTCTGTGTATCGAAGTGGCCGAGTAGTATTCCCCCTGTTTCTTTGGGTAAACGCTCCGTCCGAAATCCCGCCGCTTTCTCGATTATCCATTCGTCAATTCGAATGGTCCATTGACCAACCATGCGTTCGAAACAACGAGTTATCCGCGGATTGATCGACGAGATTTGAGAAACATCGTCTGATTGATATATCCGGAGCTGCGCGTTCTTATCTTCGAGAAACTGCTTGATTACTTTGCTCGCTACTCCAGACCAAATCGCACAGTCATCTTGAGCTAGCCGAAAACTGATGTCGCGGCACGAGTTGCCATAGCGAAACCGCTCTTCCGCGCTCGCTAATGTTCCCCCAAGCGTCGGCTCATTCAAAACCGACCGATAATGCAACATTTCAAGCCAGTCCAATCGGATTTTCCGTTCTGAATCCTCAATTCCGACCACCAGTCCTTTGCCAGACGGAGTCATAAAAGCTGTTATGTGCCGCCCTTTCACTGAGGATGACGCCAAGAAGCGACTCACAGGAAGTGACGCTGAAAAGTCGCAGACGACAGCAGCACTTTCGAAACGTATTGCCAACTCTTTAGAGCGGCTACCGGGTTTTAAAACATCGGTGTTAATTGCTTGCGCAACAGAGTCACCGTTACTTATCCGAAATATTTGACGGCCTATTTCCGCCATCGTATCAGCTTTGTTGTGACCAGAAGCAGCTGCAGGAAGATAATGTCGTGCGCCGTTGTGAGGCAGAAAAACATCGGAGTCGACGAGAGTCCACTTTCCAAAGCCAGATCTAAGCAAATTGTTATAGATCTGAGATCCCAAAGCGCCCATGCCAATGGCGACAATCGAGCGGTGGTCCGCAATGCTATTATTTAGAAATGCAGCACGCTCGCGCGATAATTCATATGCGAGTCGGACTGGCAACAACGGTAACGCCGCGATCTTCTCGTTGTTTATCACGGGCGCAGCCATTACATAGCCTGAAGTAGAACCTGCTTTTTGAATTGCATCCAGCGCGTAGCCCACTTCCTGGATGGATTTACTAAAGAGGTAAGCGCATTGTTCCACGCTTTCTGCATTGCCAGAATTGCGGCGACGCTTAGGCAGCAAAAGCACCAGCAATAACCGACACTTCAGGAATTCCGGGTTGGGTTTTTCCACCATCCATCGCTTGATCTTTGCAGCTAACGCTAGCGCTAGATCGAGGCCAGCAGCCCTGCAAAAGCCATCCAGTTCTTGCAGATTATGAGGTGAGTGTTTGATGATGCCATGTGTTTGCGGTTGGCATTCAAACATCACGCCCAGATATTCGGTTTGCTTGGAGACACCGTGTCCCGATTGAGCCACCAATATTGCTTCAGTTTCAGTATTCGAAGCTCGCACCACTTGAAACAAATCCGACGAATTCTCATCGACCTTCTGCAAAAAGTCAGGGGGAACAATTAACCTCACTGTTGATTGGAAGAGCAGTGGTTCCAAAGGTTGGTCCTCTGCGTGCAAATCACCCGTTGCTGTTTTAGCGAGCCAAAAGCGAATACGGCCCAGAAGACGGGACGGAGTCCAGTCCAATCGGACGTGATCCCAAGGCTGCTCATACAAGCAAAGACTTTTAGGAAACTCGACATCTCGTTGATTTAAGTGAGGAACAGAAGGAAAGTCTGTGCGCAACGCGAGAACTTCCGGATACGAATCATCTAAATCAGAAAAAACCACTGCGATTCGTTCTTCCCGTCGAATATCTTGAACGACTGTTTGGGGCCTTTCGACCTGGATTTCGAGTTCGACAACGTCCGCCCCCGGCACCGATTCCGCCTGAGCTATTCTACCAACCGATATAATCTTTACCCCGCCCTGCCCAAGCGTTTCAACAAATTGAACAAGACCTTTCGCTCTCGCGGTAATAAGAAGGCCTCGCCGGGCCTTTTTCCCTGGAGCAGGCAAATACTGGGGAATCGATATCATTATCCAACGCGGGGACTTTTTGAAGTAATTAACCCAACAGTCGCCGAAAAAATTGCTTTTTGAAACGTCGGCCCATTTCCATCAACAGATATCACTGTTCGTTCCGGCTTAGTCTTCGTTGGGTTTGACATTGTTGTAACCAGATCCGCATCGAGGGTATCCGCCGTTTCTTTATACCGCCGATGTGTCTCGACGTGTGGTGGTTGGTCTTCCGTTTCGCTTGGAATCGGCCAACTGCTTGAAACCATCACTGCACGATCCGCTCCTTGCTCTAGCATCCATTTGAACTCAACTGTCGGTGTCGTGATGTATTCGCCTTTCTCATGCGACATCGACAAATAACTACAGTGATGAGGGAGCTTCAACACATCCCACGCAAGGCGTGCCTCGTTTGAATGCAAACGAGTTATCTTGACCATTCGCTGCCAGTTGTCGGCGACAGAGTCGGCTGTTATTAAAAATCGTGTATCTCGGCCTCCGCTCCGCAGTACGGCCTGCATCACTAAGCAATTCTCGTTTCGATCGAGCACGGTGTCCCCGTCCCGTTCTGCGAATGGAGAATGGACAAAAAACTCAACACCATCAACGTCCATGGATACATCGGGAACGAGACGTCCGGCATCCACAATCAAGTGCTGGTAATCTTCCATTCGTAACTCGCGCTCGCTAAACCAAGAACGCAAATGTTCGGGTCGAGAGAACACTTTGATGCCTTTTTTTGCCAAAAGTCGGTGCTTCGCCTCTTCCCGTATCACTCGTGTGCAATCCTCCGAACCTTCCTCAACAATCAAAGCGGCGGGAACCCAAAGCTCGTTAATCTTAATACGCTCATCCCCTTGGTATTTCAGCGCATGATCAAGCCAAAATAATTCTCGTATCCCAGAGACGTGATCGTCGTCCCCGTGCGTAATCGCGAGAACATCGATGTTCTTGCGATTTGGCCACCCCATGTCTTTCTTGAAATTTTCCTTAAGCGGCATCCGCTTGTCCTCAGAGTCTTGCGGGTTGTGCATGTCGGCGTAATCGAACGCAAAAAGCTTTGATTTATCAGTCTCTATAAGACAGCAGTCAGCGTTGCCAAGAGGATAGAATGTAATTTTCGCCATAGTTTGTTGTGGCCAGACTTTCCGGCCTATAATAACGGTCCAATTTGTGGGAAGTATCGGATCGTGAAGCAGTCCACCCAAGTGGGCTGAGAAGCGATCAAATATAATTAACCACGCTTACAGCTTCTATTTGGCTGTCGGAGAGACGTCCTATGGACGGGTCAGGGGCAACCTGCACGCGGTATCAGCATCAGCGGTGCCATTACGTAGTGCGTTGTGTTTGGGTGCACTTTTCGGAGCTAAAATACACAAGCCGTGGTAGTTAACCCAATTTTCTCTGAAAGGCGGCCTTTTGACCAATTGTGACATATTGGCGCAATCAGTGTGCCATGAAGCGCCAAGTGCGACAAAATGGCACACTTCATTTGCCTAAGTGCTTTTTCACTTTTTCAGCGGAATCCCCGACCGTCTTTACCGCTTGTTTGAGTTCATCTGGAGTTACTCCGAACTTCTGCGACCAATCGCGAAGTTCGTAAGACTCATGGATGTTGATACGTTTACCGTCTTCTGGCCCGCTTATGTTTTTGTTATCTGACATTTTATTCCCTTTCTTCGCGGCTAGAAATCCTAGCGCGCAGGCAACTAAACTTCAGAACCGATGCGTGCGGATATTAGAATAATCATCGAAAATTCAAATTGGGTAGAGAGGGCTCTATGAAAGCCTGTAAGGCCTAAGACCGCCTCATATTGAGGCTCAGAATCCTGTCGGCAAAAAAAACCAGGCGTTTTTGAAAGTCAAAAATCGTTGGATAATAAAAACCAGCCGTTTTAGGGAGTCAAAATTCCCGAATTAAAAAAAACCAGCAGTTTTTGAGAGTCAAAAACCGTCGGGCAAAAAAAACCAAGCGTTTTTGAGAGTCAGAAATCGTTGGATAATAAAAACCAGCCGTTTTGGGGAGTCAAAATTCCCGAATTAAAAAAAACCAGCGGTTTTTGGG
>JAQGOU010000097.1 GCA_028293445.1 Verrucomicrobiales bacterium | reverse complement strand
TAGCCCGGTAAAAGCCAGTTTATCTAAAGGCAATTGGGCTCTGGCGGCGGATGCTAATTTAAAATTCACCGCCGCTTCGAAATGGGGGGATCCAGATCCCGCTAATCCAACTCGCGCCACCTATTTGAATCTACCTCCGCACCGCGGCAGCAAGGGGAAGGTACCCGACGGTGGAAACGAAGTGTTCATGGATGGTTCCGCCCGCTGGATCAAATTTGCGAACATGTATTACCTCCACAGTTTTAACAGTCGGCCAGCCTATTTTTACCAGGACGAAGTAGACCCAAGTCTCGAATCGCAGCTCCCCTTGCTGACGCCAGCGGCTTTGCAGGATTTATAGTCTTTGGGTGGACTACAGAAATAATTTCCGGATAGAAGCAACCTCACCCTAACAGTCTGAACTATATAGTCGCTGCACCGCACGCGGGTGCTCTCTCCTTCCTAGGCTGAGCGTTACCCACAAGTCTGAATATGTGATCTGAAAGCGTGCGGACAATGGCAAAGCGCAAAGGCTGAAAGCCTGACATGTGATAGCCCGGGGTGGAGTGCAAAGCGCGGAGCCCCGGGTAAATGTCACGGTTGAATTCTGCGGCCTGTAAGGCTGCAACACCTGATGCTCCTCTCGCTGTCTGTGCCTTACAGGCCGAAGAATTCACACGAAATCCTTTACCTAGGCCGCCGCTCGCTGACTCGCTTTAGCCTAGGCTATCACATTACAGGCTTTCAGCCTGAAGATATGGGTAATGCTCAGCCTGGGAAAGAGGGCCGGGGTGAGGCTTTGCTTTTCAGTTCCGATCTATCCGGAAACTTTTTTGGCAATCGGTATAGTCTGTGGGTAGTGCTTCAAAAGCCCACCGGTCCTGCGTTATGCATTTTAATTTTTATGTGTCGCGACTAAACTCCCGCAATGAGACTCCTCTCTAAGTGCATCGTCGCAGGATTGGCAACGTTGTTCGTTTCCGTTGTTGTAACACCTCCCGTTCAAGCCGCCGCTGCGCAGAAATTGAACGTCCTGTTTGTGATCGTCGACGATTTAAAGACCGATCTCGGTTGCTATGGTCATCCGCTGGTTAAATCGCCGAATATCGACAAACTGGCTCAGCGCGGGGTTAAGTTTGACCGGGCTTATTGTCAGTTCTCGTTGTGCGGTCCGAGTCGCAGCTCGTTCTTGACGGGACGACGCCCGAACGTGACCGGTGTTCTAAAAAACACAGGGCAAAAGAAAGACGGAACCTATACCACCAGTCCGAATTTCCGGGAATTTATTCCCGATACCGTGACGCTGCCGCAACTCTTTCGTCAGAACGATTACTATGTGGCGCGGGTCGGAAAATTATTTCATTACCATGTGCCGGGGCAGATCGGTACCGACGGTCTGGATGATCCGCAGTCGTGGGAGCATGTGGTAAATCCACGCGGTCGGGATAAGGATGACGAGGCTAAAATATTTTCGCTCAAAAAGGAAGCGACTGGAGATCGGTTCGGCGCCGCGTTGAGCTGGATGGCCGCAGCGGGAACGGATCTGGAGCAGACGGATGGAATTGGTGCGACCGAGGCCATCAAGTTATTGGAACAGCATCAAGACAAACCATTCTTCCTCGCCGTGGGATTCTTCCGTCCGCACACGCCCTATGTTGCGCCGAAGAAATACTTCGACATGTATCCTCTCAATAAAATTGTCGCACCCACATTTTCGGGATGGCCCACCAATGTTCCCGCTGCGGCATTTCTATCCTCGAAGCCTGAGCAGGAAACCATGACGGACCAACAACGGAAGGAAGCCATCCAGGCTTACTACGCCAGCACCAGTTTCATGGACGCACAGGTCGGACGGGTGGTCGACGCGTTGGATCAGCTGAAGCTTGCGGAAAAAACCATTGTCGTTTTCACGAGTGATCATGGTTACCACATGGGTGAGCATGGATTGTGGCAGAAGAAATCGCTCTTTGATAACTGCGCGCGAGTGCCTTTGATCATTGCGCCGCCGCAAACTCAGCAGGGAGGGAAAGTCTCCCTGCGGACAGTAGAGTTGTTGGACCTGTATCCGACACTCGCCCAATTGTGTGGCTTGAAGATGCCGAGCTATTTGGACGGGGCCAGTTTGACCCCGCTCCTCGAGAATCCGCAGGCATCATGGAGTCGACCCGCTTACACCCAGGTGCTGCGCGATGAGTTTCATGGCTATTCTGTGCGCACCGAGAAATGGCGTTACACCGAGTGGGACAATGGAAAGGCGGGAGCCGAACTATATAATCACGATGAGGATGACGCCGAACTCAAGAACCTCGTGCGCGAATCACAATACGCCAAAGTGATCGCCGAGATGAAAACGTTGCTCGACAAGAACTGGCCGAATCGTTTGCAGGACAAAGTTGTGCCCGTGACGAAGAAGCAAGGGGAGAAGAAGAGTTAGCGCGAGTTAAGCCTCTTTATTTGCATATAGAGACTGGCGGAAGGAATTCCGGATAGGCCGAAACGGACCGCGGCTGTGTCGGAGACCAGCCGCAGCGGGTCAAGCCCGACTGAGCGTGGTAAAAAAAGGTAATCTCGGCGTATCCAACGGCGCTGCGGTTGGTGTGTTGCACACAGCCGCGGTCCGTTACGCTAGTATGATTCAAATTTATTTTTGGCAATCAGCATCGACAACCTGCCGGAAGGTTATGCATTTTTTCCACTATGGCCTGGCTGCCGTATCATCACGATTGGAAGCTCGCGTTTCAGACTGAACTCGGTTTGCGCGTCCATTGGTTCGGACGCTACGCGGGATATCCTGAGTGGTCGGTTCCCCGCGCGCGTCTCGCGGCGGACATGGTTTCGTTTTTCTTCGTCGAGAAAAGTTCCTGCTGGTCCATCGTGAATGGCAAGAAATGGAATCTGCAAACCGGCGATCTCCTCATCGTTTGCGGCGGCGACGAATTCATTTACGGCCACGACCCCGCAAAACCGCACGTGAGTTTAAGTGCGTCCATCGCTTTCCAAAAAGGCTCCGCTGCGAATGCATTGTTGCATCGTCATTTCAAACGTTGTTACCACTGGAAAAACCCGAAGGAGTTTACCGTCGAATTCGAGAAGGTCCTGACCGCGCTCACCAGCAAATCCTCTTTTCGAGATCTGACGATTGGCGGTGCGATTCTACAATGGTTGGGTTACATCCTTTCCCAAACGCGTCCGCCACTCTCGCGTTCTCTCGCGGATCGCAGTGTCGTCGACAAAGTGCTGGCCGCGGAATCCTGGGCGGCCGCGCGTCTGAGTCGCACGATCACGCTCCCGGAATGGGCGCGCTCGGTTGGTCTTAACCCAACTTACTTCGGGCGCATCTTCAAACGGGAAACCGGCATGAGCCCGATGGAGTGGGTGATTCAGCGCCGCCTGCAAATGGCCACGCAACAGCTGTCGAACACGCAGAAAAGTATCGCTGAAATTGCTGAGGCGTGCGGTTTCGAAAGCCAATTCTATTTTTCCCGACTGTTCCGACGGCACTTCGATCAATCACCATTGCAATTCCGCAAGGCGATACCTGGATAATGTTCCGCGGGTGCGCGGCGTTCACGCCGCTTCACCATTCATACGCCGGAACGTCTACAAACAAGTCAAGTGTATCCGTCCTACGCACGTTGAAGCGGGCTGAAGCCCGCGCTCCTCGGTCTCCGCATTAATCGCTTCGAGAAGATTTTCCCGTTCTATCCGACAATTACATCTGGCAATCACTCTAAAGGAGCAAAAAGCTGCCGCAGGGAAAGGCTACTTTAGCACCGAGTAACAACTTTCCGTCACGGGAAAGTCTCGAATGTTGGCTGAGTAGCAATTTTCGGTGACCGGAAATCCCAGAATACGCGCAAAACATAATTTCGGGTGACGGGAAACTCCCGAAGTACCGTACAACACCAATTTCCCGTCTTGGGAACCCACCTTGTACGCGTACATCACCAACTTTCCATCGTTGGAAACTCCCTTGTACGCGTATAACACCAAATTTCCACGATCCGGAGAGGCCTTGTACGCGTACAAG
>JAQGOU010000083.1 GCA_028293445.1 Verrucomicrobiales bacterium | reverse complement strand
TTCTCAATGGCACAGGCGATCATTTGCGGACACGTTTGACGCACACGATCGAGGTAGCCGCGATCACCCGCAACATCACGCGTGCTCTGCGGTTGAATGAAGACTTGGCCGAAACCATTGCGCTGGCACATGACCTCGGTCATTCGCCCTTTGGCCACAAAGGGGAAACGGCTCTCAACCGCCTGATGAAAAAGCACGGCGGCTTCGAACACAATCGTCAGAGCCTCCGCATCGTCGAGGAACTGGAACAAAAATATCCACGCTTCTCGGGCTTAAATCTTTCGTGGGAAGTCCGCGAAGGTTTGATCAAACATTTCACCGCTTACGATCACCCGAGCAAACGGGCAGGCTTCGATGCGAAGTCGTCGTCGCTGGAAGCGCAGATTGCCAATCTCGCGGATGAGATCACTTACTACAGCCATGACATCGACGATGGGCTCGACTCCGGTTTGCTCTCGGAAAAGAAATTAAATCGCGACGTCAAACTCTGGGCGCAAGCCTCGCGTCGGATCAAAAAAGAATACGGCGAACTCGCCGACGAGTGCCGTCATTATTTTATTATTCGCTGCCTGATCGATGGTCACGTGAAGGATGTCGTGCACACCACCGAGAAGCGAATTCTCGACGCAGGGGTGCAATCTGCCGACGACGTGCGATTGCAAGCCCGACCGCTCGTGCGCTACAGCGAAGAGCGTCGCAAGATGAATCTCGAGTTGCGCGATTACCTCTACGAAAATCTGTATTACAATCCCGAGGTGCACCAACCCAATCTCCGCGCCGTGCGGATGTTGGAAGAGCTCTTCAACTATTACATCGCTCATCGTGACGAAATCGGTTCCACGTTTCGCAAACGCGCTAAAAAAGACGGCTGGCCCCGGGCCACGTGTGATTACCTTTCCGGCATGACCGATCGCTATGCGATTCAGGATTATCATCGCGTCTTCGGATTGAAAGTTTAGCGCGCACAACGCCGGACGATTTCCTCGCCTCGGGCTGTCCTTGAAATTGTTACTTGCCCCTGCCCTGCTCCTGTTGTTTCCTTGCGCGAATGAGAGAACACGTCTTGTCGGTAGTCCTGCTATTTTGCTCCAGCGTTGCTCTGTTCGCCCAAGGGGACAAAATCACCCGCGGTCCTTATCTGCAGCTCGGCACACCCAATAGCATCATCGTCCGCTGGCGCACGGCGGGAACGAACACCAGTGTGGTTTACTACGGCTTGCGTGCAGAGAAGCTGGACCAAAAAACAAAATCCGCCGGCATCCTCGCTGAACATGTCGTGCTGCTTTCCGAGCTGACGCCCGCCACAAAATACTTTTACACGATTGGCACCACGAACGGACCGCTGCCCGGTGCCTCGACGAATTCTTTCGTTACATCGCCGGAGTCCGGCACACGGAAACCGATTCGTGTTTGGGTCATCGGCGATCCCGGCACGCAATTCCCACAGCAACGCAAAGTTCGTGATGCGTATTACAAATGGACGGGAAAACGTCACACCGATTTGTGGCTGATGCTCGGTGACAACGCTTACAGCTTCGGACGCGACTCTGAGTATCAAGGCGCCATTTTTGATACGTATGGAAAGATGCTCTCGCAATCCGTCGCGTGGCCAACGCTCGGGAATCACGACGCCCGCAGTGCGGATTCAAAAACACAGTCGGGCGTTTACTACGATATTTTTAGTTTACCCACACAAGGCCAGGCGGGTGGCGTGATGTCTGGAACCGAAGCGTATTACTCCTACAATTACGGGAACGTGCACTTTGTCTGCTTCAACAGCTGCGACATTGATCGTTCGCCGAACGGCGAGATGTTGAAATGGCTGCGCATAGATCTGGCCGCAAACAAACTCGATTGGACCGTCGCTTACTTCCATCATCCGCCTTACACGAAAGGGTCACATACCTCGGATGACGTGAAGGGTGAAAACACGGATCTGACAGAAATCCGCGAAAACGTTATCCCGATTTTAGAACAAGGTGGAACTGACCTTGTCCTGTGCGGTCATTCACACGACTACGAACGCACGCCGTTGCTGGATGGGCATTACGGACGTTCCAACACCTTGACCGACGCTCATAAAAAGAACAAAGGCAACGGCCAGGAAGATGGTGATGGCCCGTATCGCAAGCCGACCCTCGGCCCGGCTCCGCATGAAGGAACGGTTTACGTAGTGGCAGGTAGTTCCGGAAAAATTTCCGGCGGTGAACTGAATCATCCTGCGATGTGTTTCTCGACGAACTCCCTGGGATCGCTCGTGCTTGATTTCAACGGTCCTCGGATGGACGCGACGTTCCTGAGCGAGAAGGCGGAGAAGCTGGATCACTTTACGATTGTTAAGGGAGAGAAATAGGGGAAACACCAAAACCCAAACAGCAAACACCAAAGAAATTCTGTAGCGGTTGCCCAAAATAATTTCCGGAATACCCGGGTTGGCCGCGCAACGGAGGAGCGCGGCATTTATGCCGCTTCACCGCACGACCGACGAAAACCGTGGAGACTTCGCAGGACCTGCTTGGGTGACCACGTTGAAGCGGCGTAAACGCCGCGCTCCTTTCGCCAGCGCCCCTTACGATCTATCCGAAAATTTTCTTTGGTGTTTGGTTTTTGATGTTTGGTGTTTTTCTAAACCGTCTCTTTTAAGGCCGCTTGCAATAATACCGTCTCTTTGGGGGTGTAAGTTAATTTCAGAGCCGCCGCGCGTCCGGCTTCGCTCATTTTTTTCCAGGACTTGCGTACGGCGTTGATCATCTTTTCATCGTCACTCCGCGAGGCGAGTTCGGCGAATTGATACTGAAGGAACACCAGGCAGAGTGCGTCCTCGAGGATTTGCGTTTCAGGATCGTTGGGGAAATTGCTCTTAAGGTTTAGATCCTGCACTTTCGTGACGATCTCCTCGGCATAGCCGATTTCCCGCAGGATTTCCCCTGCCCGTTTCGCATGGAACTTTTTCAGGTCACTACGCCATTTCAAATATCCGGGCCGGTTCATTTCGTAGGAATCGCGTGGAATGGTCCAGCGACAGATATGCTGACACCGGGCGGCGAGCTTCAGCACTTCCGATGCGTCGGGTGCAAGGACGCTTACCCAGTCTGACAACCGCTTCGCATAGACGAGTTCCCGCGGCTGCTTCGTTCCATCCACCACCTCGAAGTTCGGGTCGCGCGAGTTTTCCTGATCGAAACGTTCGATGGCTCGTTGAAAAAGAGATTGGCTCATAGCTAATAGTACGTCTGCAAACGCTAAATCATTCCGCATCTGGATGAAACATTACAGTTTCAGCTTCCCTGTGGCTGTAAAAGCGTTTGTGTCAATCCGGTTGAAAGAAGCAAGGAAAGAGGGAAAAAGTTTCGACACGAATTGCACAGATCAACACGAATTAAAGAGAGAGATTGATCCGCTTCATTTGTATTTTCTGCACCTAAGAATTCGTGCCAATCTGTGTAATTCGTGTCGTACCGTCTTTGTCTTTTCCCCATCCGTGTCTATCAGTGCCCGAACGTTCCCGCCTTGCTGCGTCCGGAGCGGACACACTCCGGGCAAAACTGGCGCTTTGAGGGCAAAAAAGGGCGAATCGGCGTAAACCCTTGAGCTTCCGCTATATAAATTTGTTGGAAATATTTCCAGGAAGTTTTTAGCTTCAAAATCGGACCCTGAAAGTTTTCCAACACTTTTTTAGCTTCTAAAACGGAGCCGGAATTATTTCCAAGAAGTTTTTAGCTTC
>JAQGOU010000081.1 GCA_028293445.1 Verrucomicrobiales bacterium | reverse complement strand
TCGGGAAGGAGGAATTGAGGTGCTTTTCGGACGAAAAAGTTGTCGGAAAGTCGTCTCGGGATCGGATTTCCCGCCGCGGGGGAGACGGGAACCAGACTCAGGCGACCCTCCGGCGCTCCTCTGGAGGGTCGACCGAGTCTCGAGCGACCCTTCCGGACGTCTAAAAATCGGATCGGGAGTCTCCGGATCGACTTTCCCGCCGCAGGAAAATCGATTCCGAGCTAAAAACCGGCATTTTGGGGTCGAAAAACCCATTTTTAGTCTCCGGATCGAGTTTCCTGCGGCGGGAAAAGCGATCCCGAGTCTCCCAGGAGCCTTCCGGACGACAAAAAAATCGATCCGGAGTCTCCCTCCCGCCTCCGGCGACGTCCGGAAGGGTCGACCGAGTCTCAGGGAGGAAATTCAAAGCACTGAATAGCAACAGTTAACGCAAAATAGGGAGTGCGGAACGTGAAAAAAAGTTGGCGGCTTTAACGACTAAAGTAAAAACGTCAACAAAAGATCATGAAGAGCAGAAAAAAGGACTTTTTCGACACCAATTACACGAATTTTTTACGAATTTTAAGACGAGAACGGACGAGGAACCGACATGAACCAGGAACAGGTAAATACATCTTCAATTGCCGGTGTCCCGTTGCCTTTGAATTCGTGCAAATTCGTGTAGTCAGAACTAGATGATGGCTGCACCGCACGCGGATGCTATTTGCTTCCGCCTTTTAGCTGATCGCGGCGTCCATCGGCATACGCTTCGAATACGCGTTTGATCTCGTCCCTCACCTGGCGAAACATGTTGAGCACTTCTTCTTCGCTCCCTTTCGCATGAGCGGGATCCACGAACGGCCAATGGTGACGATTCACCTGACCGGGAAACAACGGGCAAGCCTGATCCGCATTGCCGCAAACCGTTATGACGGTTTCGACATTCTGTTTCAGGAACTCATCCATGTGCTTGGAATGATGACTGGAAATATCGATGCCGATTTCCTGCATGACCTTGATGGAAAGCGGGTGGACGTAGCCAGCGGGCTTCGAGCCAGCACTTTGGACGTCGAGAATGTCACCAGCAGCAGCACGCAGGAGTCCTTCGGCAAGATGACTGCGGCAGGAGTTTCCAGTGCAGAGAATCAGAACGGTCGGTTTGGTCGTTGGCATGGATGATCAGAATTGGTTCTCTTCGCGACAACCGCAACAGGCGCAATCGAGTCAGCCTGAGGGTTACCGTCCGAAAGAGTGTACGGAAAGAGGAAGAGTTTCGACACGAATTCAACAGATTGGCACGAATTTTTGAGACAAGAAGGAAGAGGAACCGGAAATGAAACCACGGAATACGCAGAATACGCGGAAGTTAAAACCGAAGTTTGCTTTTCTTCAGGTCTCCGTTCCGTGTATTTCGCGTATTCTGTGGTTTAACTCCCCTTTCCTTTGGGTTCTTCGTTTCTCTTTGTCCTACAGTCTTTGATCGCCCATGTTCGATAGCCAATAGAAGACTTTACTGCCGTTCGTAAATCGTAAATCGCCCATCGCAAATCGATTTTCTCTTCGCGTCTGGGGCGGTTTGTTGCTCAACTTGTCGGCGCGGATGAAACAATTCGACTATTTGATTCTTGGCAGCGGTATTGCCGGACTTTCTTTTGCCCTCAAAGTCGCGCCACATGGTCGGGTGGCCATCGTGACGAAGAAATCACGGGCAGAATCGAATACCAATTACGCCCAGGGCGGCATCGCCGCGGTCACCAGCAAAGAAGATTCCGTGGAGGCGCATGTCCGTGACACGCTCGAGGCGGGCGCGGGACTTTGCAAAGAGGCTGTCGTGCGCAAGATCGTCGAAGAAGGACCGGCGCGGATCGCGGAGCTGATCGAGCTCGGGATGAAATTTTCGGAACGCGAGATTAATGGAACTAAAGAACTGGATCTTGGGCGGGAAGGCGGACATTCGCAGCGGCGGATTCTGCACGCGAAAGATGTCACGGGCCGGGAGATTGAAAGCGCCCTGCTCGCAGGCGTCGCGGCGCAACCGAACATCGAAGTTTTCGAAAATCATTTTGCCATTGACCTGATCACCTCACAGAAACTGGGTCACGCGGGCGAGAACCGTTGCCTGGGTGTTTACGTGTTGGATAATAAAAGCGGCAAGGTGGAAACGTTCGCGGCGAAGACTATTCTCCTAGCGACAGGCGGCTGCGGCAAAGTTTATCTCTACACGACCAATCCCGATATCGCAACGGGCGACGGCGTGGCGATGGCTTATCGAGCGGGCGCGGCCATTGCGAACATGGAGTTTATCCAGTTCCATCCGACTTGCTTGTATCATCCGCGCGCGAAGACTTTTCTGATCAGCGAAGCGGTGCGGGGTGAAGGTGGTATTTTAAAAACGCGCCAGGGCGAGGAGTTCATGGATAAGTTTCATCCGCTCAAGTCGCTCGCACCGCGCGATGTGGTGGCCCGCGCCATCGATAGTGAGATGAAAAAGAGCGGCGCGGACTTTGTGCTGCTCGATATCACACACAAACCGGCGCAGTTTATCATCGAGCGCTTTCCGAACATTTACAAAACGTGCCTGCAATTCGGCATCGACATCACGAAGGAACCGATCCCGGTTGTTCCCGCCGCGCACTATCAATGCGGTGGCGTGCTGACGAACATCGACGGGGAAACGGAAATCGCCGGATTGTACGCCGTGGGAGAGGTTTCCTGCACCGGCTTGCACGGGGCAAATCGACTCGCGAGCAATTCGTTGCTCGAAGCGCTGGTCTGTGCCGATCGCGCGGCGCATAAAGCGATCGCGCACAAACCGTCGCCGGTGGACGGCGTAAAAATTCCGCCGTGGCAATCAGGCAAAGCGCATAACCTCGATGAACTCGTCGTCATCTCGCATAACTGGGATGAGCTGCGTCGTTTGATGTGGGATTACGTCGGCATCGTGCGGACGAATAAGCGTTTGCAACGCGCCAAGAAGCGAGTGGCTAATCTGCAGGAAGAAATTCAGGAGTACTACTGGGATTTTATCGTGACGGCTGACCTGCTCGAGTTGCGCAATATCGCGACCGTCGCCCAGTTGATTATTGAGTCGGCATTGCAACGGACCGAGAGCCGTGGCCTGAATTACAATTTAGATTTTCCAAACTCCGATCCGGCGTGCGCGCAGCGGGATACGGTGCTGCGGAAGTAGCTGGCAGTCGACTGGCAGCACAGGGCATTTAAAAGTTAAGCGGCAAACCACAATGGACCGCGGCTGTCTCAGCCGCAGCGGTTCAAACATGCCCAAGAGCGTCAGGTTAAATAGATGCCGCCGTTCACTTCACCCGCTACGGCTGAGACAGCCGCGGTCCGGTGACAACCGACTTCGCATTGATTGTCGTGATCGCCGCCCGAACGCGGCTTATCAACTCCAGGATGGCCGGGCTTTGTTTAATCCGGGGCGGCAAGGCGTCGATGGCTTTGAGCGCGGCTGTGAACGAGTGCTGCGCTTCAGTGGGACGATGCGAGAGCAACAGGATGTCGCCACGTTGCGCAAGCCAGTTCTCTTTGCGCGGGGCTACTTCGAGAATTTTGTCCACGCGGCGCAGCGCAGGTTCGAGATCATTCTGCTTCAGTTCAATTTGCAGAGCATTTCCCAACAGCGGAATCAGTGGACCGACCCGTTTGATGCCATCGTCCAGCGTGCGCAACGCTTCGGCGGACCGTCCATCGGCGACCAGCGCGTCAGCCAGGCGCAAAAAGTACTCGGGTTCAGAACTCGGAAGCAATTCGATGCCACGCTGAAAGTCAGCGATGGCGTCTTTGCGTCGCTCGAGTTTCAACCGCACACGAGCACGACCGATGAATGCCTCCCCTTCGCGCGGAGATTCAGAGAGCGCCTTCGTGAACAGCGCCTCGGCGGCCTCGACGCGACCGGTATCCGACAGCAAAGCCGCCTGACACAATTTTACCGCGACGAGGTGAGGTTCGAGTTTTGCTGCTTGCGCGTAATCAGCTTCGGCAGCGGTCCAGTCCTGGTGTTCGCGATGTAGATCGCCGCGGGAAAGATAAAGTTGGGCAACGTTCGTCGTGGCGGCCTCGATTTGCTGCGTCACGGCTGCAATGCGTATGAGCGTTTCACCATGGGCGTGGGCGCGATGCGGGGCAATCAGCGAACAAACCAACATCGCCACCGCTGTCGCACGTCCGAATGGCAGCAGAAAGGTCATGGCACCACTTTCAATCGGTAGTAACGCGCGCGATTGGTCGGCGCAACCGTCAGCGTGAAGTCATCGAGAAACGTTCTCGTTGAAGGAGTGTCCACTGGTGATGGATCCATTTCCAACGATAAAGGACGAACGATGTCGATGAACGGCGCATTGATCGAGCCGTTCGTGAGACCGTTGCTGTATTGAATGCGGTAACGTGTGCTGCCAACGGAAGGCCACTGCAAGGTGATCCGTCCGTTTTGATCGCGAGCAGCAGCGCTGATGCGCAGCACCGAGGCCGCATTGGTTGGATTGGTATTCGCGAAATACTCCTGCAGGTTGCTATGACCATCGCCATCGTTGTCCGCGGAGGGATTTGTAACGCCATACTTCGCTTCCCAGGCATCAGGCAACCCGTTGCCATTCGTATCGGGTGGAGAGATCACGTTCAGAGTTACGTTCACCACGGTGCTGGTTCTTGAACTGTCACTCACATGAAATGAAAATTGATCCACGCCACGAAACCCACGCGCGGGCTGATACGTCACTGTGCCGGCATCCGGGTTGAAATTGGAATTTAAGCCGCGACTGGGAAAACTATTCGTGGAAAAAACAAGGTGATCACCGTTCGGATCAAACGCGACGAGGGTCAGATTTGTGGGCGCATCACCCGTGACGGTGAACGACTGGTTTGTGGCGACGGGCGGTGAATTGTTCCCAGTACTGAATCGCCAGAGAGGCCCAGTGGTTGTGTTGCCTGAGCTGTCCGTAACGACGGCATACCATTCATAGGTCGTGTCCGGCTGACGGTTGGGCCACCCTGTGCTCACGATTGCGCTCGGTGAAACATTGCTCCGCGTCGCGATGAGTTCAAATGGAGAGGCCGACTTTTGCATGTCGTAGTTAAAAAAGAATTCGCTTTCCGTATTGGTCTCGTACGCCCCTGTCCACGGCGAATACGTTTGGACAACGACCTGGTTGCGTTGTGGCGAAAACTCCATCAGGCGCATCAGACCATTCCCGCCATTCGTCCAGCCTTGATAATCCGAAACGAATGTTCGAATCGTGTTTCCGTTAAACGTATCGACGCGTGAGCCTTCGCCCGTTACGTGACCAGCCAGCATGAGGAAGACATTTGAGTTCGTCTTGAGAGCGTTATAGATCGCGGCGCCTTGTTTACTGAAGGTCAATGGCGTGGATGTATTGCCGAAGTTATGCGTGACAATGATGGCGCGGCGATCGGCGTTCGTGCGCAAGACTTCGTTACCCCAGGCGAGGACGGCCGGAGTCGCGTTGGTATCGTATTCAAAGTACAACACCACAAAATCGAGCCCGCCTGCGCTAAAGAAATCAAAGTGGTTATCATTGTTCGTCCCGTAGTGACCGGCGTAATAGGGCCGCCCCGTGAAGTGAGACACCCCAAAGTATAGATTGAAGAACGTGGTGGTCCCATCCGCGTCTCCATTCGGTTCCTGATCGTGATTGCCGACGGCTGTTCCATAAGGAATTCCGAATTGAAGCAACGTTCGTGTGGGACTTTCCATTCGATACATCGCGTTGGTGGAGTTGCGCCACTCCGTAGTGTTGGGCGATCCGCTTTTGATGTCGCCACTGTCGGAAATGTCCCCAAGGTGCGCCACGTAGGCGATGTTGTAAGGAACGCGATTGGAAATTACCCACTCGGTCTGGGCATAAAACATTTCTTTCAAACCGCCGAACCGTTCTGCCGAGTAATATTGCGTATCTGGAAAGGCAACGAGCGTGAAGTCAGGTCCGGGGTCGTCTGTGGCGCGACCGAAGAATTCAATCGTCAAGTTTGTTGAAGTGGTATTAGACACCACCACCTGAAGGTTGGGTGAAGCTCCAAGATTCGTGGCGTTGTTGGCGGGCGAAATCAAGGTCAGTGTTGCGGCGGCGGGAATGAAAACGAAGGAGGCGATCGGTTGAGTCAGTGCTGTTTGTAATGCCGGCGGGTCAGTTGGCAAATCACGGGCCTGAATAATCCAACCATCACCGTCCGACTGGTAACTCACGATGTTATCCTGGTTCTGCGATAAACCACCGTCAGGTGAAATAATCAGAACGCCGCTTGTCGGAGAATGGCCAGGGATCGTCAACCGCCAGGTCCCCGTCGCGATATTGGTTACGCTGAAGGCGGGGCTGGCACCACTAAACAGTAAGCGCGTCCCATCGCCTTGAAAGCGGCCGGAGATCACGCTCGTGTTTGTTTTTGGAATGAAAACAAAGGCAACTGGGTCCTGCTCATACGTCGCGGCATCGGTGCCGTTGTCCTTGACGTAAACGGTCCAGGTCCCGTTCGTGGTGTTGACCTGAGAGAGAGCGTAGTTGTCTTCGTTTCCGGCGTGCATCACGAGCAAGACGCCGTTGGTTCGCGAGTCAATCCCGAGACTCGTCAGATTAACGACCGAGATGCCGCCGCCTTTATCAACAAAATGCGTTCCGAGAACCAACCCCGGTGATCCGGTGAACAGATTATTGGTCGCACCGGTTGTACCAGCTGAGTTCCGGGCCATTCCGCCGGTCCACTTATTGTAGGGGAAAAAGGCTGCGGAAAGATTGACGTTAAATTCCGCACCGGCCGGCGCATTAAAAGAGGAAACGAAATACGCACCAGCATTAACACCGGTGCGTGTATAGCAGACCGCAGGCGTGCAAAAGTTCGTGCCGGGGTAAGTCACTTCTCCGTTGTCGCGACCATTCTCCGCCACGCTCGCCAAGAGAACACCGGTATCCACATCGTCACTGAAGCCACTTCCGATCTGGACATTAACATCTCCTCGATTTGAACCGTCGCGAACGGAGAACTGGTTAATCGACAGAGACGTGGTGACCAAAACCGAATTGGTGGTGTTCGCAGTATCTTTTTGGACAACCACAAGGTTTGCCGCAGCCACGCCATGGCTGGCCTGCTGCGCAAGGAGTTTGAGCTCCGAAACCGCGGAGAGACAAAACCAGAACGCCAGCAGAAGGACCGATTGACGAGACGAGCGTCGACGAGTCGCACGCTTCGGAAGCGACGTCGAAACTGTCTGGAACAATTGGCTCATCTCATATCACTAAACGAATTAGCTCTCCTCGAGGAAAGCTAATTAGTCGCACTTTGTCTTTAAGGCGAAATCCGATAAAAGGCTGCCGTTGCCGGCGGCGCGTTGTCCGTAAAATTCGCGGTGCCGTCGCCCGCGCTTGTCGCCGTTCCGATAGGCGGCGGCCATGATCCCTCGAGCGCCGTGGTTCGGCCCACAGAATACGTGGTATTAGGAGCACCGCTGAATTGAATGGTAACCGCAGACGGCGTCCTGGAGATGGAACCGATTCTAATGTTCACGTTCGCGTTGGGTGTATAAAAGACGCGCAGTTGCGGTCTATCTCGTTCATCCACAGATTCGGCGCTGTTGATTCCCCAGCCATCACCTCCGTTGGGCCAAGGCAAAACAGCCCATCCAAAATTGGTACGAGTGCCGCCGACCCACGCCTGGACGTCGTAAGTTAAGTCGAAGGAGTGATAGCCACCCTGAATATTCGGTTCGAGCGATGAATTGCCGCCGAGCGCCGTCGGGGTTACCGCCGCTTCGACGCCGTTGTTTTGAATGCCGTTGTTCCAGGTGTTCCATGTCGTGGTGGTTGCATCCCAAGGCTGCAACAGGGCGAAGATCTGGCCACCATCTCCATTGGCTTGCGAAGCCAGACTGCCGACGTCAAACATCGCGGCCTGAATGGTTGCGCCGGCCGGAATTTGGTTGATGCCGTTGCCGATGATATTGTCAAAACGGAAGAGGAGTTGGTCATTGTCCCCATTGGTACTGGCTGTCCAGTCGCTGAACATGCTCACGTTTGTGAAGTAGCCCAGGTCCGGCGTGCTTGTGCGAATAAATGCGTCCGCGGCGTTGGTGTAACCGTTGGAGCCATACCGGAAACTGGTCATGACGGTTCCCGCCGGAAGCCACGTTACGCGAAGACTGGGACGATCATCCACCGTGGTGGCTTCGGAAGAACTGAAGCCGGTTCCGTCGGTCTTGTTGGTCCAACCTGTCATGGCCCAGCCATAGTTGGCATTCGTCAACCAGTCCCTCACATCTGGCAGCACAGAAACACCTGCCGTGCCCAGCCCTGTACTCCCACCCGGGCCGGCGGCGATCTGCGAATCGTAGTTTGTGCGACAGTCGTTGCCATCGACGCCGTTGGTCATACTGGCCCATGTTTCACTAGTCGCATCCCACGTTCGTAGCATCCGGTAAAGCGGGCTTCCACCGCCGCTATCAGTGTAGTGCAAAACCAAATCAGCCGATACGATGACGGCATTCGTCGGAATTTGGCCGGCACCGTTTCCAAAAATATTATCGAACCGTAAAAGAACGTGGTAGGCAGCGCCGCCAGTATTGTAGTCCGCAAACAACTGGGTGCCGCCACCCGACGGAAACGCGGTGGTGGGAGAATTTTGGCGCAGGTGAATGTCGTTCTCACCTGTGTAAACCCCATAACCATGGTCCGCGCCCTCTTGAAATTCAATCGCACGAACCTGGCTCACCCGCACGCGGGTGCCCGCACTGCTCACGCCGCCATCGGCATCGAGGAGCGTCACGGAAACGCTGCGATAATTAATCGAAGGACTGGCATTCACGTTCCGGAACGTCACGGATCGCAGCAAGGCTTCGGCAGCTGCGGGGGTGACAGAATTATTAAAGTTGATCGCTAACGGTGTCAGCCCCGTGCCGCCGGAAAATGTGCCGAGCGCTACACCACCATAGGTGACGGAGTTTCCGGACACCCCGATTTGGCCGGCACCGGTGCCCGCATTGCTGATTTCCAGGCGGTCGTCGGAAGAGCCGTTGTTGGTGAGCGCGATCGTCAGACTAATGTAAGCTGGAAAATTAGTATCTACGATCGAAGCGCGTTCATCGATCTTAATGCCATTCTGACCGATCCCGTACGATGCATCCCCGGAAGGCAACCTGAGGGCCGCTTCGTTATCGACGGTCAATGCGGCGACAGTAATGGGTGCGATGGCCGCATAAACCGCGTCGGGCGAACTGATTTTATTCGTAATGGTATAAGCGGTGTCACCAGCATCCACGGTGTTATTGATCGCTGTGACGGTTACAGTTTTGGGAGAATTCCAGTCGAACTGGGTGAAGGTCAAAGCCGCTGGTGAAACAGTACCGCCTCGAACAGTATCACTTGAAGTAACATTCACCGTTACATCACCCGTTGGCTGGCTTGTGAGCACAACAGTGTAATTCGTGGCGCTTCCCTCAACGAGCGCGACCCCTTGGGCGCTCGCGCTGACCACAACGCCCCTGGTATCGTTATCGACGTTTACACCGGAGACGTCAGCGACGTTGAGGTTATTGTAGGACGGATCCAAACTTGTCGAGAGTCCCGTAATGATTGTGTAAGCAATATCCCCGTCATCGACAAGGTCATTGACGCCCGTCACTGTCACAGTTCGCTCCTGATCCCAGTTGGAGGTGGTGAAGGTGAGAGATGTGGGCGAAACAGTTGCTTCGTTTGTATTGCCTGAGGAAAGGCCAATCGTTACATCGTTACCGGGCTGCGTATTCAGTCGCACGGTAAACGTCGCCGGGCCGCCTGCTTCGGTTGTCACCAATCCAGTCGATGGCACGACAGCGATGCCCACTTCATTGTCGGAATTTAGAACCGGAATAGCGGGCGAAGTCAGACCGTTGTAATTGACGTCCGCACTGATTGCAGGCGAAAGATTGATCGTGTAAATAATCGGGCCATCCGCGACATCGTCGTTCTGCCCTGTGACAGTGACAGTTTTCGGGATGTACCAATCATTCGCATCGAAGGTGACAAAATCAGGAGAAACCGTCCCCTCCCCGGTGTTGCTGGACGAAAGATTAATTGTAACAGCGCTCGTTGGTGGAGCATCCAACACGACGGTGAACGTGGCGGTCCCTCCACCTTCTGTTGTAACCAAATTGTTCGTTCCAGTAGTGGTGATTCCGCTAACAGGAATGTAAACGAACGACGCGACGCCCTCCGCCGCTCCGGGTGACTCCAATGGCGGTGGGACACTTACACTCGTCGGTGGCGTGTCACGCGATTCGATGATCCAGCCATCTCCAACCGCATTTCGTTCATAACTCACGATGTTATCGAAATTGATCGCACCTCCACCTTCGCCCGAAATGATCAAGACACCGTTCGTCGCTGAGCGTCCGGGTATTTTAAGTTCGTAACGTCCCGTCGCAATCTTTGCGACCGTGAACCGTGGAGCGGTTCCACTAAACATGCCAATGGAACCGTCGCCGAGGAACCTGCCAGAAATGACCGCCGTATTTGTTTTTGGCACGAATAAAAATGCCATCGGATCCGTCTCACCATTGCCGCCGCCGCCCGCGTCACGGTCAAAGATGTTCCAGGTTCCATTGTTTGTATTCACCTGGGAGAGTGCGTAGTTCGCGTCTTCGTCCTTGGCGCCATTTACGAGCAATACGCCATCGGTTCGCGAATCAATTTGAAGGCTGGTCAGATCGACCACTGCCTTGCCAGCATTGACACCCCCACCAGAGCTTTTATCGATGTAATTAATGCCATATTGAAGTTGGGGCGAGCCGATGAGCGTGTCGTTTGTGACCGCCGCACCTCCATTCACGCCAGAAGCGATTTTCGCAATGCCTCCGATCCAGGTGGAGTAAGGAAAATAGGCGCCAGCAACATTGATGTTGTATTCGGTGTTGCTGCCGGCGATAGGAACTTGCACGGCAAATACAGGTATATAATATCCGCCCGTATTCGTCGCGATGTCACTTACGCAATTTGTTTTCACGGTACTGGCGAAGTTATCCCGGCCATTTTGCGACACGGAAGAGATGAGCAATCCGTTGGCGATGTCATCTGCCGCGCTACTTCCAACTTGCACGAAGAAGTCGCCACGAGTCGAACCAGACCGAACCCGCAAGTCATTCACGGAATACTCCATCGAGACCGTCACGGATGTCGTGTTATTATTGGCATCGTTGTGCACAACGTTCACGTTCCCCGCCGCGACGTTATGCAAATTGGATTGGGCTAGTGATGGCAACGTGATCGCAATCACGGCCAGGAAAGCCAGGACGCTGCTACGCCAACGAGAAGCGGGTCTAGGCTGTTGAGTATCGACTTGTTCCCCCTGCGCCTGGTTCTTGTGGATGTTCATAGTGGTTTTGAAGTTCGTTTTAAATCTCCGCCAAAGTTTTCATTTGCCCGCACGGTTTTGAGTCCCAATCTGATGGGAAGATAAGGTCACGCCTACGCACCTCTTGTCGAAAGGCACATTAATGGCGCTCAATGATTCGATGAAAGTGAATCCCCCCATTTCGATGGCTACCCCTGCTCGCGGAGAATATTCCATAGCGCACATGTTCCGTGACCCCGTGGATGAAAACACACCGTCAAAAATGTGTCGAATCGGGTTAACGCACTAAGCAAAACAATTTTAGAACCGAGTGTCAAGGCGGAACCACTGTCGGAGCCGATTTTCAGAAGTATCGGCCAAGGAGAACTTCGTTAGCTTTAGTGACACATAAGAGGCAACTAGCCTCAATGTTCAAGGCAGCCTGCCGAACTATTGCGGCAAGACGCGCAAACTCCCCCGCCTTGTCCAATCTGATGAAGAAATATGCTCCAATGCCAGGCACAGCGGCGGATCACAAACCCAATTTCTTGAACCGCGCCTTTACATTCTTGAAATGGAAATCCAGAGAACAGAGTTTCTCCAACTCGCCGGCCGCAAAGTGCTTCTTCACGTCCGGATCGCTTTGCAATTGTTTCAGGAAATCAGCATCGGCCTGGCCGGCGTGCTTGGATTGCCACGTCTGCATGGCATTGCGCTGCACGAGATCGTAAGCCTGTTCGCGAGTGAGCCCTTTGCGAATCAATGCGAGTAGAACCGTTTGCGAATTCCACATGCCAAGCGAGAGCCCGAGATTACGCTTCATGTTTTCGGGATAAACAATCAGCCCTTCCGTGAGCTTCTTCAGCAGCACGAGCATGTAATCGAGGAGCGTGCAGGAATCCGGGAAAATAATGCGCTCTACCGACGAGTGGGAAATATCACGTTCGTGCCAGAGTGCCACGTTTTCCAATGCAGCCAGGGCATTCCCACGCAGTACGCGGGCAAGTCCCGTCAACCGTTCGCCTGTAATCGGATTGCGCTTGTGCGGCATGGCGCTCGATCCTTTTTGGCCTTTGGCAAAAAATTCTTCCGCCTCTAAAACTTCCGTGCGTTGCAAATGACGAAACTCCGTGGCCCAGCGCTCAATACTTGCACCCACCAGAGCTATCGCAGTCATATACTCCGCATGGATATCGCGTTGCACCACTTGCGTGGCAATTGGAGCCGGACGCAAACCAAGTTTCTTACAAACGTACGCTTCAACACGTGGAGAAAGATGGGCGCTGGTCCCAACGGCTCCAGAGATTTTTCCAACCGCCACGACCTTGCGAACATTGATCAACCGCTCTACGGCGCGACCAAACTCATCATACATCAGGGCCATCTTCAGGCCGAACGTCGTCGGCTCCGCGTGAATGCCGTGGCTGCGCCCAATCATTGGGGTCTGCTCGTGTTCGCGCGCTTTTTTCCCGATGACCTTCTGCAACGCCAATACATCTTCAATGAGAATGTCCGCGCTCTGAACCATCTGCACGGCGAACGCGGTGTCCACGATATCGCTACTCGTCAGGCCAAAATGCAGCCAGCGGCTGGCCTGGTCATTAATCTTTTCAGTAACTGCAGTGGTGAATCCGATGACATCGTGATTGAGAGTCTTCTCCAATTCCTTGGCGCGTTCGGCGAGAGCTTTGGTGTCAGCGAAGCACAGGTCCGCGCCAGCTTTCATCTTGGCGAAATCATTTTTGGGGACAATTCCTTCCGCTACGAGGGCTTCGCCTGCGAGGAGCTCAATCTGCAACCAGATTTTGAGTTTGTTTTCGTCGGTCCAAATCGCCCGCATCTCAGGGCGCGAATAGCGTTGAATCATGGCTGCGAAATTAAGAGGTCACGCCCCGTGTGTCGAGAACCGAGAAAGAAACAACTGCGAAAAAGTTATTTGATCGTTTGCGAATCAACCCACGGAGCCGGCCGTGAATCAATCAAAGCCGTTCCAATTCCGGTCGGAAAAAGATCTTGATGCGACACGTGGGAGGGTGAGGTAACATTAAGTTTACGTTTCGAAGCCTCAGGATTCGCGCGAAAAGCAAAATCGGGCCTGGGGGTTACAGTTATTTTTCGGAACATCATTGGCACGGGGATTCGTTCTAGTGAGCACCCCAAAGCTGACCGGAGACTTCAACGCGTGGTCATTGCTCAGAAACAAACTTGTGGCAATAACACCAAAGAAAAAACCAAACGCAAGAAACACAGCGGATTTTAGGTCCAGTTTCATTTCTGCGGCATTCTGGCTTCGGAGAGGCCGTTCAACTCCTTTCTGGGACAGAAGCGGAGATAGCGAATGACCGCGGGCAGGACTCTATCTCGTGCAGAGAAGAGGTCCTTGCGGTCACGCAACAATTCGATTACTTAGCGGAATCGTTCTGACGCTTTTGTGCCCTGGCTTTGCGGTCCGCTTCCAACCGCCGCTTCACCACATAATAAAAATAGGCAGCGTACAGGACAGGAAACACGGCACCGCTTGCGACGATGACTTTGATCATAGGTTTAAGGTTCTTTAGGGGAGATTTCCTTAAACGACTGCCCAGCCTATGACATTCTCGACTCTACTATTATCGTAGAAATCATGCCATAGACCTTGCAGATCAAGATAACCGAGACAACGGAACTCAGGCGTTATGACAATGACTCGTTCATTGGCTTGCGGCAGAGCTTCAGACACAGAATGGATGGGTTCAGTGTGCATAGAGCTAACACTCAGGGTTTTTTGGGAACGCACAATGTATAGTCCGATTTATATTCCATTTAAAGAATAATCACGTTAGGCTAGTGGGTTTTAAGTTTTGTTAATCCTAACACGTCCGTCTTCCCGATGAATAAAGATTTCAGCAGCAGCAAAATGGCGTTGCCAGAGGATTGCGCAACCTGTTTCCATCGTCTTATTATTAGCGGCATGAACCGCCTCACTGTCCTGTTAACGATACCTTTTTTGCTTTGTATGGTCATCAGCATCACCGGCTGTAAAACGAGTGAAAAAAAATTAGGACCCGTCACTTTTCGTGAATCCCCCCGCAAACTGGAGAGTGGTATTGCCGAAATTGACATCACGCCTCACAAAGGTTTTCGCATGGCAGGCTACTTCGATGAACGCTTCTCGACTGGCACGCACGATCCCCTGAAAGCCAAAGCAATTGTCTTTCGCCAGGGAAAAGAATTAGCCGCGCTCGTGTTCTGCGATTTGGTTGGAGTTCCCTTGAAAGCCACAAGCGAGGCGCGCGCGAAAGCTTCCGCCAAAACAGGTATCCCCGTTTCAAACATTACTATCTTCGCCACACACAGTCACACCGGGCCGCTCTTTAGCAACGTGCAGCGTAATTACTATCATAAGACGGCTGTGGAAAAGTTTGGTCATGATCCTCATGAACAATACGATTACGCCGAGTTTCTCGTCGGCAAACTGGTGAAGGCAATCGAAGAAGCCAAAGCGAAACTCACATGGACGGATGTCGCCGTCGGAATTGGCAAGCAACAAGATTTTCCGTTCAATCGCCGTCATCACATGAAAAACGGTCGTGTGGCATTCAATCCCGGGCAACAGAATCCAAACGTCGTCAAGCCCGCAGGTCCGGTGGATCACGACGTCGGAATCCTGCTCGTGGGAGATACTGAAAAACAGGAACTTGTCGGTGGAGTAACCGTGTTCGCCATGCACGCCGATACGGTCGGCGGCACGGAATTCAGCGCCGATTATCCATATTTCATTGAGCAATCACTGCGCAATCGCTTCGGCAAAAAGTACATCTCCGCCTTTGGCGCCGGCACATGTGGAGATTTGAACCAAATCGATGTCTCCAAAATAGAGCCGGTAAAAGGTTTCAATGTCGCGGAAAAAATCGGCACCAGCATCGCGAAAACAGTGACGAGTTCGCTCACGAATCTGACACGCATCTCCCGACCATCCCTCCGGGTGCTGAGTGCGAAATTGGATATTCCCCTGCAGGAAGTGCCAGCCGAAAAACTGAAGTGGGCACAAAGCAGAGCTAGTCTGATGGGAGATACGAACACCGATTTCTTTCAGAAGGTCGATATCGTCAAGTTCCTGGACCTTTCGGAACGAGGCGCAACATGCCCGATGGAAATACAGGTCTACCGGCTCGACTCCGAAACCGCCATTGTCTGTTTGCCGTGTGAAATTTTTGTTGAGCTCGGCCTTTCCATCAAAGCGCAATCTCCCTTCAAACGAACTCTGGTGATCTCAATCGCCAATGATCGTCCGAGTTACGTTCCCACAGAAAAAGCCTTCAAAGAAGGAAGCTACGAAATCACAAATGCCCGGGTTAAACCAGGTGCTGGTGAAATGCTTGTGGATGGCGCCGTGAAGCTACTCAAGGAAGCCACGATCCAATAGACTGTTGAAGGTTCTGTTCCTCGGACCGTGCCTGCATCGCAAAGCAGTAGGGGCATCGCTTCTCTACGGGGATCTTTGAGGTCTGATCTCTGGCTACATCGTGCGTCTTCCCGCGCGGGGAAATGGAGAAAACTCTTTTTTGACTCCAAAAACGGCGTCTGCTCTGGAGAAAAGATTTTTTTGGCTCCAAAAAATGACCCTCCGCCGGGGCAATGGCAAAATGTCGGCACTCCCCGGGTGTGATTCAAAGTGGCTGACAAGCTCGCGGGGTCCTGGTGGTCCATTCCAGCTGAGGGCCTTTTTTTAGAGCAAAAAAAACACCCTCGGCTATCTAGATCCAAATTTTTGGCGTAAAAAAGTGCCCTCGGCTATCTAGAACGGTTTTTTTACTCCAAAAATTCCGATCCAGACAGTCGAGAGCACTTTTTTGGAGCCAAAAAACGGATCCAGCCAGCTGGATCCAAGTTTTGGGAGCAAAAATTCCGATCTAGATGGCTGAGGGCACTTTTTAAGAGCATAAAAACCGTTCTAGACAGCTGGATCCATTTTTTTGGAGCAAAAATTTGGATCTAGATAGCCGAGGACGTTTTTTTGGAGCCCATTGGCGGTTTTTCTGGGCTTTTCTCATAACGACCGCCGATGTGAGGAGGAGTATCCGGATCGACGACTCCTTTTCTCACCCACTTCCAATCACACCCCAGATCCCTCCTGATCATGATTTAAGGTTTGACCAATTCGGAAAATCGAATAGAAGTAACCACGTGAATTGCAATTTAAACCTTCGACTGCTTACGAATGCGCTGCTTCCTAGCAGCGTGGCAGCTCTGGTTTAACTTTCGATTCCAAAAGAATTTCTTAAACCCTACTGCCAGTCTGGCGGTAGGGTTTTTTGTTTTTACAGGTTAGTCGCCGCGCAATTGTAAGCGTGGCCAGGCAGATAAAGTAGTCAGCTAAAGAAACGGACATATGAAAAGTAATCGAATCATCATCTTTGACACAACGTTGCGCGACGGCGAGCAATGCCCCGGCGCTTCCATGAACTTGCGCGAAAAACTGGAAGTCGCCCGCCAACTCGCCCGTCTCAAAGTCGATGTGATCGAAGCCGGCTTTCCTGTGATCAGCGACGGCGATTTTGAAGCCGTCCATACGATCGCGAAAGAAATCAAAGGGCCGATCATCTGCGGACTGGCTCGTTGCGTGACAAAAGATATCGATGCGGCAGGAGCAGCGGTAAAACCCGCCGGGAAGAAAGGGCGTATCCACGTCTTTTTGGCGACGTCGAAGATTCATCGCGAGTTCAAATTGGGTAAAGCGCAGGATGCTATTTTGCGTCTGGCCGTGGAAGGCGTGAAGCGCGCGAAGTCCTGGGTGCACGACGTCGAGTTTTCGCCAGAAGATGCGTCGCGCACGGAACCGGAATTTCTGATCGAAGTTTGCAAGGCCGTGGTCAAGGCCGGCGCCACCGTGGTCAACATTCCTGATACCGTCGGTTGGGCCGTGCCTGAGCAATACGGTGCGTTAATCAAACGATTGTTCGATTCCGTTCCTGAATTCAAATCGGGCAAAGCGATCATCAGTGTCCATTGTCATAATGATCTAGGTTTGGCAGTCGCCAATTCTTTGGCGGCTATTCACAACGGCGCCCGCCAGGTGGAATGCACAGTCAATGGCATTGGTGAACGCGCTGGCAATGCGGCCCTGGAAGAAATTGTCATGGCAACACAAACGCGCAGCGACTTCTACAGCGGCTTCAGTTGCGGGGTGAATTCAAAAGAGATTGTGAAATCTTCCCGATTGGTGTCGCGCATGAGCGGCCTGATCGTCCAACGGAGCAAGGCGATTGTCGGAGAGAATGCATTCGCCCATTCCAGTGGCATTCATCAAGACGGCATTTTGAAAAAACGCGAGACCTACGAAATCATGGACCCGCAGAAAGTCGGGTGGGGCAAAACGGAGTTGCCACTGACCAAACATAGCGGCCGCGCGGCCGTGGCAGTTCGCCTGAAACATCTCGGCTTTAAAATGACGGAGGCGGACGTGAATGCGTTGTTCGCGAAGTTCAAAGAAATCGGCGACAAGAAGAAATTCGTTTACGACGAAGACCTGGTCACGTTGGTCGAAGGACAAATCACCGAGGTTCCGGAAACCTGGACGCTCCATTATTTAAGCGTGACGACTGGAACCAATGTGGTTCCGACCGCCACGGTGCGGTTGACGAAAGCCGGCGTAAAAAAAGGTGAAGTAGAAACATTTGAGGACGCTGGTATTGGTGACGGTCCAGTGGACGCTGCGTTGAAGGCGATTGATCGCTTGACGAGAACCCGCGGCAAACTGCGGGATTATTCTCTCCGTTCTGTGTCCGAAGGCAAAGATGCCTTGGGCGAAGTGACCGTCAAAGCCGACTTCGGCAATGGTCAACTCGTTACCGGCAAAGGTGCGAGCACCGACATCATCGAAGCCAGCGCGCGCGCTTACTTGAACGCTATGAACCGCTTTCTTTGTGATCGAAAAAGAGCGCTGCCCGCAGAACAGCCCTGATTCATGGACCGACAAATACGCGATAAAGCCGAAACGGGTTTGTCGCGGTAAAATCCGTAACGGTGGCGTTGGTCACAGTAGTATTGGTGAGAAGTAGCGTTATCCAATTAGTAAGGTTGGTCGAATACTGGACGGTGTAATTCTGTCCAGTAACGGCCGCGAAACGAAACTGAAGTTGGCTGTTGTTCAAACGCTGAGGCAACTGCATGCGCACGGGCGGCGCGACATTGCCTGTGACGTTGAAACTTCGTACTTCACTGAGGGCGTTGTTTCCTGCCTTGTCGAAGCCCTTGATCTGCCAGGTGTGCGCTCCCGGACTGATGCTCACCACGATTGGATTGTTGGTCGTGTCAGACACCACTGCGATTCCATCGAGCAGGAGCGTTGCTGTTGCGGCTCCGGATAAACCGGCGTCGTCGATAAAGTAATAGAACCGCGTTACACCCGCAGTCAGTGGATCGTTGTTGAAAGGTTCCATGAGCACAACATTCGGTGACGAAGTGTCCGTTGGATTTTGAATAGGCACTGCACTGAAATCCGGATCCGCCGGTTGAGCTCGGACAGCATCGCGGAACGGAATGTTCCGATACGCTGGCTCGCACTGGCCGTCGTAATAAAAGTTCTCATAGAACAAAGCATTATCTGCATCCGCGACATGTGCAGTATCCACCTTGGGGCTGATGGTAATAGGCTGGCCATTCAGATTCATTTGCAGAGTCATCCCGCGATAATCCGCGTAGCGAATGGTGTAAGTGTCACGGTAAAAATTACAGGGACCGATTCCGGTCTGACCCCATGTCGCGGGTAAGCCATCAGAGGTCGCGCTCACGAGAAGTTCTCGTTTGGTCGGCCCGGTGGCAATCAGAAGATGTGCATCTTCAACGATGCCACTGCTTCCCCGAACAGAGACAAACATATCCATCGCGGCGGTCGTCGGCGTGTCGTTCGTCACCCAGGCTGGAACCACCACGGAACCGATTCGAGCATAGAAACCGCCGCCGAGGCTCGTATAACCGGTGGTCCCATTGTTGTATTGAAAAACTTTACCGTAACGGGTGTCAATGTGCGGATAATTGGCGTCCCATCCGCGCCATTCCACATTCAGCTCCTCTGTCGGAGAACCAGATGCTCGACGGAAGATCGCAGCGTAATTGATCGTGTCATTATTTTGGGCCTGCGTCTTATCGAGAAGCAGCATCACGATTTCTGTGTTCTGTTTCCCCGAGAAGGTTGTCGGCGCGGACGAGACAGAAAGATTGGACATCACACCGTTGCCCGCCAGATTGGTCCGCACATACGATGCAGCGAGCTGTAAAACCAACGGAAACTCCAAATTGATCTGCGCGACAATGTTACTGAACGCATCGACTGCGGGTCCTTTATCGCCGGGGTAAGTCTCTGGGAGAGAATTCAAAAACGAGTAAGCCTGTTCATATTTCAGAATGTTCTGAGTGAACGTTCGTCCGTTGCTATCCTGCGCGACAAGGTCGGCATCAATCGGAGCATACGCCTGGAATCTCCCCTGCCCGTCCGTTGGAATCGTCCATTCCGTCTTGCCGTAACGCACACACGAAACATTCCCGGAAAGTGGGGCACCGGTCTTTGAATCGTAGAGGCGACCTTTGATGAGCGGCTTAAAGACGGCAGGCTGACGCAGTCGAACGGTATTCTCGAAATAGATCGGACTTGCATACGCGGCCATCCAAACGCCTTCGTTCCCCACCACACGCACCATGTAATACGCATTGTTGGTCGATTCATTGATGGTGTGCAGAACGGTTGAGGTCGCTGTATTTGGATTCCATCTGCGGATGATCTGTCCATTTCGAAGCAAATCAATTTCAGAGATTTTGCATGCGTCCGTACCTGCGAAATTAGAGTAGGACAACGTCCAAGGGTTGAACTTGTAGCTGGCCTCGATCCGCACCGTGCGGGTGGAACCGTCAGGGGGTAAAACATCACCCGACATCGCATTGTCTATCGTGAACAGCACGAGCGGCCCGGTTGTAGCCAGCGCCCGCCCTTTGCGAATCGCGTTGCAGAGCGATGCGCGTGACAATGGATTTCCGTCCAGATGAAAATAATTTATCCAGCAACCAATCCCCTTCAGCCCGTTGTTCACACGATCAAAACAAAAATCTGAGTCGGCGAGGAATGGAATCTTATATCCCATGGAAAGCAGTTTGTAATACGACGTTAGCGTGGTGCTTTGGATCGCCTCATCCGATTCGCCGCTCCATGCGTCGATCAAGTGGCCAGTGAGCGCGGTTAACGGAAAATGTTTCTGATGGTTGTTCAGCGGAAAAAGACCGTATTGACCGCCGGACGAACGCCCCGGAAACATTCGCTCTGGATGAACCGGATAAGTTACGCCCCCTTGCTCGTGCACGGAATGAATTCCCCACGAATACGGCAATGCACTACGAATCGACCAAGGATCGTAGAGAATATTGACGTGATGCCCCCATTGATTCTTCGGCTCCTCGACACCCAGCCAGAGTTTGCATTCGGAGTTTTCGTAGATCTTCCACGTATCGAACATTTGTTGGCGGGTGAGCGTCGTGGCGCCGTAATGTTCCTCAGCGAACGAAGCGAAGTTGAAGCCACCCGCAGCGCACACCGTGAATGCGTCCTGCGGGGTCCGTTCAATTTCATGTTCACCGTGATTGAAATGAACGTGCGCATCGCCACCGCTCCAGCCTCGAGTGGCAAGATCTAACTGGGGCTGCAGTGTGAAGCTAATCGTGTAAGTCTGGCCTGCCGTGGCAAGGTTGGTCGTGACGGTTTGCGGAAGATAATCCGGCCCCTTGCCAACCGTAATCTGAGTAATCCCCGTCGGCACTGATAAGATATTCGTGGAGGACAATGCTCTACCACGCATCGCCACCACCGGCCATGATGAATCGCCCCATTCCCCGGACACATAGGTTCCATCGAATTTTTTGATAATAGCGCGAACGCAAACTGGATTTGGATTTCCAGCCCGAAGCGCAACGATCTTTAGATTTACATTGGCAGCGTCGGATTTTCCTCCACCAACCAATAATGCGACAGCCAATATCGCTATGGAAATAACTGAAGAGCGACCAATCAAATCATACCTCCTCGCACCTTTGTTCCTTTTCGAGAATCTTAACGAGGATCGAAAAGCCAACAACCGACACCAGGCTGATGAGCAGACAAGGCACTCAAATGAGTAACACCCCAGTAAAATTCCTCGGCTTTACAAACTTTCATACGGAACAACAATTCCAGCATTCTAGGAGCAGCAATTAAAAACGTTTACGAAGTAATACCTCCGGTTACGCTCTGACGCGGACATGACGCCACTCAACTTTGGCCATTCAAAAGCGCAGCGAGATTTCTGGCACACGCTCGCAAGACGCCTGATCTCAAAGGAGCAAACGCCGTTTTATATTTGCTCCATTGCACCCATCGAACAGGCGCTGGAAGAGCTTGATACCGCGTTCGCTGGTTTACCATTGAAGCACTGGCTTTCGTTTAAAACGCAACCGCTTCACCCGCTCATCCGATGGTGGCAGCAGCAAGGTCGCGGGGTCGAGGTGGTGAGCGAATTCGAATTTCTTTCCGCATTGCAGGAGAAGTTTTCGCCGCAGCAAATCCTCGTGAACGGTCCCGCGAAGCATCACTGGCTTTCTCGTCACGCGGTTCGCGATATTTCCGTAAACTTCGACTCCGTAAACGAAGCCAAAGCATTATTGCCATTGGCAAAGAAACTAAACTGGCGAATTGGAATTCGAATTAACACGCGGGAAGAATTCGACTCCGAGGCGCCGGAATTTCCAACGCACTTTGGATTTCTCGGAGACGAAGCGGTTTCCATTCTAAAAAAGCTTCAACGCGAAAAGGTCCGGCTTGAAATGGTCCATTTTCATTTGCGCACGAATATCGGTCACGCCGCTGTCTACCAACGAGCCTTGGACGAAGTTTCCGAGATCTGCCGTGCTGCAAAGTTCTCGCCAAAGATAATAAATTGTGGCGGCGGGTTCCCTGCGCCAAACGTTTTGAATCGGGAGGGAAAGCCTGTGAATGCGACGTTCAGGTTGCCGGAAATGCGTGACGTTTATCAACAACTCCTGAAACAGTTTCCGACTGTGGATGAAATCTGGCTGGAGAATGGACGCTGGCTCAGCGCGCGCTCTGGAGTTCTAGTAGTCAAGATTCTCGACGTGAAACAACGGGGAGACATGCGCTATCTGGTCTGCAATGGAGGACGCACGATGAACGCAATGATATCCGCCTGGGTGCAGCATGAAATTACTTCCATTCCGACACGTACTGGAAAAACGATCGCCACTACCGTAAACGGTCCAACCTGCATGCCCTTCGACCACCTGACCCGTCGTCCCCTGCCCGCCTCTCTAAGAGTTGGCGATCACTTGCTTTGGCACGACGCCGGTGCCTATCACCTGTCATGGGAAACGCGCTTTTCGCATGGGCTTCCCTCAGTGTTCTGGCACGACGGGAAACAGATCAAAAAGGTCCGAGAACGTGAGTCCTTTGCGC
>JAQGOU010000064.1 GCA_028293445.1 Verrucomicrobiales bacterium | reverse complement strand
GCAGGTTCTCCAGTGTGAAGTCCAGATCAGCCGGTGAACCAACCGCCACCGGCTCCGCATCCACACCGATGATTCTCCGCCAGACGCGGTAATAACCCGCACGAGCCGAAGCACCCCACTTCATCGCCGCTGCGTTCGGTCCGATCAGGATCGCGGTGACATTGGTCACAACATCCGGCGATTCCTCCGCACCTGGCTTGTTGAAGCCAAAGGACAACCAGCGCGCATCCATCGGATCGAGTAAATGATCCAGCTCATTGATCAGGTCGCGCAACCCCTTCCGCATCCCCTCGAACTTCTCATCCCGCGCCGTCATGAGATCATCGACGGCTGTCCTCTGGTTCAACACCCCGTCGTTCGCCGCGTTGATTGCCGTCAACAATATCTGGGCTTGAGCCGCCGTGACATTGCGATCAGCCCATTCCATCGTGGGATTGGCGTTGAAGAACGCGATGATGCATTCCAGCAGGCGAATCACTTCCTCACGCGTTTCCGGCACCATGAGTGTGCCGCGGAAACCGACCGCCTCCCACGCCAGGGAATATTGTGAGCCGAAGAACGGCTTCAGAATATCGCGGGCCAGCGTCGCAAAGATGCGCGCCGTCTCCACCGTCGAGGACAACACCGCACGACGATCGCGCAGCAGCTGACGGCCGGTTTCCAGGTTGTTGAACGCCACCAGCAATGCCAGGCGCAGGCCCAGGAGAACGGAAGCGGTCATGTGTTTGAGTGCTGCGCCCATGGCGTTTGCACCGTTAATCGCGCTCATGCATAGAGCCAGCGCGCCGTCTGTGTTTTGTGTTATTGGATTCTTCATATGTTTTACTTTCTGTTTTTGTTTTGTTTTCTGACTACTAACCACTGACTACCACTACTGCACCGCAGCCCATTCAACTTTGAACTTTAAACTTCAAACTTTGAACTCAGCCACGTCGCACCCCGAAGCACATCGCTGTCGGCCCCGAACATTTTTGTCCGTAACCCGCGACTGGGTTGGGTTTCTTAGGTCCACTCCGGTCTTCGTGTGTTTCATTCAACGACTCGCGTTGATTGCAACGGGGAACAGTTTTTCACAAATCGAAATAAAATATTAGGTCATGGAATGGGCCCATTCCGTGACCTCCTGATGAACCCCTTGATTCTATTGGGGTTTGTTGAAGTGAAAAATTTTCATTTTTAATGCTTTTCCGGGGCGATAATCGACCCGAATTGACCCTGATTTTTCCGAAATTCCCGGGTCAAACGCAGTTGCAGGACCTAAAAATCCCGGCGGGACTGAACACAGCCACTTAGTTAAGCAAATTTTGGCACGGGCGGTAGGATACCCAAACAAAAGCGCCAGAGGGCAGGCGCAGTCCAAGGACGCTACCGCGTTGTTTGCAGCCCTCGCAAACGCGCGAGCGTCCTTGGAGTGCGCCTGCCCTCTGGCGCTTTTTCCCCGTTTACTTCACCCACTTTTAAACCATGCCTGGCGAGTGGATATTGCATCGAGAATTCCGTCCGGATTCGCTTTGCCAACGAGCTGATTTCGCCAGCGTTTGACTTGGTATTTCCCTTGCTACGCGCTTCTGACCGGACGGCCGACGTCTTTTTGAGTAAATCCCCCCAAAACCCTGATTCCGAATGTCTTCTACACAGAAAGATAAAAATTCTGGTTCCCGGAAAAGTTGGAAAACATTTCTGGAAGAAATTCCGGAACCCAAAATGAGCGGCGAAAGTTTCTGGAGCGTTTCGGACAAACCCCGCGACCCGGAAAAAGTTTCTGGAGGGTTTTTGGTGAACCGGAAAGATCGGAAATTATTTCTGCTGACTTTTCCGGGTCCCCGGCGACCCGAAAAACATGTGGGAAGGTTTTCCAGCTTCCGGAAAAGTTGGCATTTATTTGTGGAGAGTCGCCGGGTTTCCGGAAAACCCTCCAGAAATGTTTTTGCGGAGTCCGGATTCCGCAAAAACGCTCCAGTAACTGGTGCCGCCTTTTCCGGAAGCTCGGAAACGTGCCAAAAACGTGCGCTCCTTTTTGGTAATTACGGCAACTCCGCTCTCGAAGAAATCCAGCTTTGGGAGATCTGAGAACCTTTGAAATACAAAGCGGGCGGAAATCCGAAGACCAAATAAATGCTCCCAACGTGCGTGCTTCCTTGAGGCATTTGTCCAACCGAACGAGAAACCGAGCGCTCAACCCAAGTCCCCGCTCGACAGCCATTTCCGACCGGCTTGGTCTCTTAATTTGGCTTTTGGATTGGGAAGCAGTTTATCAGGACCGGTGATGCCTTTGCCGTTTCAATATGGGATCGTAAAGGAGAATCAAAACCTCTGGACACTGGCCAAAGCAAGACTTAGCGTCGCCTTAATGACGCCTTATAACACGTCCAATCGGAGGCAGACTTAACTGTTAGGCCAAAAATTATGCCCACAAAACATCCTGACGGATCCGTTACGGCGCTTTGTTCAGCCGCGACAGCATTGTTCGCTTTGCTGGTCGCGTTTCTTGGCTATACATCCTTCAAGTCCACTGGTCCGTGGACTTGGCTTGATCTGTTCTTGCAGATCATTCCAGCCATCTTGGCGGGCGCGTCGTTGGTTAGCGTTCCGATCTTCGCAACCCGGGAGCGCGAAGTTGACGCCGTCGCGGAGTCGGTTCGAGTCGCGCGACGCCCGTTCCTGTTAGGGGCTTGTCTTGTAGCATTCGTGATCTTCGTGTGGCTCATTCGCGACTTCATCGGACATCACGAGTAGGAATGCGAAGCGTCGAAAGGCCTAACCAGAGCGCTGCAGCCAAGCCCGTGGACCGCTCTTGGTTCCGCTTTGCAGTTCACGTTTATTGACACGGGCTGGCTGAGCTGATTTCGTTAGCTTGTTGTAATTAAACGGGGAGACAACCTCGCGCCCAGTCCTCCAAAACTGAAGATATGCCGATGAAACCTTTCGCCGCAACCGCTCTGGTAATACTGCTTTCTTTAAATGGCTG
>JAQGOU010000200.1 GCA_028293445.1 Verrucomicrobiales bacterium | reverse complement strand
GCAGCCCAGTCCGCATCACCAGTTAATTCAGCGGGTTCACACGGCCCTCGATGCATCTCGCCTGTGCATCGGGTCTCTTGCGCACTGCCTCAGTCATGATGGAATGCGCTACTTCGGCCTCATGGAGATCAGGAACCGGCGCATTGCCAGCGATGACTACGCGCTCGTACTTGGGCTCCGCAACTCGCACGACAAAACGTTCCCGGCTGGCATCGTTGCTGGGGCAAACGTGTTCGTCTGCGACAACCTCTCCTTCAGCGGCGAGGTGAAGTTCGCCCGCAAGCACACCACGTTCATCAATCGGGACCTGCCGCAGATCGTGGAGCGCGCCATCGGCAAGCTGGGTGATCTCTGGGATGACCAGGATCGCCGCATCACCGCCTACAAGGAAGCCGAAGTCGACGATCTCCAGGTGCATGATCTCGTCATCCGGGCCAGCGATGTCGGCGTCTGCTCCAACCGCCTCATCCCCTCGGTGCTCCAGGAATGGCGGCAGCCTCGCCACGAACAGTTCCAGCAACGGTCGGTGTGGACGGTGTTCAACTGCTTCACCGAGGCGCTGAAGGAGACGACCCTGGGCGATCTTCCGAAGAAAACGGAAGCTCTCCACGGGCTGTTGGACTCGCACGTCGGACTGGGCCGGAACTGATCCTCTGGTCAGTTCCGAAAGATCAGCGTTCACTCTTCGAGTGGGCGCTTTTTCTTTTAGCTGAGTGAGAGACCTGCATCACCTCACAACGCATTCTGCTGGGAGAACAATTCTAGGAGAAAACCACCAATGGCGTATATTACTCCTTCAACTTTAAACCGATCCGCGCTTCTGTAAAGCAAGTAGTGCCGCTACGCCTAGCACACTATACACAATTACAGTGAGACCCGCCAAAGCAAAGGTGCTTGATTCAGTCCCCGAGCGGAGTTGCCCGACGAAATACGTACTGAGAAACTCTGTAGATCCACTCAACATCGAAGTCCTAGGAAACTCTATCGCACATAAGAGAATACCCGCAAATACTATCGCAAAAACACTCCGCCCATGAAGCTTGAATAAAAATAATAGAACAACACTCAAATCACTCCCGCCGATATCACGCGCGGATCGAAGCACAGATGAATCCGTGCGGAACGAAACATACGCCATTAGCAGAGCGCAGAACGCGCCGCTGTAATGAGCGAGCGCCCAAATCAAAATTAAAAATGAAGAACGAGTGAACCCAAGCGCCGATTGAAGCCTAAGGAACCCCAACGCCGTCACCTCGCCTGGAATAATAGCGGCGATAAGCGACATAGCCACGGCTACGTATAATTTCTGCCGAAAGTAACAGGCCGTAACGAAGGTGATTGCGGCAAGCGCACCCAGAGTGCCCGCTATTGCGCTAATCGCAACAGTTGCGCCTATTGACGACAACAACTGATCGTTATGAAAGAGATCTACATATCGAGCGGCCCCGAAACTTCCATGTCCAACATTTGTGCTCAAAGCACTCATTGCAACAAGCAAAAGTGGAGCTCCGAGTACACCGACGAAGGTGACGATGTGGATAATATGTCGGCCGAATCGATAGTTGATCATCGCAATTACTGTCTTCTTGTTGTTACTAACGCAATAACGATACTCGATGCGACAAAGACCACGAGGAGCCCGGAAACCATGGTTGCCTCTGCAAGTTTTCCGGCATCGTAAAGACTGTTGATTAAAGAAGGAAAACTCGCCTTTTTCGTACCAGCCAGAAATTCTACCTCAGTAGAACGGCCAAGAACCTGCGCAAACACTAGGATGCCAGCCCCAAATAAAGACACGATGGCCGTGGGAAAGAACACACGAGTGAAATTCTGCCTCCAACCGAGACCAATATCGGAGCCAGCTCTCAAGAGACTCCTAAGTTTTGGAGAGATAAACAGGGCCGTTGCAAGTGCGCAGGAAGGGAGGCAGTTGACTACCATTCCGATGCACACTGAAGTTTCCGTTAGATATACGGAGCGTGAGACGGTGTCTCCGAAGCACATCCGCAATGCTCTCGAAATTGCTCCCCCATTCTCCAAAAGCCTAGCGATCGCGTAACTCTTAAGTGAATCGCTTAAGAATAGGGGAAGTGTAAAAACAAGCAACGAAAGTCTACGAATTCGCGGCGAGAGAAAACACTCGGCCCAAGCAAGAATGGCGCATATACTGGTAACAACCACAGACACAACAAAGCATCTTTTCAGGGAAAACGCGATTTCCGCGGCTGAGTTCCGCAGTGTCTGTAAAACCCCAGCAATGCCCTCGAAGCCATCCGCTCTCGAACCTGTTAGCAACGCAACAAATGGGAGATACAACGCGAACGCCGTGAAGCTAATGCAGAGTATGAAAGCGATTCGAGTCCGCCTAAAGATTCCGAAGTTTTGTCCACCATTCCTCATAAAGTCTATAGTTTTCCGGCCGCACATTTTGCCAGTACTGCTCACCCTTCTTTAATTTGAACTTGTCTCTTACATTGGCGATTTTGCTAGTCAGGTCATCGCGAGCTTTACCTTCGAGGTTCGCTGCGGCCCATTTCTCGGTCGTATCATTTGGGACAATATATCCACTCTGTGCTGCAAGTTCTGCCCCATAATAACCTCCTAATTCCCAGTCGGCGAATTGATGAGCCAGCTCGATCAGTGCATCATTGTTTGCACCTTCATGCAGAAGAAGATCATTCGACCAACCCTCATATCCCTCCTTTGGAACTGCGTATCGGGCATCAATCCCCTGCTTTCTCGCGGCATAGACAATCGGCTCCCAGCCTGTCATTGCGATCACTTCTTTTGAGGCTACAAGACTAACGCCCTGTTCCCAGCCTCTCCAAAAGGTTCGGAACTGACCCGCCTTTTTATGCTCCATCAGGAACTCCATCACCTGTTTCAACTCCGTTTCAGTCAGATCGCCGGGCTTATTAATGCTAACTTGCCCGGATGAACGGAGAAAGATCGCCGCAAAAATCACACTGTTGATCCAGGCATCCTCCATCGCGGTTTTGCCACGTAGGCGGCGATCGAAAACAGCCGCGTAGGAATCAATAATGCCCGATTCATATCCAGATATTTGCTTGATCTCATCAGGAAGATATATAATAGAGTCCGCGTTAATTACAACGGGCAAGCCATACTGTTTTCCGTCGACTCGCGTATACGAAATATCCTTCGCCCACTCCCACATCGTCTTCCAGTTTGGGATTTTCGAGGTATCCCATGGAATCAACCGCTTTACGAGGTCTTTCTCAGCGCCGCCCTGGAGAGCTCCGAGATGGTAATCCCGAGCGGCAGTTCCCGCCACCATTTGCGTAATCACCGGACCAGGATCGTTCTTATTGTCGTAAAATGCGATCTCGGCATCCGCCACCTTCGAAAAGTCATCCCACCCTCCCCTTCCCATCTGGGGTTTACCAACGCCTCGGGCCACAGAGCCGATATTCAGAGTGCCTAGGCCGTAGAGTTTGAGCTCCTTCCCGCGCGGCCCCTTCTTTGTACAGCCGACTAAGGCGCTAGATACACTGCCCGCTAGCGCCATGCTTTTAATAAACTCTCTGCGCGATTTATTGCTGTTGTAGGTATCCATGGGTTGATGCTGGTTTGGAAACTCTGTAAGTCAAATGGGAAATTCAATCACTCGTGATTTCGGGACGGAGGCGAAAACGTGAGTGCCTCGGTGGGCAGGTTCTGTTTCAACGGGCCATGTCGCCTCAATCTCAATTCCGGGCGCGAGTGATATGGTAATCAACTTGCGCGGAGGCGAAGAAAAAACCTCCAAGCATTTCCCCTCGAAGCAAATTTCATCTGATCCATGACTTCGAGTGAGAGACGCCTTTGAATGCAATGAACGAAAACCGAGGCGGCCGCCGTCGGGTTCCCCTAGCGAGAATTTTCGAGAAATTATATTCTCCACTCCTAAAAGTTCCGCCGCTCGGATCGAAGGCGGCCTATAAAAAAGATCATCAACTCTGCCATGGGTAACGACGCAGCCGCCGTCTAAAATGAGCAGATTAGAGCACGTTTCCATTAGAAAAGGCAGATCGTGGCTAACGACCACGATCGCAACTTCTCCATTGTCCCGCTGAAGTTGTCGAATAAGCCGCGAAAGCCTTCGCTTCGCGTCAATGTCCAAGGAGGCTGTGGGTTCGTCCATCAGTAGTACCTTTGGACCGCAAGCCAAACTTCTAGCTATCGCACATCGTTGTTGCATTCCTCCACTCATTTCTCCGGGCATTTTCCGACCCTGGCCCTCCAGCTTTAGGGAATCAATTATCGCCTTCACCGAATTTCCATCACTTCGCACCCCCGTCCTCCCCTTCTTTTTGGCTGCAATTTCAACATTTCCCTCACAGGAAAGATGGGGAAACAAGCCGAGATCCTGAAAGACGGTGGCGGTGGGACGCAGATCCGCAGGTGTTTGAGTCACATCTATACCATTGATGCTGATCGATCCACGAATAGCGGCAAGATGCCCCCCCAAGATGTTCAGTAGCGAACTCTTTCCAGATCCATTCGGACCAAACAAACCGACTCCAAAACCGGCTTCCACATCGAAGGATACATCCGTGAGAGGTATGGCATCCTTCCCATAATGGAAACTTAGATTCTTTACGGAAAGTAACACACTCATGCCTCCTCCTCCTTTGGCCGCAAAACAACATGTTCCATGCGTCTTGCTCCGGAGGTAATGACCCCCCGAAACTCCCCAGCGTAAACCCTTTCCATTATCGACATCTCCGGAACGGGTGCGATTTCGATCGTATCTGGGATACATGATGCCAAATACAACTTTAGAGCTATCTCGCCAAGTAAATACTCGACCAGCCCCTTCACCACGCGATCTCTTTGGTTGCGAACTCCAGCTCGCGTCAATCGCGGGTGAAGGTTCCTAAAAGTTTGCTGAAGGCAAAGGTCACGGAAGCGCCGGTTGCTTTTGTACAATAAGTCAATACTTCCAAAAAGCTCGCGATATTCTTCGGTATTCGTTAGGGCGGAAAATTTTATCGCTGCAACTTGCCACATTTGAGTCGCTCGGACATGCGATAGAAAACGATCTATTTCTTCACAACGAAGCCTCACCGATTGCTTTCCTCCTTCCGGATGCTCTCCCTCAAAAAAGCGAAGGTTCACCTCTTCCATGGTATCTAATAATATCACCAACAAGGGCCATGAGTGCTCCTTCGCAGTTGTAATAACACTAAGAATATAATCGTTTGTGATCAACCGCGATCCTAGGCTCAGAATACATATCGCTCGTTTGATTGCCCTGCTTTTGGCAATCGCTTCGAGGCTGGAGACTGTGTTGTTCATATTTATCGCAGTACAGCTCCGAGCGATCGAAGCTTTAAAATGTCACTCTCGCTGAGGTTCAGCGATTGCTCGAATATCGCGCCAGCAAACTTTGTCTCCTTCGTGGACGGCACAAACGAAGCGAGGACTACGTTCCGAAATGTTGCACCAGAGAAATTGGAATTGTAAATCCCTACATCCGTGAAGCTTCCTCTATCGAAAATTGCCTTCTTGAAAGAACAACGGCGCAGCACACAATCCTCAAAATGAACATGCTGCAAATTCGCTTCGTCAAAAGCGCAATCTGTCAAGGAGGATGAAGCGAACAATAAATCGGAGCAGTCTGTCTCGGTGAAATCACAGCCAGAAAGGGACGAGTTCTTCACTCTCCATCCATTCAGGTGTGATTTGGAAAAGTCCGTGTCACCGAACATACATTCATCCAATGACATCTGTCTTCCAGAAAACTGGCCCTTATCCGAAGCCATTGCACCAAGGTTTGTCAACAACAAACCCGCGCTAAAAGAAACTCTCAGGCCTTTACAATTCGAAAAAATGGCACCGTCGATCGAAGCTCCTAGGAATCTTGAACTTGAAAATTCACATGATGTGAAGATTGCATGACTCGTATCTATTTTATCAAAGTTTCCACCAACAAAACTGCAGTGATCGAATCGCGGTGCTCTCAACCTAGCTCCCGTGAAATTCGCTGAGTCTAAGTTGCAATTTGTAAAGTCGGGCGTGGACAGGCTTGCACCCTGAAATCCGACATCCTCCAGGTTTAGTTCTCTTAGTGGTAATTTACTGAGTGCATTTCGCAATTCCCAATCTAGGCTTCCCTTTTCCGGGTCGGACGACCAAATCCAATCTAGCGCTTCTGCTTTAGTTAACTGCTTTACGCGCCGACCTTCTTTCCATCCGCTTCTTCCAATTTTTGCTAGCGCCTCAAGTATCCCAATGAACTCGGTTTGCGTTAACGGATCGGATGCCAGTACGTCTGGTTTAGTTCGGAGATAATTCACCAATGCGCGTTTCGAGCGGTCGAAATAGACTTGATCGTAATCCTGCCCGAAGGCATAGCTATTCACCATGCTAAGGCTAGGGCTCTTCCGGAACATGACATCAGGGACTTGTTGCAGGGCTCCGAGCCGTTCGAAAAGTTTGTCGCTTCCGAGATTCGTGTAAACAGACGTGAATTCGTCTCGGGCGGCGACTTGCAGTGAGTTAATTGCTTGCGTGCGATAAGTGACAAGAGCGGCCCATCCAGCGATGATGGTAAAGGCGTTGACAAGAAACAGACCAACCAGTCGCCCACGATCCGGGCGAATACTCCAACGCACAAACTCTTTGCCAGCCAAAGAGAATGCGCGCAATGTCCGGCCCGCAATCGTCGAAAAATGGTACATGTACTTGGGACGTATCGATAAAAGCTGCGGATGGAAGCCAAGGCAAGGCCGAATTTGGACCAACCGATT
>JAQGOU010000011.1 GCA_028293445.1 Verrucomicrobiales bacterium | reverse complement strand
CGTCGGGGTTCCATTTGTTATTGTATTCGAAAACCCAGCCACTCGGTTCGACGTTCGCCGGATTCTTGTAAATCCAGTCGCCGCGGAAACGAATCTCGCGATCGATGATCCAGTCGCAGCAACGTTTGAGTGCCGGATGATCGCTGGGAATACCGGATTCGTGCAAACAGATCGCAACGATCGCCGAATCCCACACCGGAGAGAAACAAGGCTCGATCCGGACGCTGTCTTCGGTTTCGTGCTCGAGCTTTTTTAATTCACAGACCGCGCGTTGGATTTGTGGATGATCGTCCTTATAACCGAGGCACTTGAGGGCAATGAGCGAATTGAGCATCGCCGGGAAAATAGCCGCGAGTCCATCGGTGCCTTCAAAACGTTCGAGCATCCATTCCTCGCACTTCTTCAGCGCATGGCGACGAAACGGATGGATACCCGCCTTGGCCCAAAGTTCCGCGAACTTGTGCAGGCCGTCGAGCGAAAGAAACAGATTGCGCCACGTGCACAGTTGCGGATCGCGCGGCAAGGCCAGGTCCCGTTCATGAAAGCCTGCCGGATAAAGTTCATCCAACGTGACGTGTGTCCGGCGTGTCGGCTTGTAATGGTTGATGATCGCGAGCGGCACGAGCATGGATCGACTCCAATTGCTCATGTCGTGAAAATTCACGTGGAACCATTTGCCGATGAGGATGACTTCGCTGGGAATCGTTGGGACATATTTCCAGGGATAGAGTCCGAGCAACGCCAGGTACAGTTTGGAAAACGTGTTCATCCTCGGAACACCGCCGAGGTTCAAGGCCATCTCCCGCGCCCTCAGCATCCGGGCATCGGTCACAGGAATGCCCGCCAGTTTCAAAGCGAGATACGCTTTGATGGTGGCATTTACTTCGGAGGGACCGCCGTAATAAATATTCCAGCCGCCATCCGGGCACTGCATTGAAAAGATGTGATTGACCGCTTTCCGCTGCCAAACTTTGTTCACCGACCCGTTCCAGTGATGATAAGCGATGGTGTCGGAAACGAGCGTGGAATCGACCATCAATTCGCCGACCCAATAGCCCTCGAGCTTTTGCTCCGAAAGAAGAAAGTTCTGCGACCGCTTGATGGCGGTCTCAAGGTCGTTGAATGGGTGCAAAACCGAAGCCGATTCTCCCTTTTCGAGTGTCCCGGCACGGTCAGCATTTGTCATTTGCACTGACACGGTGGCTAGTTTGCGAATTGCTCTCCAACTGTAAAGTTCTTTAATGCTCCCACCATTCAGGATTTCCCTGTTCTCCGAATAATGCCGTCGTGCATTTGGGCGACAAAGTTCAGGGAATCGCGCTGAAAACAAAACGGTACGTCGTCATGCAGATCGGGGTTGGCGAGCAAGCGGCGGGCGTTTTTAGAGAATTGGATGGCTTGGGCGAAATCGCGTTCTGCGGAGAGATAAATCTCGCGGGCCATTTGCGACGAATCGGAAATATGGCCGACGCTGAAATCGTTCCACAGAAAATCCGCCAAAGCCCCGGCACCAAGGGTGTCTTCGTAAGCGGCTTCCTCAAAGGTGCCGGCGCAGACGAGTAAAAGGTTTTCCGTCCCGTGAAGCGCTTGCGCGAGAGCTCGCAGATTCAAAAACGAGGCGATAAAGATTTGTTTTGCGCCGACACACGCGTTCAGAGCCCGTGTGCCGTTGGTCGTCGTCATGACAATCGTCTTCCCGCGAACCTTGTCCGCCGTAAATTCACGCGGCGAATTGCCGAGATCAAAATCAATGCTGCCGGTTTGGGCGGCGCGGATGCGGAGGCCTTCACGCTCGCCGGCGAGGAGGACGTCCGGCTGCTGCTTCTTCACTTCCAAAGCTTGGGCAATCTCGGAAACCGGAATGATCGCCGCCGCGCCGTTCGCCAAAGCGTTGGTCATCGAGGTCGTCGCGCGCAGGATGTCGAAAACGACGCAAACGCTCTGCGACAGATCACGTTGCTTGAGCGCGCCAAAATCGGCCGGGGTAAAAAGGACTTCTAAATTCATCTTCGTTATTTCGATTACTTGCGGCCAGTGCGTGGCTGAACTTGCGCGGTTTTAGTGGTTCGCGGCTGATTTGCAACGCGCATGTAATGAAATAAGTATTGCTGGGCGTAACCCGCGTTCGGGCCAAAGTGCGTTTCTGAAAACTTTCGGAGCCGTTGCAGCTTGACCCGGCGTTTGGGAAAATAAAGTTGCTGCAACGCTTTCATCACCCAGACATCCACCGGGAACGCCTGTTGAAAGCCATAGCCAAATAACAGCACGCAATCAGCGATCTTGCGGCCGACCCCGGGAAGCTTCTCTAATTCCAGTCGCGCCTCGTCGAGCGGCATCGACCTGATTTTCTCCAGATCGATTTCGCCATTGGCGATCATTCGCGCCGCGCCGCGCAAATACGGAGCGCGGAATCCCATTTTGCACGCGCGTAAGTCCTGCTCGCTGACCTCCGCGATCTGGCCGAAGCTCGGGAATCCGTAGGCTGGTTGACGTCCACTGGGAGCAGGAATCGGTTGACCAAACCTTTCACAAAGCATCGCGACGATTTGCCGGATCTGCACGATCTGTTTGGTCGAAGAAAGAATGAACGAGGCCAGGCATTCCCACGGTTCCTGGCGCAACAACCGTAATCCCGTGCAAGAAGCTGCAGAGAGACGCATCGGTTCGTCCTGGGGAAAGGTCTCTACGATGGAGGCGAGATCGATTTCCAATTGCAGATAATCCTTCAGCCAATCCCAGTCGGACACTGGTTCGACCATTTCGGCAACGATCGCTCCGCCAAGATTTTGTAAACGAACCCAACGTTTGGCAACGACACCTTCCCACCACCCGTCGCGCAGGTCCCAACGAAAAGCCTGTCCCGAGGAGAGAGTCGCCCCGAGATCATAGTCGCTGACTGAAAACACCGCGTGAAAACGCATCGCAAAGATTTAAAGCATGATTGAGCGATTAACGCAAACGGTAGGAACGAGGTGCGCGAGGTCTGGATTTGTCCTGACGCCCTCATTTTCAGAAGATGGTCCTTTTTTAGAGCAAAAATAAGTTCATCCTCCGTCGGATGAGGTCATTTTTGGTCTAAAAAGTTACCATCCTCTAGAAATCCATCAGTTTTCGTCGTGAAAAGAGGCTATCCTCCAGCGGATGAACCCATTTTGGTCCTAAAAAAGGCTCATCCTCCAGAAGATGGTCCTTTTTTAGAGCAAAAATCAGTTCATCTTCTGTCGACGAGCTCGTTTTTGCTCTCAAAAGTTCCGCTGCGCTAGATTTTCATCCGTTTTTGTCGTAAAAAGGTTCCATCCTCCAGCGGATGAACCGATTTTGGTTCTAAAAAGGTCTCATCCTCCAGAAGATGGTCGCTTTTTGGCCGAAAACGGCACCATCTCGGAAGATGGTCTCATTTCAGCGTAAAAAAATGACCATCTTCTGAGTGATGAACCTTTTTTGCT
>JAQGOU010000636.1 GCA_028293445.1 Verrucomicrobiales bacterium | reverse complement strand
GGGGTATTAAAGATGGGTAGGGCAACGCTGACAATGCAAAAGGGAGTGATTTGAATGCGGCTGACCTGGAGGAAAGTCGAACAAAAGTCGAACGGATGTCGAACAAACCGAACAAAAAAGTGGAATAAGTCGAACAGATCGAACAGTTGTTCCACTTTTTTGAGGAGGGTTTGTTGATTTGCAAGGGGTTGCGTATGGAAAAAGTCGAACAGAGGGCTTTTCCGGTTTTTTGGGAAAAAGGAGGAATCCAGAATGTTTTACATAGAGGTAACGGAGGAAACGAAGGGGGAAAAGAAACGGGGATTTCCTGGAAGTCGAAACAAATGGGGTGGGTGTCCATAGGTTTGGTTAAGTAAAAGGTTTGGGGGCCTTCAATTGCGTAACTGCCGGTGGTTTTGGTTCCTTTATGGTTCTATTTGATTTTCGGTTTCATCTTTTATTTGTTTTGCCTGTTTTGCTTTGGGTGCCGTTCTAAAAAAGGGCGGCGCGCGCCGGTAACGCTGGGGGCCGGGCTGAGGTGGTTATTGGTTTACAGGAGAAATGCGGCCGCAAGATCCCCACAATATCCAAGTCAATACAACCCCCACCGAACATGGGAGCTTCCTGTTTCTGGGTCCACCGTCCTGGGTTTCAGGATGGGACCCTCGCAGGCCGTATCCAACGATGTAAGTAGATTATACATATATATAAGTCTAGTCAATCTAAAAAGGTAATTTTGCAAATTATTGTGGCGTAGGGGGTTGCGGTGAGATTACACAAAAAATGTGAATTAAAAAATAGCGGCTCGCACGCTCGAGTGTCGGACAAACAAATGCTTTTTGAATACTGATTCATTCTTAATGCATCTTAACAAGCAGGGTAGGTCATTAACTGTCCCATGCTCAGAAGATTTTGACAGAAGACCCGGGAATCCCCATAAGGTGGTATTACGCGAAAGATTGGTCGTGAGCAATATTCCACCCAACAAGTCTGTAATTACTGGGTTATGGCTACGTACGAGGGCCGAGCCAAGGAGTGCAATAGCAAGGAATTGCAACGAATGAGTATGCGAAGGAATTCGAACTTCCGAAACAGATCCAAAAGTATTTGGCTGCACTTTCAATGTTTTACGAGCGGGATGGAAAAAGACATCTGCAAGCGATCATAGTCAATGCGAAGACATGAGTTCATCAAGGATGGAGTCGGGATAATTGGGACGGAGGCACGTACGGTCATGCGCTTTACCTTGAGCTACCCCAATTGCTTTTTCTTTGTTGTTTAAAACTAAAAGATGTTGTCCAGGATCAAATTGAGGAACGGAAGAGGGTAACTTTGTCGCTTTTGCACTTACTATTTCTTAAAATGAGGTGGTAGAACCAGTTGGAGCTTGCTTCCTGTAGTGCGATTCCTATTATTTGGAAATAGCTGAGCGTATCGAAATGCCAAGTTCGCATTCTCAAGATGCGGCCTTTTTATGAAATCCTCACCCAAGCAGAGTGGCGCATGGATTTTCGTTTCCCATTCGCACCTCGACGTGGAGAAAGCCCGCCGAATCCGCAAGGAACCCGAACGACGCGGGCACAAGCCGCCGCCTGATATACTTTAATGAAAGCGTTTGTCACCTACGCCGAACTCCGAAAGTTCGGTTCTGAAGTTGATGCTGGGCGGTTGCTAAAGGAGGCGACAGCCAGTGAGGGCAAAACCGTCTTTCTCTCGCATTCGTCTGCTGACGACGAGCTTCTTCCCGGGGTTATCAGGATTCTCGAAGGGCACGGCGGGAAGGTTTACGTGGACAAGAAAGACCCAACTCTGAAGCAGATGGACATTTTCGACATCGCGAATGGGCTTCGCGGTGCGGTCAGGGTTTGTCGGAAATTCGTGCTGCTAGTTACGCCCCGGTCAAAGGGCAGCAGTTGGATTCCTTGGGAACTGGGTTTGGGCGACGGGTGTAATGGGGACGCAAACGTCGCACTGTTCCCTTCAGCCGAAACGGCTGGCGAGCAGCAATGGTCCGAGCAAGAATACTTGGGCCTTTATCAGCGCATCATCTGGGGCGATCTCGTCGGTGATCCGAAGGGGCAATGGCTAGTGCTGGATCATCGCAAAAACACCGCGATCAAACTTGGAGACTGGCTACGTTTATGAGCTACGGAAACTTGCCTGACCCAATCACCAAACCTCGTTTGCGGCCGGTCATTCGCGTTTTCGTTAGTTCGACGTTCAGCGACATGAAGCACGAGCGCAACGCGCTAGCGGCGGAGGTGTATCCCAGGCTGGAAGAGCTTTGCCAGAAGAACGAGTTTCAGTTTCAAGCCATTGACCTTCGTTGGGGCGTTTCAACCGAAGCCGGACTGGATCACCGGACGATGCAGATCTGTTTCGACGAGTTGCGGCGGGCGCAGGAGATCTCACCGGAGCCGAATTTCCTGGTCCTGCTTGGCAACCGCTACGGCTGGCGACCATTGCCGGAAGCTATAACAACCGCAGAATTTGTTGCACTCTCAACCGCAGCGGGTGCCGCTGGTAAGAGCCAGACGCCATTCGGCAAGACGGCTCTTCAGGTGCTGGAAGAATGGTATCGTTGCGATGAAAACATTGTGTTGCCTGATCTAACAGCCATTGATCCCAACCGGGCTCCGTTGAATTTCATCCTACAACCCCGCCGGAATCTTCGGGACGGGCGCGACTTTACGCACACGCATGATGGCAAGGACACACAAGATTGGCTGGTTGTCCAGCAAGTCCTGTGGAAACTCATCAATACCGCGTTCCCCGGCGAGGAGTGGTGGCTCAATGGTGTGGATTGGGAGCGGCATGTGGCGGAAGCGAATGACCTGCAGAATCCCAAACGCGCGATTCCGCAGATCGCCCGGTTTCAGGCTTCGGCCACTGAGCAGGAGATCTGGTGTGGTGCCCTTTCCGCGGAAAATGCGGAAAGACACGTGATCGCCTGCTTTCGTGAGATCACTAACCCGGGTGACTTCAGTATCGCCGAGCTGAAAGAGTTCTTCGACCGGACGGAATCCGGAGAGTTTGATCATGCCGCAATCGCGAGGCAGACCGCGCTGAAAGAGGCAATCAGGATAAGGCTTGGCGAAAACAAGCCATTGCGAATCCCATTCTCCCGCCTCAAACGCGAGAACGACAGAATCCTCCTCGATGGTTCCGAGGCTGATACCAAGGCATTCTGCGATACGGTATTCGAGCGATTTCGCCCGATCATCGAACGCCAGATCGACGAGTATTGGCGCAAGAGCAAGCAAGGATCCCCTGAACGCGCCACTCGCGAACTGAAAATTGAACGAGACGAACACGCACGTTTCGGTCGGGAGCTTGGTCGCAAGAAATCGTTTGTCGGACGTCAATCCACGTTGGATGCAATCGCTGACTATTTGCAGAACTCTTCAATGCTGCCGCTGGTTGTGCATGGCTCGTCCGGTTGCGGCAAGACTGCGTTGATGTGGCGGGCGTTTGATAATATCCTGGAAGCGCAAAAGCCGATCATCCGCTTGATTGGGACAACACCCCACTCGTCTGACCTGCGCGGGCTGCTCACCAGTCTGTGCCAGGAACTGCGGCAGCGGAACCGGCACACCGACGCGCTTCCCACCGAGGTCAAAGAGTTGTGCGACGAGTTCGACCGCCACTTGCACTCCG
>JAQGOU010000633.1 GCA_028293445.1 Verrucomicrobiales bacterium | reverse complement strand
CAGCCCTGGGCGTCACCATCAAACACGTAAGGGGGATTAATCGTGGCCGGTCCCGAAGGTGGATTTACGCGCGCCATATAACCATTCCAATCCCAATAAGGACCTGGATCCGTGTGGGAATTACAGTATGGATCAATACCAAGATTAGCGCTGGCGTAAGCAGGCCAGCCAGCGATGCGTTTCTGGTCGTGTCCGACTATGTGATTGCGGTCTTTGGGCCAGCCAAATCGATCGCCCAACCAGCGCGTTAAATCAGCGGAGGCCTGGTAGAGTTGCGGGGTATACCACGCAGGGTTACTCGCAAAACCTTCGTGCTCCGTTCCTGTGCTGTGTTGATTCCAACAGAGGGCATGCCACGCATAATAAGCGGTGCGCACACCTTGGGTTACTTCACCCGGCGCGGCATCCGATCCGTTGTCCGTTTTGCCATTGACGTAGAAGTGCACGCTCGCTTGCGTGGTGGAGCGTTGAAAATAGGAGATGCTCGTCCAATAGTACCCTTCCATGTCATGGACCACATGGAACTTGTGTCCGTAACCAGACGTATACCAATGGCCGGAATAAACGGGCCGCCAAATGGCGCCGGGATAATCGGGTTGAGCCGTGACCTGACTCGTCGAAGCCAGGAACAAAGGCGCTGCGAGAAGCGGAAGGAGATACGGACTTTGATTCATTTTCATAATGCAATCGGGACATGCCATAGCGTGAGCTATGAATTTTGCAGTTGGGAACGGGAGATAGAGTGAGGGATTACCCCACTTTACCGCAATCAGGCTCATCCGCGAATTGCTTTAAGGGTTTACCTGAGAAGAGAAGCTTTGAATCCCACACTACCACAACACGATCGACCTATCTTTTCCCCGCTCCAGGCACAGGCAACAAGGGTCCAATTATCCGCGTTTACGCGTGGGGCGACGCGATTTCAAGACCAAAATAAGAAGTTTTAAGGAATCTCTTGGGTTATTTGAGCTTTTATGTTAGAGTCCGTGCCTTGAAAAAGACCATCGCTAATAAGATTACCGTCGTCAAAAAGATCACCACAGTCAAAAAGAGGACCGCTCTCAGCCTGGCACGTTTCCCACACTTACAGCAGGGTCAAAGATGGGATTTGACCGAGTCCAACATCCAAATCGGAATGGTTGGGAAACGACTCGTGCATTATAAGCATTTTAAAGGGGGCTTGAAGCGCGCGCCGGTTTCCATCGCGTCAATCCCTGTGCTTGAGAATTATCTCCAGCAGAACAAAGCGATTTTGACGCAGCAAGCGCCAGTCGTGGCAGCTGTTCCAGCCAAGAATTGAAACTCAGCCCTGGTTCTTTTCACCCCGAAAAGATCAGGCTAAAGTCTCACTCATTCTCGCGGCGATCCGGCACCTGAGCCGGATCGCAGCTTTCCCGTAGCGATTCCGGCGATGTTCACGTTTCTTCGAGGACCTTAACCGGACCATTCGGGTCGCCTCTCTTAAGCGTTGAGCACGTTGGTTCTGATCCGCAACCCTGCACCTGTTCGCCGCCCCAGCTCATTTGCTTAGGACAGGAAGGAACAGATATATTCGCAGATGCCGGACTTCACTTCGATATCGAAGCCGGATTTCGCAGGGACTTCAAAAGCTTTGCCAGCGCCGTAAGTGGTCAAGGCACTTTGCCCATCCAACTTCACGACGCATTCGCCAGCGACAATTTCCATGAGCTCAGCTTTGTCGGTGCCAAAGTGAAATTTGCCAGGATAAATCAACCCAAGGGTCTTCTTGCTGCCGTCGGGAAAGAGAATGGAATGACTGACGACCTTGCCGTCGAAGTAAACATTCGCTTTGGCCACTGCCGTCACCCCACGAAATTCAGTCGGTATATTTGACATAATCGCGCCAGTTTCAGCAGAGAAGCAAAAATGTCAAGTGAGCCATCAAGCCAACGGGGTGCATCGTGACGTTATCGCCCCGCCGACTGAGGCCGGTCGGCCTACAAAAGCACGGTGTAGGCCGCGTGCCCACACGCGGCGGGCTTAAATAGATCAAGACGGTGGCAGTGTCGAGATGCGGCCGCGTCAAACGCGATCGACAAATTTCTGCATCGCCTCTTCCTGTTTCTCAATTGACGCCACCAGTTTGAACTGGGTGCGGGCACGATCCAGATTGTGGCCGGGACGATGGATGCGGAAATAGGTATCGCCGCTCAAATGGTCGGTGAGAAAGCGCATGCCGATTTCGAACGTGATCAGTTTTCCGGAAAAGGCGATGAGAGAGCGTTCGTGCTTGTTGAGAAACGTTCCGGCCGTCGCGAGGTAACCTTCGGCAAGCTTTCGAAACATCGGCATTTGCATCTTCACCTTTAACAGATCTTTTTCGTCCTCAAGCGTCGGGCTGGTCGTGGTGCGGACCATGTCGCCGAAATCGTAGAGGGCGCAACCCGGCATGACGGTGTCCAGATCGACGACGCACATTGCCTCACCGCTCACGTTATCCAACATGACGTTGTTGAACTTCGTATCATTGTGCGTGATGCGTTCGGGAACTTTTTTCTTCGCAGTCGCCTGGAGAATAACATCCACGATGCCTTCGTGGTTCAAGGCGAAATCAATCTCCGCCTTTACCTCTTTAGCCCGGTTGAAATGATCGTTCTGAACCGCTCGCTGAAACACTTCGAAACGTTTGCGGGTGTTGTGGAAATCAGGAATCGTTTCGTGCAGGCGATCGCCGGGAAGATCAACGAGCAGACTTTGAAAATTCCCGAAGGCGCGACCGGCCTGAAACGCTTGAGCCGCCGTTTGGACGGACTCAAACGTTTGCACTCCCTCGACGCAAACGAACGTGCGCCAAAAAGATTGCTCATCGCGAAAGTGCGATTTGCCATCGCGCGTCGGCACCACGATGAGACAACGCCGGGTGATATCACGCACCTTTTGATCCTCCAGCTTTTTGCGTAGATGCGTGGTGACGCGCATGAGGTTGTTCATGACGGCGTCGGGGTTTTTGAAAACGTTCTGGTTTATTTTCTGATGGATGTAACGAACCTTCGTGCCGCCCTGATCGTAGGTGGCGGAATAGGTTTCGTTAATGTGTCCAATCTTGCAGGTTTCGGCGTGAAGAATTTCGCCGTAAATCTGGAACTGCTTCGATATGTCAGTGAGTTGACGCTCTTGATACGCCATAGCTTGGTTCGATGTTCAACGTTTAAAGGTGGTGAGGAGATTAGGGAGCAAAATCGGGAAGCTCAAACCTTTAGAAACGGTTTTTCACGTAGAGCTTTGGATGAACATAAAGTCCGACGTTTTGTTGCTGCAGCCCGAAACAGACCCAGGCGAAAGAAATGTTCTGCAAACAAATTTCGTGTTTTCCATATGATTCGCGGGCAAAACTTCTGCCGCACAAATGAAACCATTGTTCCGTTACCTGGAAGGCCTATCGCGCAATCGCATCATCCTGTGGTGCTACTTCATCTGGTACCTCGTCATTTTGGTTCGCTACTTTGAAGCGAGTTCGCGTCTCTGGCTGACGTCATTCGGGCTGAGCGCCATCATCGGCATCGCCCTCTATCTCAGTTCAACGACGAACGGCAGTAAACCGGAACGGTGGCAGACGATCCGCCTCTTCATGATGCCGTTTTGTGTCTCCAGCTTTTCGGCGCTGGTGAAGGGGAAGAATTTTATCCTCATCTTCTCGCCGGACCCGAAAGAGGACATGATGATTGTCGTGCTGATTGGAATGTTTCTCGGCATCGTCGCTCTTCTCAAAGCCAGAAAAAAAAGCAGGAACTGACGTTACTCGCGAAGAGGGGGCCGGGGTTCCACATCCGGGGAAGCAACGATGTCGAATTTCAAATTCCGGAACTTATCCGCCCTTCACCGAGCAATGAAAAACGTAAATATGCGACGGAAAATCCGAAATTCCCGAGAGGAAACTACAACTTCCCGCAGGAATTTTGTATTCCTCGAAAGGAAATAGGAATATCCCGCAGGAAATCCGAAATTCCCGGAAGGAAATGGCAACTTCCCATGGGAAAAAACTTTTCCCTGAAAGGAAACACCAACTTCCCGCGGGAAATTTGTATTTCTCGAAAGGAAACGGGAAATTCCCGTGGGAAATCCGAAATTCTCGAAAGGAAATCGCAATTTCCCGCGGGAAAAAACTTTCCCCCGAAAGGAATTACCGATTTCCCGCGGGAAAGAAGTTTTACACGCCTGTAAATCAGCAACTTACGAAGAACGACCCATTTGGGGCGGTTCTCCCCCGCCTTTCGGAAAGGCGAGGTGATCCTCCTCTCCCACCATCACGCCTCAGATGAACTCGTTGATCAAGTTCTCCAGGAATTCCTGACGACCGCTGGTGTTTGCGTCGGATTCGCCCTTTTGCAGCATGTATTTTTCGAGATCTTCGAGGCTGGCTTTGCCCTTTTCGATCTTTTCGCCGATGCCGCTGTTCCAGGAGGCGTAACGTTCGTTGACGAATTCCTGCAATCGACCATCTTTGCGAATCGCTGCGGCAATTTTCAGACCACGAGCAAAAGCGTCCATGCCGCCGATGTGGGCATAAAATAAATCAACTGGTTCAAAACTTTCACGGCGCACTTTCGCATCGAAGTTCACCCCGCCGCTGGTCAGGCCTCCATATTTCAAAACGGTCAGCATGCATTGGGCAGTCAGATAAATATCGGTCGGAAATTGGTCCGTGTCCCAACCGAGCAAGAGATCGCCGGTGTTGGCGTCGAGGGATCCAAGGGCATTCGCGGCGCCAGCGACTTCCATTTCGTGCTGCATGGTGTGACCGGCCAAGGTCGCGTGGTTGGTTTCCAAATTAAGTTTTAATTCCCCGATCAGATTGTACTCACGCAAAAAGTTCAGGCAGGCTGCGGCGTCGGAATCGTATTGATGTTTGGTTGGTTCTTTCGGCTTGGGTTCGATGTAGAATTGGCCTTTGAAGCCGATCTTCTTTTTGTATTCGACGGCGAGGTGCAAAAATTTCGCGAGATGTTCCTGCTCGCGCTTCATGTCGGTATTCCAAAGCGTGGAGTAACCTTCGCGACCGCCCCAGAAGGTGTAACCTTCACCGCCGAGTTCATGCGTTACTTCGATCGCCTTCTTAACCTGTGCGGCAGCGAACGCAAAGACGTCGGCATTCGGACTGGTCGAAGCGCCGTGCACGTAGCGAGGGTGAACAAACAATTGCGCAGTGCCCCACAACAATTTGATGCCGGTGCGCTTTTGTTGCGCTTTCAAGAGGTCAACGATGGTGTCGAGATACTTGTTGGATTCACGCAGTGTCTTGCCGTGTGGCGCCACATCGCGATCGTGAAACGCGTAGTGCGGCGCGCCCAGTTTCTCGCAAAATTCAAAGAAGACCGGGACGCGCGCCTTGGCGAGTTCGATTCCCTTCTTGCCGGTTTCCCAAGGGCGAATGGCCGTCGGCGCGCCGAACATATCGGAGCCCTGACCACACATGGTATGCCAATAGACCACGGAGAAACGCAGATGTTCCGCCATCGTCTTGCCGTCGACCTTTTCGCCAGCATTGTAGTGCTTGAAGGCGAGCGGATTTTTGGATTTCGGTCCTTCGAACTGAATTTTAGAAATTTTTGGAAATGCGGCGGCCATAGATTTTGCTTGTTGGCGTGATTTGAGAAAATTTTGGCCCGCGAGGCAAGAAGCAAAACGGACGTTGTCTTGCGACAACGTCCGTGTTCTTTCAAAACGCTTCACCTGGAAGCGCAGCGAAAAGTCTATTTTTGCACGTCGAGTTTGTTCGAAACACTGCGCACGCCCGGGATGGCTTTAGCCTTCGCTTCGAGGGCTTCCTTCTGTTCCTTGGAGGAAACCGTGCCGCGCAGGATGATCTTGTCGCCGTCCTGCTGAACTTGAATGTTTTGCGCACTCAACGTTGTATCCGATTGCAATTCGGATTTTACGCGTTGCGACAACTCACCCTGGGTGGCGCTCTGATTAAAGGTGCTCGAGGACGATGTGCCGCTACTGCGGAAACCTTGGCTCGATTGACTCTGCGCACCGGCGGCTTCTCCTTGGACTTCTCCCGGGAACAGTTCCGTATTCATCCCGCGATTTCCGCGGACCCAGCCACTGCTGCTACCGCTTGCACCCGCCGCAGTTCCACCCTGGAATTGAGTCGAGCGCGAACTCTGAGTCGACACAGAGCCGCCGGCACGGGCTCCGGAGGGCTCACTGATCTGGGAACTCGTTGGCGTATTCGGCAATTCGCTCTTCACGATGATGTCGTCCTTAATCCATTCAACACCTTCGGTATTGCGCGCGATTTCTTCGGCGTGTTGTTTTTGCGCTGGGTAATCCACAAAGCCAGTCAGATGAACGTTCCCGCGGAAGGATTCGACATGAATCTTCGTCGCTTTCACGAGCGAATCTTTGTTGAGATTAGTACGGACGCGCTGAGCCGTTCCTTTGTCATCGATGTATTGGCCAGTGCTGCGCTTGGTGCCTGTGCCCGTGCTGCAGCCGACGAACCCCACCGCCAGAGCTAAAGAGAGAACATTCGTTAAGATCAGTTTGTGTTTCATAAATTCCTTTTCTACAAACAAGCTAAGCACCGCGCTTTTCCGTTCCAATGGGTGAAGAAACCGTTTGTACCTTCAAGAAAATCCCACGGGCTTCTGCGGGAATTTCCTCAATGAACAATAGGAACCGCCGTTTGCGTAGAAATTGCTTAAGCTTATTTCAACTTCGCCAACGTCTCTTTGATCGCGGCGAAATTAGGCAGATCTTTTGGAGTCGGAGTCTGTTCCGCGTATTGGATCACTCCAGCCTTGTCGACGACAAACGCGGCGCGAGCCGACGTATCACCTACACCGGCCAACATCGGAAACAAGACGTCATATTTCTTGGTGACTTCCTTGTTCAAATCGCTGGCGAGACGAATACCGATCTTTTCTTTTTGCGCCCACGCTTCCTGCGCGAACGGAGTATCGATGCTGATGGCGACGACATCAGCGTTCACATCGGAATAAGCATTTAATCCCGAGGTGATGTCGCACATTTCCTGCGTGCAGACGCCGGTGAAGGCAGCGGGAAAGAAAAGCACCAAAGTGTTCTTCTTGCCGAAGTTGTCACTGAGCTTGACGTCCACGAGTGCGCCGCCCGGGGTCTTTGATTTAAGAGTGAATTCCGGGGCTTTGGTTCCGATTTTGATAGGCATAATTGTTTCTTAGATATTATCGAGTGGGCGTTTTATAAGCGCACGCGTTCAAGGTGTCAATTACTGGCCGAGTGCCGCGAGGACTTCCTGGGCATGTTCGTCTGGCTTCACCTTCAGCCAAATCTTCTTAATTTTGCCGTCCGGACCAATGAGGAAGGTGACCCGATGCGTGCCGAAATACTTTCTGCCCATGAATTTTTTTTCACCCCAGACCCCGTAAGCCTCCACAATTTTCTTTTCGTCATCGACGAGCAAAGTGAAGGGAAGTTGAAATTTTTCGACGAACTTGTCATGCGACTTGCCGGAATCGGTGCTCACACCGAGCACAACGGCACCACGTTTTTTGAATTCCGCATAGTTATCGCGAAAGGCGCAAGCTTCCTTGGTGCATCCGGGGGTATCGTCGCGCGGATAAAAATACAGGATGACATTTTTACCTTTGTAGTCGGCGAGGGAAACTTTTCCTCCACCGTTGGTCATCACGGAAAATGCGGGCGCGTTATCGCCTTCCTTCAATTTGATTTCGGGTTCAGTCGGCATAATAAAATTTAAAAGGTGAAAAAACATTACGGCTTCGTTGGACCGCTCGACGGATGTTCACTCAATTGCTGGATCCAGTCCCAAATGTAAAGCAATCCTGATAAGCCGGTGAACAGCGCCGCGCCAACTTCGAGCCAAAACAGCGTCAACCCACCCCATCGATCCCATTTCAAGAGAATCCACACGACGACGCACATCTGGAACACGGTTCCAATCTTGCCGGCAACGCGGGGACGCACTTTCACTTTCCCAAACATGTAATAGATCACGCTTAGCCCCAGCACCAGCAGCACGTCGCGACTCAGCACGACGATGATTAACCACAGGGGAATCCGGGCGAAATGTCCATTACTCTCGAAGCTCAACAAAATAATTGCTGCAATCAATAGAAGTTTGTCCGCGAGCGGATCCAAAATCGCTCCCAGTTCGCTACGCTGATTGTAATGCCGGGCGATGTAACCATCGAGCCCATCCGAGATCGAGGCGAGGCCAAAGGTCAAAACGGTTGCGAACCGAAACCATTCGTCTCCCTCCCGCACGTACCAAAGGGCGAACGTGATAAAGAAGGGCACGAGCAGAATTCGTATCAGCGTAATTTTGTTCGCGGTGGTCATCGACGCAAAAGAAACAGTCCGGCCAGCGACAATCCGATTCCAAGAATCCGCTGCCAGGTCGGCGGCTCTTTAAACCAGACGATTCCGGCTATGGCCATTATCGCACAACCGACGGCAAGAATCACGGGAGCGGCGGATAACGGCGCGCCTTTTTGAAATAGCAGAAAAAAGAAAATCGTCCCGATCCCGACACAAATGCCGGTGGCTACGGAAAACCAGACGCCCGAAGCACTCGCGGTTTGATTCCACTTCCCGAAGAACTTTAAGAATAAAAGGTAAAGAAGGATGGTTAACGCGGCCGTGCCTTCGACGACCAAACCGCCGAGGCCCTCGCCGATACGATCCGCAGCGAGCTTCGTGAAAATCTGATGGGCACCGTAGAGGACTGCGGCACCCGATTGCATAAAAAAGCCAGGGAGCCATAACGCCGATGTTGTTTCGTCTCTGCTGGCGACGAAAGTACAAATTCGTACTATATTCTTTTGGGGTGCCTTACGTCTTTGACGTCGGGGCTGCTCAAACCTAAAGTGCGCCGTGCGACATTTGAAAACCAGCGTGTGGATTTCATGCGCCATCCACCTTGCGGTGCTGATGGTGATCGCATTTTTCGCCACCAGTTTTCAACAGCAACCGGAATTGGAAACCGCGCCACTGATTGAGTTGGTCTCCGTCGAAACACCTCCAAAGCTGATCGACGCAGAAAGCCTCACCAAAGTGCCTGCCGCAGCTGCGATTCCGCCACCGTTGCCAAAGAAAGTCGAAGAACCGAAGCCTGTCGTTAAGGTCGAAAAGCCGAAGGTGCTCGCAGAACAGGTCCAACCGGTTGTTGCCCCGATTCGCGTAGCGATCATTCCAGAGGCTAAAGCCAAAGAAACAACAAGCGTATCGTCGGTGCCAAATTCTCCGTCGGTGACATCCTTGTCCCCGGAAACAACGAGTCCCGCTGCCATTTCAGAAACCGCCTTCGCGCCGGGAGTCACAGCCCAACCCCGTTACCGGGAGAATCCTGAGCCCGCGTATCCGCCCTCGGCGAAACGCCGCCGCGAGGAAGGGACTGTTGTCTTATCCGTCGCCGTTACCGCCACCGGCAGTCCAGAGGCAGTGGTGGTGAAAGAAAGCTCCGGGTTTGCCGCGCTCGATGACGCGGCGAAAAACGCGGTGCGCAATTGGAAATTCGAGCCCGCTCGCTCAACTGACCAACCGGTGGCATCAAAAGTGGAAGTGCCCGTGCGTTTTCAGCTTTCGAAATAATTCCCGCTGTCAAAATATACTGCCGAGGCCGGTTCCTGATGTATCGCCGGTGGAAGCCGCTACTTCTTTCCCCTAAATTAGGCTTGCGCTTTCCTTTTGGACAGCTAAGTTCACCAACTCTTTTAGAGAAAGACATTTTATGGCAAGAATTTGTGAATTGACTGGCGTCGGCCCGATTAAGGGCAGCCACATTTGGCGCAGTGGTAAAGCGAAGAAAAAAGGCGGTATCGGTACGCACGTGACCGCTATCACCAAACGCCGCTTTATGCCGAACCTCCAACGCGTTAAAGCTCTCATCAATGGCGAAGTCCGCTACATCCGCGTCACTGCGAATGCCCTGAAACAGGGTCTCGTTGTCAAAGCGCCGAAGCGCACGTGGAAAAAGGGCGATCCTGCCAAGAAGACAGCCAAGGCCTAATTAGAATCCCATTTCAAGAAAGCGAGGTCATCTGACCTCGCTTTTTTTATTTTCAGGGCGAACTGTTTTTCCCGACTACCGGAGGTGATTCGATTCCGGCGGCACGCTTGATTTTCTCTACATCCACGTTCCGCAGGTAACGAATTAAATTCTGCCATTCCGGATGAAAACCGTAGCCGCCTTCCGTCATTTCTCGAATTGCCTCTTCCCGGGTCCAGCCACTCACCGTCATGCGATACATCGCGGACATCAATCCCGTGCGATCGGAACCATGCTGACAATGAATGAAAACGGGCCAGCGATTCGTGTCGGTGACAATTTTCAAGAAGCTGATCACATCTTCATCTTCGGCGTGCCAGGTATTGAAACGCATGTGCTCCGAAGCCAGATCCAGTTTTCCGATCTTCTTTTTGTCGGAATGAAAGCCACGAAGATTGATGACCGTCTTGATCCCCATCGCTTGTAGTGCTGCCATGCCCTTTGCATCGGGTTGTGCGCCTCGGTAGATGTTCGTGGAAAGGCTGTGAAAGTTTTTTAGACCTGTCTTGTCGATTTTTACGGCCCATGTTGCGGGACGGTCTGTCGCTCCCGTTTTCCCAGCCTTTGCTGGTTCCGCAGAAACCGTTATCGTCAGGAACACAAACAGGAGAAAGGAAAGGAGGAAAGCCGGCGGGGAGATCTGAAGCTTCTTCAAAGAGGAGTGCACAGATTATTTGCCTTTAGTGCGATGCATGATCGCTCGTTTCATCTCGCGTTCGGACTCCCGGGTTTTGATATCTTCCCGCTTGTCGTATTCCACTTTTCCTTTTCCGACCCCCAACGCCACTTTGACCTTGTTGTTCTTCCAATAGAAAGAGAGCGGGATCAGCGCGTTGCCCTTCACGGAAACGAGTTCAAAAAGCTTCTGAATCTCGTTCTTATGCAACAGCAACTTGCGAGGCGCCGTCGGCTTATGGTTCTGAATGTTGCCGAAGGTGTACTCGTCGATGTGCGCGTTGTGTAGCCAGACCTCATCATTCTCCACCCGTGCGAATGCATCGCCGATTTGTCCTCGCCCGGCCCGCAACGCTTTCACTTCCGTTCCATGCAACTTGATTCCAGCCTCGTAGGTCGCAAGGATGTGATAGTCGCGTCGTGCTTTCGAATTGTGGACAATGTCAGCCATGTGGTGCTCTCGCGCGCAATATAAACAAAATCAGCCAGAAGGGAACCCTTCTGGCTGGCGAAATTGTTATGAAGAGACGATTACTTCTTTTTCTTCTTCTTGCCGCGGGTCGGCGCTTCGTCAACTTGTTCTGGTGGGGCGAGCATTTCCCAACCGATTTTGTCTTCAATCAGCTCGAGCAAGGCAATGTCAGCGGCACCCATTCCAGCGGTTTCGGAGATCAGCGGGCGGCTGTGTGGACCATGAGTCGTCAGCTGCCGGACGCGCCGCGAGATAATGTTCACCAAAATGTTGGGGTTGCCGACCTTGGCCAGAGCCTGTTTTTGCAATTCACTGTTCATGTTTTAACGAGCCGGTAAGAGTAGCTTGTGTCTGGACTTACGCAACAGGAAAAATTTGACAACCGGGAATTGCAAGACGTGATTGAAAGTGGGCGAGGTCGAGGTTCGGAGTCCCGGCTTCAGCCGGTAGACCTGTCGCACGGAAGAGTGCGTGGAAAAATTTTAAAATCACGGCGTTTGCGTGCGCCTCGCCGCCTGAAGGCGGGACTCCAAACCTTCTGCTTGCACCCACTCTTCATCATACCGGGACTTGCACTCCACGCTTGCGCCCTCGCCAAACTTTCTTTAAAACCGCCGCATGTCCGCTGTCTCGCGAAAGAAATCCATTTCATCAGCCTCCTTCAACTTGCAATCTTACGTCGGCGATTGCACAGACGCCGTGAATCGCGCCCTCGATAAGTTCCTCCCGAAGGAAACCGTCGCCCCGCCCACGATTCACAAAGCGATGCGCTACTCGATCTTCGCCGGCGGCAAACGGATGCGTCCGGCGCTCTGCCTCGCGGCAGCCGAAGCGTGCGGCGGTAAACAGGTGGACGCCATGCCTCTGGCCTGCGCCGTGGAATGCATTCACACCTATTCTTTGATTCACGACGACCTGCCCGCCATGGACAATGACGATTTCCGGCGCGGTAAACCGACGAATCACAAGGTGTTCGGCGAAGGCATCGCGGTTTTGGCCGGCGACGCCTTGCTCACCCAAGCCTTCGAGATCGCCGCGCTCTCCAAGAGCTGGCCCCGCTATTCGCATCGCGAACTCGTCCTGGAAATCGCCAAAGCGTCCGGTTCCCTGCAACTGATCGCCGGACAAGTCGCCGACCTCGAGGGGGAAGGGAAGAAAGTCTCCGAAGCGCAGCTTAAATACATTCATGAACGGAAGACCTCCGCGCTGCTCTGTTGTTCCGTGCGCCTGGGCGGCATGAGCGCCAATTGCACACCGCCGCAGCTCAAGGCGTTGACCGATTTCGGCTACAATGTCGGCCTCGCCTTCCAGGTGATCGATGACATCCTCGACGTTACGCAAACCACGGAACAACTTGGCAAGACCGCCGGCAAAGATACAAAGGCGCAGAAGGCGACCTATCCTTCCATTGTCGGATTGGAGAAATCCCGCGCGATCGCCGAGCAGCTCACGAAACGCGCTTTCGACGCCTTAAAACCTTTCAAAGGCAAAGCCCAGGCGTTGGAGGGTTTGGCTGAGTATTTGTTGAAACGCGATAAATAATCGACATCCGCAGTTGTGAACTTCCCGTGAATAAGTCCCAACAACATTGGCGTGCGCGCCACTGACCTCAGTTTAAGATACACGCTTCATGTCCGACCAATTCCAGAAGCTCGCCAGCGCGGTTGAAGATCACTTGCTTTCAATGAAGGCACGGGGCGTGCGTTATGTGACCGTCGCGCCCGAAACGCTCGCCGACCTGCAGCGTCCCGCACCGCGCGCTGCCTTTGCCCCACCAGTCGCAACGCCGGTCGCCGCACCACGAGTTGCGCCAGCAATCGTTAAAGTTTCCACGCCGGCGCCGGTGATTCAGGCTCCCGCCGCAAGGACAGTTTTTTCCGCGCCCAAGGTGCTTTCTCCTGACGCCAAAGAAACCGCGATGGCCGAATTGCGAGCCCGCGCGCTCGCCTGCCAGAAATGCCCCAGTCTCGTGGCATCCCGAAAGAACGTCGTCTTTGGCGTCGGCAACATTCATTCGCAATTAATGTTCGTTGGCGAAGCGCCCGGTGCGGATGAAGATGAACAGGGCGAACCGTTCGT